>JBCBJZ010000095.1:0-14713 GCA_038522635.1 Pseudomonadota bacterium | reverse complement strand
TGAGGCCCGTCAAAATGCCGTTGACGAGGCCGACCAGGGTCCCGGTCACGGTGCCGCCTGCGTCGGCTTGCGGGCCTGTCGATTGTGGGGGTGGAGCTTGTGGCTGCGAGCCGGAGGGCGGCTTGCGGAAGCGCTGAACTGACGGCAGCAAATTGGCCAGCGCGTAGCTGATGATCAGCACGCCCAGCAGCAGCGCCAACCAGCGTTCATCGGCGTGAACCAGCATCGCAACGCCAACGAAAGTGCCCACGCAGGCGGCAACGAGAAAGGGCCAGAGCGCGCGTGTCAGACGGCCGAGCGCGGGCCCTTGCAGCATTTGGGCGATGTTGGTGATCAGCGACGGCACCACCATCAACGCCATCGCGGTCTTGAGGCCGAACGCGAAAGTGAACGCGGCAAGCGACACGGTCGGCAGCCCGAGGCCGACGACGCCTTTGACGCCGCCGGCCACCAGGAAGGTTGCGATGATGATCGCCCAGTGCAGCGGCGATGCGACGTCAAGCATGCGCACGGGCCTCCGCGAACGGCGCGTGCGCCGCCCCTGAAAGTCGGTCCGCGTTCCGCATGGAAGCGGAACCGGCTCTCAGCTGTTTGTGCCGCCGGTCATATCTCGCCTGCGGCTCACCGGTCCGCTCAGTTGTCGCTTCCTGAGACGGAGAACTCGATGCGGCGGTTCTGCGCCCGGCCGGCACGCGTGTCGTTGGTGGCGATCGGTCGTTTCTCGCCGAAGCCAACGGCCTTGATCTGCCGGGCGCGAACGCCTTTCGAGATCAGGTATTTGGCGACCGCGTCGGCGCGGCGTTCCGACAGCGTTTGATTTTTGGCCGCATTGCCGCTGGCGTCGGTGTGGCCTGCAATGGTGATGCGGACCGCACCACAGTTGCGAGCAGCATCGGCGATGCGGGTCAGCGTCTGGAAGCTGTTGGCGTTGATCCGCGCACGCGAGGACGCAAAGTTAATGCGACCGGCGCGGGCGAGATCGCGAAGCCGGGCTTGGCACGCGCTCGCTTCAGCGGTGCGCGTTTCGCGCGCGGCGCGGCGCCGTGCTTCGAGACGGGCCTGACGGCGCTTACGGGCGGCTGCGCGCTGACGCTTGCGCCGTTCGACCGCCGCGGCGGCCTGGCGTGCGCGTTCAGCTTCAACGCGCTTGGCTTCCTCGATCGCCGCCAGACGTTCCGCTTCAGCCTTGCGACGCGCTTCTTCGGCTTCACGCTGACGCTGCAGTGCCGCTTGGCGCTCAGCTTCTGCCCTGCGCCGTGCTTCCTCTTCGCGTGCCTTTTGTAATGCGGCGAGGCGCTTGGCTTCCGCTTTGCGCTTGGCTTCCGCGGCTTCGGCGGCGCGCAGGGCTGCGAGCGCCTGCATGAAGCTCGCTTCCTCATCGGCAATCCGCGCCTGGTTGCGGCGGCGGGCTTCGGCGCGTTGGCGACGGCGTTCGGCTTCGGCCCTACGACGGGCTTCAGCGCGTCGGCGTGCTTCGGCCTGAGCGCGCGCCCTGCGGCGGGCCTCGGCTTGCGCCTTACGTCGTGCTTCAGCTTCCGCCCTGCGACGCGCTTCGGCTTCGGCGCGGCGTTTGGCTTCGGCCAGCCGCCGCTTCTCAGCCGCCTTACGTTGGCGTTCGGCCGCCTCCGCCGCCTGCAAGGCCGCGAGCGCCTTCATGAAGCTCGCCTCTTCGGCGGCAAGGCGTGCTTCTTCTTCGCGTCTACGCCTTGCTGCCAGCCGCCGCTGACGCGCGGCTTCTTCGGCCTGCGCCTTACGACGCGCTTCAACTTGCGCGCGCAAACGGGCCGCTTCAGCTTCCGCCTTACGACGGGCCTCAGCTTCGGCACGGCGCCTCGCTTCAGCACGACGTCGTTTCTCCGCTGCCTTGCGTTCGCGTTCGGCAGCTTCAGCGGCCTGCAGGGCCGCAAGCGCCTTCATGAAGCTCGCTTCTTCAGCGGCGAGCCGCGCTTCTTCTTCACGCTTGCGCTTAGCTGCCAGACGGCGTTGGCGTGCAGCCTCTTCGGCCTGCGCCTTACGACGCGCTTCGGCTTGCGCGCGCAAACGGGCCGCTTCAGCTTCCGCCTTACGACGGGCCTCAGCTTCGGCACGGCGCCTCGCTTCGGCAAGACGTCGCTTCTCCGCGGCCTTGCGTTCGCGTTCGGCAGCTTCAGCGGCCTGCAGGGCCGCAAGCGCCTTCATGAAGCTCGCCTCTTCAGCCGCAATCCGCGCCTCTTCTTCGCGCTTGCGCTTAGCGGCCAGACGGCGTTGGCGGGCGGCCTCTTCAGCTTGCGCCTTGCGACGCGCTTCGGCCTGCGCCCTGCGGCGTGCTTCGGCCTCCGCACGGCGCTTGGCTTCGGCCTGCCGGCGTTTCTCAGCAGCCTTGCGCCGACGCTCCGCTTCTTCACGGGCCTGCAGTGCGGCGAGCGCCTTCATAAAGCTTTCTTCTTCGGCCGCGATCCGCGCTTCCTCTTCGCGCTTTGCTTTGGCGGCGGCGGCTGCGGCAGCGCGCTTGGCCTGCGCACGACGTTCGCGTTCGGCGGCCTCTTCGGCCTGCAAAGCGGCAAGCGCTTTCATAAAGCTGGCTTCTTCCGCCGCGAGCCGCGCTTCTTCCTCACGCTTGCGTTTGGCGGCCAGCCGGCGCTGGCGCGCGGCTTCTTGGCGCGCTTTGCGACGTGCTTCGGCTTCGGCGAGGCGTTTGGCTTCGGCCAGCCGGCGTTTTTCTTCCGCCTTGCGCTTACGCTCAGCAGCTTCGGCGGCCTGCAGTGCCGCGAGTGCCTTCATGAAGCTCGCTTCTTCCGCCGCGAGCCGCTGCTCTTCAGCGCGGATCGTCGCCAAGCGTTGCTGTTCGGCGCGAAACTTCGCAGCGCGTTCTTCAGGAGTTGCAAGGCGCGGTGCCGGCGTATCAGCGGTCGCCGTTGAATAGTTCGCATTCGCATTGCGCGAGACGATCGAAACGCAATCCGACAAAACCCGGTAACTGGGCTGCACGGGCGGCCTAAAGACACCAAGGCACGCGCGCCGCCAGGCCCGTGGCATCAGGTTCCACGTCGAAGCGGTCTGCCCGCGCGCGCGCCGCTCAAGCAAGCCGCATTGCCCGGGGGCGCTATCCGACGTGCAAATCTTGGCGATGTCCCATTCGGGGAACTTTTGCGCCTCAAGTTGCGTGGCGCTGATGCCAAGCCCGGCGAGCGCCAACGCGAGCACACCAAGACCAAGACCCGTTTTAATCTGCATTTTTTTGTCCTCCCATCGTATATTTCACTCAAGGCGGCGCCGGTTGCAACCGTGCAGCATTGCACTAGATTACCGCTCAACAGCGCGCGCCGAAGGTGGCGCTGACGACGCTTTCCAATCTTGCGTAGTAGTCATCAGGTCACAAGCGCCGTGGCCGCGCGCGTGCCCGCTCGGTTTCTTCAGGCTCGTTTGTGCTGCGCGTCATTCAGCCTGCCACGCTCTGCCCGTCATCCATTATGCCCGCCATCCCATCGATCGAGATGCCCCCACGTCGGCCTCCCGCACATCAGACCCGGATCAAGCCTTCCATGCCCGAGACGATGACCGACCCATCCGAAGCCTACGCCGCACCCGCACGCCCCGCTCATGCCAGTCCCCTTCACGGACCAGACGCTTTCGACGGGATGCGCAAAGCCGGGCAACTCGCCGCGGCCGCACTCGACATGGTGGTCCCTCTGGTTAAACCGGGTGTGACAACACAAGCACTTGATGATGCGGTGTTCGCTTTCGCGCTCGACCATGGCGCCATGCCCGCGACCTTGAACTACCGCGGCTACACGCATTCGATCTGCACCTCCATCAATCACGTCGTCTGCCACGGCATTCCCAACAACAAGCCGATGCGCGCGGGCGACATCCTCAACATCGACGTGACGCTGATCGTCGATGGCTGGCACGGTGACACGAGCCGCATGTACGCGGTCGGCCCCATCTCGCGTCGGGCAGAGCGGTTGATCATGATCACCGCACACGCGCTCAAACTGGGCATTGAAGCCGTCAAGCCGGGTTTCACAACGGGCGATATCGGGCACGCGATCCAACGTTACGCCGAGGGCGAGCGTTGCTCGGTGGTGCGGGAGTACTGCGGGCATGGCATCGGCCGCCAGTTCCACGATCGCCCGAACATTCTGCACTACGGCAACCCTGGTGAGGGCACGCTGCTCGAGCCCGGCATGATTTTCACCGTCGAGCCGATGATCAATCTCGGCAAGCCCCATACGAAGCCGTTGAGCGATGGCTGGACGGCGGTGACGCGTGACCGCGAGTTGTCGGCCCAGTGCGAGCATACGGTCGGCGTCACGGAGGGCGGGTGCGAGGTTTTCACCTATTCGCCGGCGGGCCTCGATGTGCCGCCGTTTGAGACCCGCTAGCCCGCGTGCCGGGTGTCTGGTGCGGGTGACTTTCCTGGAGTCTGGCGCTGGTTGACAGTGTGCCCTTAGATTGCTTATTTGTTCCTTGTTTGTGCTGCGGGTGCGAGGTCAACCTGCCGCGGCACGGGTGAGGGTGGCGTTGATGGCGTACGGCAAGGAACGGGTATCGGAACGGCCCTTGGCTTCGTCCGGCCTGCGCAAAGACGGCAGCGCTTACACGCGCGATGTGCCGTCGGCCCACGCACCGATGGGCGACATGGGTCTGTTGCCGTTGTTGCCGGAAGCCTACGCGCCCCAAAAGCTGCGCGTGTCACGCGGCCCGCGAGCCCAGCCTGTCCCCGTTCGCCATGGGACGTCTCGCCAAGAGACGTCAGATGGGTCCACGTTGGCGCCGTCCGGTGACGTTCAACCGTGCGGCAGGTCGCCAGATGCGGCAACGGCCGCGAAAGCCCGCATCGAAGGCCCCCAGGGTCACCGCGAACGACTTCGCGCGCGTTTCACGGCGAGCGATGGCGAGGCTCTGCCGGATTACGAATTGCTTGAGTTGATGCTGTTTCGCGCGGTGCCCCGCAGGGACACGAAGCCGCTCGCGAAGCGGTTGATCGCGCGGTTTGGGTCGTTGGCGGAGGTGATCGCGGCACCGACGAAGAGCTTATGCGCGGTCGAAGGGGTTGGACCGGCGATTGCCCTGGACCTTAAGGTCGCCCATGCGGCCGCCAAACGGCTGGCGTTCGGGGCCATCAAGGAGCGTGAGGCGCTTGGCTCCTGGCAGGCCGTCCTCACTTATTGCCGCACGGTCATGGCGTTTGAGCCGCGCGAGCATTTTCGCGTGCTCTACCTCGATAAGCGCAACCACCTGCTGGCCGACGAACTGCAGCAATCAGGCACGGTGGATCACACGCCTGTCTATATTCGTACCGTTGTGCATCGGGCGCTTGACCATGCGGCGACCGCGCTGATCCTTGTTCATAACCATCCGAGCGGTGATCCAACGCCCTCGCAGGCCGATGTCGCGATGACGCGGCAGATCATCGAGGCCGCGCGACCGCTCGGCATCTCTATTCACGACCACGTCATCGTAGGCAAAGACGGCCATGCCAGCTTTAAAAGCCTGGGACTGATGTGAGCAGGCGTTTGACATCACATGCAGCGATGCGCATGTCACAGCGGCCGTTGTGGCCCGGGCTGGCTTCGGTTGCACCGCGGTCGCGCGTATGCTGCACGTCATCCAAGCGAGCTGCGTGGGGCGTCGCGTGCATTCGCGCGCCGGTTCGCCGCCGAAGAGCCAAAAGTGATCATGGTGGCATGGCGGCATGCGCGCCTTGACCACTTTGCCACCGGCCAAGCCGCAGATGCACCACCGCGCATCATAGCTTGTTAGCTTGCGCAACCCTCGCACGATTGGACTTGCACCATGACCAAGCACGCACCGCTCCTCATTCTCGGCTCCGGCCCGGCGGGCTACACGGCAGCCGTCTACGCGGCGCGCGCGATGCTCGACCCTGTGCTGATCCAGGGCATCCAGCCGGGTGGTCAGCTCACCATCACCACCGATGTGGAAAACTACCCGGGCTTCGCAGACGCGATCCAAGGCCCCTGGTTGATGGAGCAGATGCAGGCGCAGGCCGAAAACGTCGGCACCTCCATGGTGTCCGACCACGTGAGCGCCGTTGATCTGTCGAAACGCCCGTTCACGGTAAGCTGCGATAGCGGCGATACCTACACGTGCGATGCCCTGGTGATCTGCACGGGCGCGCAAGCCAAATGGCTCGGCCTGCCGTCCGAAGACGCCTTCCAAGGGCACGGCGTGTCAGCCTGCGCCACCTGCGACGGCTTCTTTTACAAGGGCCGTGAGGTCGTGGTCGTTGGCGGCGGCAACACGGCGGTCGAAGAGGCGTTGTTCCTCACCAACTTCGCGACGAAAGTTACGCTGGTGCATCGGCGCGACAGCCTGCGAGCTGAAAGAATTCTGCAGGATCGGCTGTTTAAGCACGAGAAGATCGAGGTGGTCTGGGACCACGTGGTCGATGAGATCTTGGGCGATGACAACCCGAAGGGCGTCACCGGCGTGCGGCTGCGCCATGCGCGCTCAGGCGAAACGCGCGAGATCGCCACGCACGGTGTTTTCGTCGCGATCGGCCATGCGCCGGCGACGGCGCTGTTCGACGGTCAACTTGCAATGAAACAGGGCAACTACCTCATCACGGCGCCCGACAGTACGGCGACCTCGATCCCTGGCGTGTTCGCTGCTGGTGATGTGACCGATGATGTTTACCGGCAGGCCGTCACCGCTGCCGGCATGGGCTGCATGGCAGCGCTGGAAGCGGAGCGTTTTCTGGCCGCCGGCGGCGCCACCGCGGATGCGGAAACGCAGGCGGGCAACGCATCGGCTGCGCCGGCGGATGCCACGGCCGACGCCGCGGAGTAGCGATCGCGCCGCGCAACAAGAGGCCGGTTCGAGGCCGGTTCGGCGTCATGCCGTGTCGGCGACCCCGGCAGCGAGGCGTCGTGGGTCGCGCCTTGCGGCCAAGTTCGCCTGATCGTCATAGGCTTGCGCTAAGGAGGAGCATCGTCGCTTGCAGCTTGGGCATTTTGCGCGCCTCGAAGCGACCCCCCTGATCATGATGGTATGCGCATGGTCGAAAGGCCGCAGCGCCGTCTGCGCCCGTCGTTGGCCGCGCTCCCGTGTTAAACGAAGGCAGTTTAAGGCAACGCGGCGCCTTTGAGGCGGAGGCGAATATGACGGCGCGTCCCACGCGTTTAGCTGCTGCTGCGCCCGATGCGCAGGCCTCACCACGCCCTACCGTCGCACCATGCTGCGCCGCACAATGACCTGACATGAGAGAACCGAGACTTGTGATGGATTGGGACAAACTGCGCATATTTCACGCTGCGGCCGATGCGGGCAGTTTCACCCACGCTGGCGAAACGCTGCAGCTTAGCCAGTCGGCGATCAGCCGCCAGGTCTCGGCGCTCGAGCGCGATCTGGGCGCAACGTTGTTTCATCGCCATGCGCGCGGCCTAGTGCTGACCGAGCAGGGCGAACTGCTCTACAAGGCGGCCAGCGAGGTGCTGAACCAGCTTCAAACCGTAGAGACCATGCTCGCCGACACAACGTCGAAGCCGACTGGCGAGCTGCGTGTCACGGCGCCGATGGGGCTCGGCACGGTCTGGATCACGCAGCGCCTGCGGGAGTTCTTCGAGCTCTACCCCGATATCCGTACCGAATTGCTGCTGGCCGATGAGCAACTCGATATCGCCATGCGTGCCGCCGACGTTGCCATCTGGGCCGTCGCGCCCACGCAAAGCGACCTGATCCGCCGCCCGCTGTTCACCATGCACATGCATGCGTTCGCATCTGCGCAGTACATCCGGCGGTTCGGCACGCCGCGCTCGGCTGCCGATCTCGACAAGCACCGCCTGATCAGTTTTTCGTCGCCGCAGGGGCACCTGGCGCGGGTCAATTCGCTCGAGACCCTGGGCCGGTCGCCCGAAAGCCCGCGGCTGCCGGCCTTGCGCGCCAACTCGCTGGTGGCCATCAAATACGCGATCCGCGCCGGCGTCGGGATCGGTATCATCCCTGATTATCTAACAGAAGAGGAGACCGACTTGGTCCCCATCCTGCGCGATCTGGAGCTACCGAATTTGCCGATCTACTTCGTTTACGCGGAGGAGATGCGTGGGTCGAAGCGACTTCAGGTGTTCCGTGACTTTCTGGTCGCGAAAGCCAAGCAGTGGAAATATTAAACAATTTCAATGATTTAAGGTCGGGCCTAACGCGTTGCTTCTCCCGATATGCACGAAGTGCATAACTCGCATGCACCGGTCGGGGTTGTCGCACGCACACCGGCGCGCAACCCTCACGCACGCTGTGACGGACAGCGCGAAGCGCGTACCCTCCCTTCCACGCCTTCATCGGCCTTCGTCGAGCACACACTCGTCGCAAGGGTTCGCACCTAGCCGGATCGCAAGGTCCGGCTTTTTTTTATCTAGAGATAGTCTGCGGTCTGCGTTTAAGCGAGCCGACATCTACGGTTCTGTTTTGCCGTTCATCCTATCGCATCGTGATGCCACCTGATGCAGACGAACTTTAGCGGATCTCCCATGGCTGATGAGCTTCGCAGCGTCGCGCTGCTTGAGACCATGCAGCAGCTTCACCCGCTGCTGATCGACCTGTCGCTCGACCGCATCCAAAGGCTGCTGGCCGCGATGGACCATCCCGAGCGCCGCCTGCCGCCGGTGCTGCACGTGGCGGGGACCAACGGCAAGGGGTCCACGGTCGCGTTCGCGCGCGCCATGCTCGAGGCGGCCGGTAAACGCGTGCACGTTTACACATCGCCCCACCTTGTGCGTTTCCACGAACGCATCGTTTTGGCGACGGGCCCGGGCGCGTCAGCCCCGATCGACGAGGCCCAGCTGGTCGACATTCTTGAGCGAACGCTTAGCTTCAACGGCGGCGCTTCCATCACCTTTTTCGAGATCACCACGGCCGCTGCCCTGCTCGCCTTCGCCGAGACGCCTGCTGATGTCGTGCTGCTCGAAGTGGGCCTGGGCGGGCGCTGCGATACCACGAACGTGGTCGCATCGCCCGCCGTCAGCGTGATCACGCCGGTGGCGATGGACCATGCGGACAAGCTCGGTGACACCTTGGGGAAAATTGCCGCCGAGAAGGCCGGGATTTTGCGGCGTGGTACGCCCGCCGTGATCGCGCCGCAGAGCCCGCAAGCGCGCGAGGTCATCGAAGAAACTGCGGCCAAAGTTGGCGCGCCTTTGATCAAGGCGAAGATCGATTTCGACAGCTTCGAACAAGCGGGCCGGCTGGTCTACCAAACGCCGACGGCGCTGCGCGATCTGCCCTTGCCCGCGCTGCACGGGCGCCATCAGATCGTGAATGCTGGCGTCGCGATCGCCGCGCTTGAGGCTTTGGGCGAGGCCAACCCCGCTTTGATCGTGGATGAAGAAGCGGTTGAAACAGGTTTGCGCAACGTGCGCTGGCCGGCGCGTTTGGAATGGCTGCAGACGGGGGCACTGCGCCGCCTGCTCGATGACGAAGATGAGGTGTGGCTTGATGGCGGTCACAACCCGGCGGCCGGGAAGGCGTTGGCACGTGCCGTGGCCGAAATGGAAGAGCGCGCGCCCAAGGCGCTCGTGATGGTCGTTGGCATGATGGCGCAAAAGGACGTGCGCCAGTTCCTGAGCCCTTTCGTTGGGCTTGCTGCGCGGATCATCACAGTTCCGGTTCCTTCATCGACCGGTGCGGATACCGCGTCAGACCCGTTGGCGGTGGCCCGCGTTGCCCTTGACCTGGGGCTGGATGCGGTCGCGTCACCCGATGTTCGAGCTGCGCTGAAGCACGTGCGCTTTATGGAGCCCGACCCGGTGCGCGTTTTGATCTGCGGCTCGCTCTACCTGGCGGGCGCTGTGCTATCGGCGAACGCGGCCCCGGAGGCCTAGAGCAACGGGCGCAAAGTACGAATCACCAGGCCGAACACTCACGCCTCGCCTTTGCGCCCGAAGTTGCTCTGCACTTAAGATTTAGATCATCTTTGGTCGATTGGTCGGGCTCACCTATGGTGATCCCGATAAATCGCCCGATGATCTTTAGATCGCGGCCTTGATCCAGTCCTCGAGCTTTTTCTTCGGCGCTGAACCGGAGTGGGTCGCGATGACTTCCCCGTCCTTGAACATCATCAGCGTTGGGATCGCGCGGATGTTGTACTTGCCGGGCACACCGCTGTTCTCGTCCACGTTGATCTTCGTGATCTTGACCTGATCGCTCATTTCACTGGCGATTTCCTCCAGCGCGGGGCCGATCTGTTTGCACGGTCCGCACCATTCGGCCCAGAAGTCGACCACGACCGGTTTATCAGCTTTGAGGACTTCGGCTTCGAAGTCGGCATCAGAAACATCGGCGGTGTGCTCGCCCATGGCAGGTCTCCTTTTGAGAAGTGAGGGTGGTGACGGCCACCAGGTGGCCGCAAGATCTCGTCGCGTTCAAGCGAAACGCCTCTCGATCATCGAGCGGTCATCCGCTTGCGATTGCAGCTGCCACGCGATGCGCAGCGATTGTGGAACTATTCGTGAACATAGGCATCGCGCTAGGCGTCGTCAAGCACGTCCAGCTTGCGCTGACCCGCTTCCCACAAGCGCGGTTCAGCCGTATCGAGCAGGGCGTCCGGGATGTCCATCACATGCAACCCATCCGTCCAAATGATGACGCACCGCACCGCACGTTCAGGGTCCGCATGACGCAGCGCCAAGCGGTACGCCGCGAGCTGCAGGATGTAGGCATCCGGCACCGCCGCCGCTTTACGTGGGGGTGGGCGGTTGGTCTTGTAATCGATGATCACGTTGGTTTGACCGTCGCGGGCCAGCCGGTCGATCTGCCCGTTGATGCGAATCGCCTGGCCGGGCTTTCCCGGTACGGGAAGGTGAGCGACGAGCGGCACTTCAGCTTCGCTGTTGGCATCGAAGTAGGCCTGGACGTGAGGTGCGTTGAGAATGGCCAGGACCTCGCCGACCACGCTGGCGCGGGCGTGGTCTGACAGCGAAGGGCCGCGTTGCGCCACGTAGGCCGGCGCTACCATGGTCCATGTCTCGCGCGGCAGGCTTGGCAAGTGCTCAAGCAGCGCGTGTGAGATGAGGCCGCGGGCGAAGCGATGGTCGTGGGCGAGATGTTGCGGGGCGAGCGTGTCCGCTTCGGCATCTGGGCCCGTCAGTTGGCCCGTCACTTGGTTCGTGCTTGGGCTGGTGCTCGCAGCGCTTCTTAGGGCAGCTTCGGGCGTTCTCGGCGCGCTCGCATGCACGGTGTCGCCGTTGGCCTGCGGGGCGTTGAGCGGATCGCCCTCATCGTCGCATTCGCGTGGCGCGAAGTGGGACGGCGCTACGGGCACCAAGGTGACCGGCTCGCGCGGAGGACGCGTGCGCACCCAGGGCGGTGGCGGAAGCGCTACCGTCGCATGGGCTGCTTGCTTCGCTGGCGGCTTGGCCGGGACCAGTTGCTGCGTCGCGTAGCGGAGCACAGGTCCGCCAAGCGCGTGTTCGCCGGGTGCAGCGACACCCGCCATGGCATCAGCGATCAGATCGTACCAACAGCCTTTCGCACGGCCCTTCACGGTTTCAAAGCCCGCCACGTAGAGGCGGTCGCGCGCTCTGGTCATCGCCACATAGAGCAGGCGGTTGGCCTCCGCAGCTTCAAGCTGCTGCGCGTGCGCCTTTGCCCGGGCGACCGGCTCGAGCCCGGCTGATCCTTTGGTGGGCCACAGCATCGCAGCAGGGCCATCGTCGGGGCGCGCCTGGACGTTGCGGGTGCTCTCCACGAGCGGGTCGCGCCGTTGGGCACCTTTCGCGGGGCAGGTATCCGGCATGAAAACGATCGGCGCTTCCAGGCCCTTTGAGCCGTGCACCGTCATGATGCGGACCTGGTCGCTGCCGTGCTCCATGTCGCGCTTGATTTCACGGTCGATCTGCCCCATCGCCTGGACGAAGCCTTGCATGGAGGGCGGCGCGGCATCGTCGTAGTTGAGGGCGAGCGCGAGAAACTCATCCAGAGGATCGCTGGCATCGGGCCCCAAACGCTCAAGGATCGCGGTGCGGCCACCTTCGTCGAGCAGGCGTGCGAAGAACTCGTAAGGCGGCATGAAGTCGGCGCGCCGACGCAGTGCCAGCAGGCGCGCGGCAGCTTTGCCAACGAACAGATCATCGACGCCCGCATGCAGGAGCGCCTGCCACAGCGTGCCGCGGCGCTTGGGCGCTAGGCGGATCAGGTCATCGTCGTCAAGGTTGAACAGGGGACCCTTCAGAGTGGCCGCAAGCGCGAGGTCATCTTCGGGCAGGATCAGGAAGCGGGCGAGGGCGAGCAGATCCTCGACGGCGAGTTCACTCGTAAGGCCCAGCCGGTCGGCGCCTGCCACCGGGATGGAGCGCGCTTTCAAGGCCCGCACCAACATGTCGGCCAGCGGCCGCCGGCGGCGCACCAGGATCATGATGTCGCCAGCGCGCAACGGTCGACCTTGCGCTTCGAGCCGCTCGCCATGGTCCAGCCAATGGGCGATGGTGTCGGCGATGCGGTTGACCAGGCGAACCGGCGCTGCGTCTTCCTTGTGCGTGGTCAGCAGGTCCCACGGGTCGACGTCGGGCGCGGGCTCTGGCACCTCGATGGGCCATAGTTCGACGAGCCCCGCTTCATCGCGGCGGTTGGAAGCGTGTGTGCTGCGGCTCTCAGCCGATGTCAGCCCGGGCGTGCGTTGGGGATCAGCGAACACCCGGTCCACAAGGTCGAGGACCGGCGCAACGGTACGGAACGAAAGGGTCAGCGGAACCTTATGCCACCGTTGGTCCGCTTCGCTCACGCGCTGCTCAAAACTGGCGCCGCTTGCCGCGAAGAGTTCCGGGCGCGCGCCCTGGAAACCGAAGATCGATTGTTTCTCATCGCCCACCGCGAAGAGGGTGCGCGGGCGGGTAAGCTGAGCATCGCCCGCACGTTGGGCATCGCGCGCGCCAGGTGCGAAGAACGCATCGGCCAGGGCTGCCACGATGCGCCACTGCAGCGCGCTCGTATCTTGCGCTTCGTCCACCAGGATGTGGTCCAGCCCGCCGTCGAGTTTGAACATGACCCAGGCGGCTTCACTTTCCACCAGGTCCGCGGTGCGTTCGAGCAGATCGTCGAAATCGAGCGCAGCGCGTTGGCTTTTGGCTTCGGCAAACCGCTGCATCACATCGCTGGCGAGCACCAGCAAGCTCACGTTGGCTTCGGCAAGCTTGGCGAGGCGCGCGCGGTCGTAGGCGGCTTTGAAGCGCGCAGCGGCGTTGGCGAGGCGGGCGGCGAGCGCGGGGTAGGCTTCGCTCAAGGCTTTGGTCAGCAGGCGCGCGCGGGGCTCCTTTTTCCCGGTCAAGAAGAACGCGGCGAGGGCCTCCATGCGCGCTTGCGGATCGTCGTTGGCGCGTTTGGCCAGTTCAAGCGGCGCGATGCTCTTCACATCGGATTTGCTGCCGTCTGCGAGCACCGCCGTCACCCGTGAGATTGTCGGATCATCAAGGACGCTCGCGGCTCCTTCTTGCTGTGCGGCGATGGTCGTGTCGGGCGCAAGGGCGAACAGGCGGCGGTACGCCTGGCCCGCTTGCGTGATCGGATCGCCGCCGTCAGGAGGGACGGTGTTGATCAGCGCCCGCAACCAACTACGCTGGCGCAAAGCGGCGCGGAGGAGTTCATCGAAACGATCATCGGAAGCGTGCGCCACGAGGACGCCAAGCGCATCGGCCAACGCGCTTCTTGGTTCGTCCGTGCGCGCGCTCTGGTCGGCCTTTTGCTGGCGAAGTGACCCATCAAGCGGTGCTGCCGCGGCGGCCAGCGTCGCGTTGATGGCATCATCCAGCAGTTGCTGCGAGGTCTCCTCATCGAGGATCGAGAAGTGCGGCGGTACGCCGGCTTCGAGTGGAAAGCGCTGCAGGGTTTGTTCGCAAAACGCGTGGATCGTCTGCACCTTGAGGCCGCCCGGCGTCTCGATCGCTTCTGCGAACAGGCGACGGGCGCGTGCGGTTTCTTCAGGTGTGAGCGCTGCGTTTTCGTCCCGCTGCAGCGTGGTGCGCAGCGTGGCGTGCAAGGCGGGTTCATCAGCGCTGACCCAGGTGGCGAGGGTTGCGAACACGCGGCTCGACATCTCGGCGGCGGCCGCCTTGGTGTAGGTTAAGCAGAGGATGCGTTGCGGTGCGGTGCCAGCGAGCAGCAAGCGCAAGACGCGCTGCGTGAGCACATGCGTTTTGCCGGTGCCGGCGTTGGCGCTCACCCAGGCGCTGGCCGTGGGATCGGCGGCGCGCGCTTGGGCCTTCTTGGTGGTCTCATAGTCGGTCGGCGCGTGATCCGCTGTGGCGGTTTCTTGGTCGGTTGCAGGGTTCATCAGGTTTCGCCCCCCTCGCCGTCGGCCGCCGCTTCTGTCTCATGGGCATCGGTCCACGCCTTGACCCGCGCCAGATGTTCGTATGCGTCGTAGGCGTAGCGCGTGCCGGGGCGGCGCAGCGCCTGGTAGGGCGTCTCCACCCGATCGTAGAGGCTGACCAGCGCTTCAAGCTTGGACCACGCGTTATCGGCAAGCGCGCCCAGATCTTCGGTGAACTCGTGCGTGGTACCGGCCGGCTCGCCGCCGCTGGCCTGCACGTAGCGCAGGCACGCGATGGTGTGCGCGTCCAGGCCGGAGAAGCCGCCCCGTAGCGCGATCGCGGCTTCCAACGGCAGTTGCGGTGCCCGCCCGTCCAAGACATCGGCCTTCTTGGGCGGGGTGCCGGTTTTATAATCGGTGATGGTGAGGCCTGTGGCGCGCGCTTCGATGCGGTCGGCGCGGGCACTGAGCGTG
>JBCBJZ010000094.1:0-14964 GCA_038522635.1 Pseudomonadota bacterium | reverse complement strand
CGGCGGTGCCAGGCGCTCCAAGGCGGCGGCAATGCGGGCGAGGTCGTCGTTCGGCGCTGTCATGGCTGTCGTCATGGCTTTCCCGTGCGTAAAGAATGAGGGGCGGCGGTGGGCGGCGCATGACCACCTTGCCGTCGCGCTTTGGCACGGGCGCTTACACCGCATCAACCCTAAATCCAGCGAGACGCTTTCAACGCGCCTGCGCGCACCAGCCTTACCCGGGCTTTAAACCCGCCCCCGTAAACTGCCCTCACATGTAAGGGGAGTTTGCACCATGGAACATTGGATCGTACTGGCCGTCGTGGCCGCACTCGTGGTCTGGGCCATCGTCATCTACAACGGCCTCATCAATCTTAACGCACGCGTGAAGCAATCGTTTGCGGATATCGACGTGCAGCTGAAGCAGCGCCACGACCTTATCCCGAACCTGGTCGCCACCGTGAAGGGCTACGCGACCCATGAGGCCAGCACGCTCGAAGCCGTGATCAAGGCGCGTCAAGGCGCTGTTGCTGCAAACACGCCCGGCGAACAGGCGGCCGCTGAAAACATGCTCACCGCAACGCTCGGCAAGCTTTTCATGCTGCAAGAGGCCTATCCCAATCTGAAGGCCAACGAGAACTTCAAGATGCTGCAGATGGAAATCGGCGACATCGAAAACAAAGTCGCTGCCGCACGCCGCTTCTTCAACAACACAGTCACCGAGTACAACGCCACGCTGCAAGCGTTCCCCTCGGTGCTGGTGGCGCGGTTGTTCGGCTTTGAAGACGCCGAGTTCTTCGATGTTGGCGAAGAGAAGCGTCAGACCCTCGATGTGAGCCCTCAGGTTCAATTCTCCTGACGCGTGCGTAAGCGCCAACGCTCACACAACAATGGGTCTGTGGTCGGGGCGGCGTAGGCCCCGACCTAGATCAATCGACCGGTGGACGTGGGTCCCTCAAGAGCGCGGCGCTTCATGGCCATGAGGATCGGTGATCATGGGATCGTTCGGGCTCTACAGCCACATTCGTGCGAACTACGTGCGATCGGTCATCCTGCTCATAGGCCTGTTCGTACAGGTCTATGTGGTCGCCTTCGCGATCGCGTTGCTGTTCACAGCGTTGCAGGGCGATGCCGCGTTCACCTTCATCATCGAGAAGGCCTGGCACACGTTTATCGCCTGGCTGCCCTATGCGACAGGCGGCGCCATCCTTTGGATCGGCATCGCCACCGCCTTCCAGCGCCGCTTGATCCGCGCCATCTCCGGCCATGAGGGGCTTGAGCGGCAAGATGCGCCTGAACTCTATAACATGCTGGAGAACTTGTGCATTTCACGCGGCACGCCGATGCCGCGGTTGGCCATCTTGGACGATGAAGCGCCTAACGCGTTTGCCTCGGGCATCGATCACGACACCTACGAGATCACCCTCACCACGGGGCTGATCGCCATGCTCGATGACGATGAAATCGAAGCGGTGCTAGCCCATGAGTTGACGCACATTCACAACCACGATGTGCGGCTGATGGTGTTCGCCTTCATCATCGTTGGCATGATCGGCTTCGTCGTTGACGCGTTGCTGCGACGGGTGTTCCTCATGCCGGGGCGCTCGAACGGACGGAACGGCTCAGGCGGCGCGCTGATTGCGATCGTTCTCGCGTTCGCGCTCGTGGCGTTCTCCTGGTTCCTCGCGCAGGTGATGAATTTCGCGCTGTCGCGCCGACGCGAGTATCTCGCCGATGCGGGCGCGGTGGAGTTGACCAAGAACCCGGATGCGATGATTTCCGCCTTGCGGAAGGTTGCTGGCCTTGGCGATGTGGACGCGCTGCCCAACGGCATGATGGAGTTGTGCTTCGATAACCCGCGCACCGGTTTCCAGTCCCTGTTCGCGAGCCACCCCGCAACGGAAAAGCGCATCGAAGCGCTGGTGGAGAAAGCTGGCGGCCGTGTGCAGGCCGCGCCGGCGATCTCGCGGACACGGGTGGCGGGATCTCTGGAAGCGCGCATGGCGCAGGTGACGGGGAACCGTGGCGCGCAAACCGGCGCGCAAGTCGGCGGGCATGGCGATGGGGCTGGCGATGGCGGGCGACACGCTGGCGCCGACAAGACGGTTCAATCACCGTGGGCGGCTGCCGAGGCGTCTGTGCATCCAGCAGCTTCTGGCCAACACGGACACCCTGGACAAGGACAGCCAACACAAGGACAGCCAGGCGCCTTTCCACTGCCACCCTTCCCGGCCGGTCCGTCGCAAGCGGGTGGCACGGCCTCAACGATGGGTCCGCTTGATCGTCTGCCCGTTGCCGCGACGATCCTCGCAGGCGCGGCCGCAGCCAGCATCCCGTCCGATCCGCCACGCGCCCCGCCGCCCCCTTCACCCTCACCGCCGAGGTCGACAGCCCCTCCGGCTGATCGGACGTCTCAGGCAGCTGGACCAGCATCAGGACCGGCGCCAGCGCCAGCATCGGCCGGAACCGCGGCCAGCGTAGTTGCCGGCCCGGTAGCAGGACCTTGGGCTGCAAAACCCGCAGCCCTTCCAGCAGGGCACGCCGAAGCCGTAACGGCCAGGCCAGTCGAACGCGCCGCGGCCAACGTTCCACCTGCAGCAGCCAAGACGATCGAGCCGACACCGCCCCGCAGGCTTCCAAGCCTGCCGGCCGTCGCGCGCCGCGAAGCCGACCCCGCCGCAGCCGCCGCGCAACCCTTCGGCCGGCGCCGCGCGAAGCCGATGCGGGCAGCGAAACTGCATAGCCCGCAAGAAGTCTCTTGAGATTGAGATTGAGATCATCTTTGGTCGAGGCCGGGCTCACCTATCGTGATCCCGATCAGTCGCCCGATGATCCAGGTCCCCACGCGCGGTTCGCTCATGCATCTCACCATCGGCAACAAGCTCTACTCGTCCTGGTCGATGCGGCCGTGGCTGGTGCTGCACGCCTTTGCCATCCCGTTCAACGAGACGGTCGTGCCACTCCACACACCCGCCTTCGACGCTTTTCAAGATGAAGCCCGCGCGGCCGGCGCTTCAGGCACGGTCCCGCTGTTGCGCGATCCAGATGCTGCCGCAAAGGCTGCCCCAGAGGACGCCCCTACGCTACTCATCTGGGAGACGCTCGCCATCATCGAGCATCTCGCCGAGCGCTTTCCCGATCACGCCATCTGGCCCGCCGATCCGGCCGCCCGCGCCCACGCCCGCTCGATCGCCAACGAAATGCACGCTGGCTTCGGCGCCCTGCGCGCCGCCTGCCCGATGAACTTCGGCAAGCGCTTCGCCGCGCGCGACCGTGGCGCAGCCGTCGCCGCCGACGTGGCCCGCATCGAGGCGCTATGGCGTGCGGCCCGCGACCGTTTCGGCACGCCGAGCAACGCCGGTCCGTTCCTCTACGGCGCGTTCACGGCAGCCGACGCAATGTACGCGCCCGTGGTCGCGCGTTTCGACGGCTACAGCGTTGCTCTGAGCGCCACCGCACAGAACTACGTCGATGCGGTGTTGGCGCAGCCGTCCGTGGTGGCATGGCGCGAAGCGGGTCTCGCCGAAAGCTGGGTGGTCGATGCTGATGAAGTCGATGAGCCGGCAGTGGTAGACTACCGGGCTGCACGAGCGGACGGCGCAACGCCCACCTGAAAGGTCGCCAAGACGCCATGCAGCTCTTTTTCGACGAAGCGCAACTATCGCATCAGCCACAGCAATTCATGGTCGCCGGGCGCCTCGTGCAGCCCTTCGAAGTGCCCGAGCGTGCCGCCCGTCTTGCGCAACGCCTGGGCGACGCGGGGCTCCAACGCGGCATCGTCGCGCAAGCCAGTCGGACTGCGCTCGAGCGGGTTCATACGCCCGCCTACCTCGACTTTCTCGAGACGGCCTACGCCCGTTTCAGCACGCTCGCGAACGCGGGCCCAGAACTCTTCCCCAACGTCCACCCGCACATCAGCGCGCGCGCCGATGGCGCTGCCCGCCCCGCGCCACGCACCACCCACGTCATGGGCCAGGCCGGATGGTACATGGGCGATCTCGCCTGCGCGCTTGGCCCCGGAACCTGGGAAGCGGTACGCGCTTCAGCCTCAACCGCGCTTGCCGGCGCCGATGCGCTCATGGCCAGCGCTGATACGCCCAGGGCGGGCGCCCGCGAGGCCTTCGCGCTATGCCGACCGCCCGGGCACCACGCCTACGCCGACCGCGCTTCAGGCTTCTGCTTTTTGAACAACGCGGCCATCGCGGCAGCGCACCTGCGCACCGCCTTCGAACGCGTCGCCATCATCGACTTTGACACCCACCACGGCGATGGCACGCAGGCCATTTTCTACGCCGACGCCCGCGTGTTCTACGGCTCGGTCCACACCGACCCGACGGCCTACTATCCGTTTTTTGCTGGCTACGCCGATGAGCGCGGCCACGGCGACGCTCACGGCACAACGCGCAATCTGCCGCTGCCCGAAGGCGCCGGCGATGATGCCTTTATCGAAGCCAATCAGGCGCTTATCGCCGACGTCAAGGCCTTCAGCGCCGATGCCGTCATCCTCAGTGCGGGCTGGGATGCGCACGTGCAAGACCCGCTCTCCAAGCTCACCGTCAGCACCGCAGGCTTTGAGCGGTTGGGTGCGCTTTACGGCGCCCTAGCCCTACCGACGCTGATCGTGCAAGAGGGCGGCTACGCGCTCGACGCCATCGAGACGATCGCGCCAGCCTTCATCAACGCGTACCAACACACGCGCGCCTGAAGCTACGGGCGGCGGGCTAACAGCGCCCGTTCGGCCCACAGTCACGGCTCACGAAAGGACACCCCCATGAACACCTCGGCGCATGGCGATCGCGGCGGACCGCAAGACGACCCCGCGCATGCCGCCGCGCAAACCACCCGCGATCTGATCGCCTTCTACTTCGCCGCCTTCAATGCTGGCGACGTCGACGGCATGCTCGCCTGTGTCGCCGATGACGTGGTGCACGACGTCAACCAGGGCATGCGCCGCGAGGGCAAAGAGGCGTTCGCGCAATTTTGCGCGCACATGGCGCGCTGCTACCGCGAGCGGTTGGACGACATCACGGTGATGGCCAGCGACGATGGCACCCGCGCCGCCGCCGAGTTCAACGTCGCAGGCACCTATCTGGAGCGCGACGAGGGTTTGCCCGGCGCCCAAGGCCAGACCTACCAGCTTCCCGCCGGCACCTTCTTCGCGGTACGCGACGGCAAAATCACCCGTGTCACGACCTACTACAATCTGACCGACTGGCTCATGCAGGTGACCGACGGCTAAAGGCGGTTCGCTCACGCGCTGAGACATGGGAGAAAGTGCCGTGGCTTCATCTGGAGTTGACGTGCGCCCGCTGACGGGCGAAGCGCGCCAGGCCGCACTGCCTGCGCTGGCGGGCCTCAGGCTCACCGTGTTTCACGACTGGCCGTATCTCTATGAAGGCACGCGCGCCTACGAAGAGCGCTACATCGCGAAGTTCGCCGCCGCCGAAGACGCCATCATCGTCGGCGCCTTCGATGGTGACACGCTGGTGGGCGCGGCGACGGGATCGCCGCTTCGCGGTCACGCCGATGAGTTCGCAGCCCCGCTGATCGACGCCGGCCACGACCCGGAGCGCGTGTTCTATTGCGGGGAGAGCGTGTTGCTGCCGGCCTATCGCGGGCGCGGCATCGGCCACGCGTTTTTCGATCACCGAGAGGGTTTTGCACGCACGCTCAAGCGCTTCACGCATGCCGCGTTTTGCGGCGTCATCCGCCCCGATGACCATCCGCGAAAGCCGCCAGAGTATCGCCCACTCGACGCCTTCTGGCACAAGCGCGGCTACGCCAAAGCCGAAGGGATCATCGGCAGCTTCGCCTGGCGCGATCAAGGCGACGCTGAAGAAAGCACCAAGCCGATGCAATTCTGGATGAAGCGGCTATAGCGACCGCAACCCCGCTCAGCCCGCTCCGCTGTCATCCTACCCCTTGTGGGTAGAATCCATCTCTCAACAGGCGTGGTCTGTCGGGACGCGGCGCTCGTTGTGCGAGCGGCGTGCCATTTCCGCCGTCCGGACTCGCTGCGCGTTGGGTCCTCGCCACAAGGGCGAGGATGACAGTCTTTGTGGCTGCAAGCACCACGGGCGACCTTGGCGGCCCTGGACGCTGGCGGCGCCGCTTGTGTCGGCGCATTGCATGGCGCGGTCGAGGCAGGCATCATGGTCGCGGAAGTTCTGGTTCACCGCGACAGCGATGACAGCGAACGCCCCAACAGCAAACGCCGTCACAGCACATCATCGCGTCGCGCCATCCCCTTCGCTGCGCGCCATCACGCCCCTGACTTTTTGATGACCCCATGAGGCCCCGCATGATCCTGCATTCCGCACCCGCTTCGCCCTACGCGCGCAAGGTCGCGATCACCGCCCATATCAAAGGCGTCATGTCGCGCATCGAAACGCGCAAAGCAGCCACCGGCGATCCGAGCGACCCGATCCAGGGCGTCAACCCGCTGAGCAAGCTGCCCGCGCTGCAGCTCGACAACGGCCACGTCGTCTACGATAGCCACGTGATTTGCGAGTACCTCGACAGCCTGGCACCGACGCCCGTGCTGTTTCCGCAGGATGAAACGCGCTGGAGCGCGCTGACGTTGGCAGCGCTCGGCGATGGCATGCTCGATGCCGCCCTGTTGATCGTCTACGAAGGCCGCTACCGCGATGAAAGCCAGCAGGTGGCAAGCTGGCTGGAGATGCAGAACCGCAAGATCGACCGCGCGGTGTCGCACCTTAGCGCCCACATTCCCACCCTCGGGGAGACGCCCCACATCGGGCACGTTACGGTGGCAAGCGCGCTCGGCTACCTCGATTTCCGGCTGAACGGGCGATGGCGCGAAGGGCACGCGCCGTTGGTTGCCTGGCTGGACGCCTTCGAAGCGCAGGTGCCGGCCTTCGCTGTGACCCGGCCGCACGATTAATGCGCGTTCGCTGCCGGGTTACGCGAGCGGTGGCGGTCCCATTGCGATAGGCGCGCCTCGGGTGCCCACAGGCTGGAGTGCGCACGCCGATCAGGCGTTCACTTAATGCCCCATCCGTCATATCCCCGCCGCGTTGCAGGCTTTATCGTACGCCATGGCGTGTGCGGCCGCGCTTGTTGGCGAGATTACCGATGGCAGGGACACCCATGGACGGACAAAAAGCCGGGCTCTTTCCCCCGCAACCTCCCGCACAACCGCAGCCCACGGCGCAAGCGAAGCCGACGGCCGCGACCGGCGGGCGTGATGCGATGATTGGCACCGACACGATCATCGAAGGCGAGATCCAAAATGGCCGCCGGATCGACGTGTTCGGTTACATCGAAGGCAAGCTGAGCGCTGAACACGTGGTCGTCCACCCCGGCGGCCGCGTCTACGGCATGCTGAATGCGGGCCAGGCCGAAGTGCACGGCACGCTTCAGGGCGAAGTGACCGTCACCAACCTGATCCGGATCGGGGCGAACGGGACGGTGCTTGGCGATGTCCAATACGGGCAACTGGCCATGGAAGCGGGCGGCAACCTTTCCGCCGACGTGCGCAACGTGCCGCCCGAACTGAGCGGCGACTTTGACCTTGAGGTCCAGCGCGGGCGCGCGGTCACCATCACCGTGCGCGACCTGACCGCCATTGACCCCGACGATGATGCGACCGACCTCACCTATTCGGTCACCAACGCGCGCAGCGGCTCGATTGCGTACACCTCCACGCCGGCGCAACCCATCACCCAGTTCTCCCAAGCCGACCTTGCCGCTGGCCGGGTGATGTTCGTGCACGACGGGTCACCGGCAAACCTGGGCGGGTTCGACGTGATGGTGCGTGACAGCAAGGGGGCCACCTCGGGCGCCCCGCAACACGTGGAAGTGGCGGTCCGCTAAACCGCGGCGAGGCCCATGAGCGCAGGGCAAAGAAGGGCGGGGGCCAATCGCGTGATCGCAACGCTCGCCTATGGGGCGGCTGGCCTTGTCCTGTTCTACGCCTGCATCCTCCTTGGCATGTACCTTGCCCAACGCCAGTTGATCTACGTCGCTGATCCGACCCATAGCCAACCCCAGGCGCACGGGCTCTCAAACGTGCGCGAGCGTGTTTTGCGCACAGCTGACGGCGAGACCCTTGTCACCTGGTGGCGCGCGGCGCAAAGCGGCCAACCGACCATCCTCTATTTCCACGGCAACGCGGGAACGCTCGCTTACCGCGCGCCTCGGATCGCCGCGTTTGAAGCGCAGGGCTGGGGCGTCGTGATGATGAGCTACCGCGGGTTCAGCGGCAGCAGCGGTCGACCGTCCCAGGAAGCGATCTTCGCTGATGCCAAACTCGCGTTGGATGCGCTGCTCGCGACCGGCACCCGCCCGGGTGACATCATCCTCTATGGGGAATCGCTCGGCGCCGCCGTCGCAGCCCGCCTTGCAACCCAGGCATCCGTCGGCGGGATGATCCTCGAAGCGCCCTTCACGTCGCTGGTTGACGTCGCGGCCAGGCAATACCCCTGGCTGTGGGTGCGCCCATTCGTGGTGGACCGCTTTGAGACGGTGACGCTCATCGGTCGCATCGAAGAGCCCACATTGATCATCCACGGTGCGCGCGACGGCCTGATCCCCGTCGAGATGGGGCGAGCGCTCTACGCCAAGGCGGGCGCCCATAAAAAGCAGCTCGTGGTGCTGGACGACGCCATGCACAGCGATGTGTTTGAGCACGGAGCGATGGAAGCGATCGCAGCGTTCGTCGCCAAGGTGCGCGCACGCGGGCAGTAATGCCGCCACGGCTTCCGCTCGCGTGCCAACCCAGACGCCAAGCCGTCTGGGGCAACGTCAGCCAGCGACCACGGGGCGGATCGATTCCACGATCAACCGCGTCTTCGTCTCATCATCTGAGATCGCCAACTGGGCCGCGAACCAGTCCTGCACCATCCGGCACACGCGCGTTGGCGAAGCGCGCGAGAGCGCGTTCGGATCGGTGAAGAGACGCAGATCGTTGGGGCTCCAGCCGCGCGAAGTCAGCAGTTGACCAAGCGTCTGATAGTGATCACGACGTGGCGCCGCATAGGACTTCGGCGCAGCCTTACCGGCCGAAACCGCCTTGAGCACCGCGAGCATTTGCGCTTCGAGCACGGCACTGTAAGTGGGGTTGTTCATCAGCGGGATCACGACCGCGCTTGATTCCCCTTGCGAGATGAAGCCGTAACACGCTTCCACGCTGTGCTCGCGTAGCTTGCGCACACTGGCCAAGAAGCTCGTCGCGATGATGCGGAGCTGGGCGCGGTCTGCCGACAGCGCATGCTTGGCGTTCTGCCGCCGCAGCGCCACCAGCCGCTTGGCCAGCGCTTCGTTGATCGCGGCCGGCGGCTTGCCTTCGTCTTTGAGTTTGCTCGCGAGCTGCGCGCTTTCTTTGTACCAGGCGGGAAACGCGGTGCGCGTGTAGTTCCACAGCGTGGTGTTGGGCAACGTGCTGGCGGCGATCTCGCTTGGCGCAGGCGTCTCCGGGGCTTTCGGCACCGCTGGCGTAGGCGGCGGCTGCAGCGTAACGGGCTGCGCGCGGGCGGTGGTTTCAGGTTGCGCCGGCGGGTTGGTTGGCGTGATGTCGAGCGTTGAGGCGGGAGGCTGCGACGTGGTGCGCTTGGGCGTCGTGGTACGCGCTGCTTCCGTTTGTTTGGGCGCGGATGAAGAGAGCATCGCTGACGCTTGGTCGATCAGTTTGTCGCCGTAGAAGTATGCCGCCGCTCCGCCACCGGCGAGCAGCACGAACGCGGCCGCGATCGCGATACCAAGGCCACCACCTCGCTTCGGCCGCGGTGCCGCACGCGGGTCAAGGGTGTAGCTTCCGGGTTGTGCGAGCCCGCCGATTTGCCCCGGGTCGGGTAGGCCAGATGATCCGAAACCGCCTGGCGAAGGTGACATCGGCGGGCTCGCACCTGGGCCAGAGCCGAGACCGGGGCCAGAGCCGGGCATGCCGCCCAGCGCGGCATCGGTCGGGCCAAAACCATCCATCGGTCCACGGATCGGCCCAGCTTCGCCGCCCGGATTTGCGCCTGGACCGCCAAATCCCGCGCCGGCGGCGCCAGCGCCTGCAGGGTGGCCGAAGCGCGATGTCGGCGCGCCATTGTCCTGTGGCGCGGCAGCCCCGGGCCCACCAACGGCCGGGCCGGCCGCGGGATCGCGCGGATAGGGGTTTGCGCCCGAACCGGGCCCACCGCGGCCGCCAAGCGCGTGGGCGGCGCTGCTTTGCTGTGAGGCGGCCTGCCACGCTTCTGCGGAAACCGGACGCTCTGCAGCACGCGCGCCCGAGGGCTCGTGCGAGGCGGGCTGCCGGTCACTGAACGAGGACGGCGATACCGCTTGCCCGGCGCCAAAACCCGCTGCACCGTAAGCCGGGCCGCTTTGAACATCAGACGCGCCGCCACCACCAGACGCATCTGGCTCCGCTCCACCGTGACCGCTGCTCAAGGAACCGCGACCAGCACCATCCCCATCCTGTGGGCGCGGCGCGAAGCTCGGCTCAGCACCGGGCTCAACATGAGGCTCAACACTTGGCTCTTGCGCGCTGCGCGTATCGGGCACGCTGTGCGAATCGGCCTGTGTCGCCGCCCCTGTCGCCGCGCTTGAAGCTGCAGCACCTGCGGCAGCGCCACCGCCACCAAGCGCAGCCTCCACCGCAGCCGGCATGACCACGTCCGCGCGCTGCCACTCTGCCATGCCGGCGCGCCATAAAAGGTCTTCACCGCGCAGGTGTCCAAGCTCGACGAACTTGTCCAGCTCACGCTGCGATAGGGGCCCGAATTGCTGACCCTCGCGAGCCAGATACCATTCGGTGTCTGCGGGCGTGCCGGTCATGGTGCCTCAACGGTTCTCTGCAACGGGGGGCGCTGACGGGATCAACGGGGACGCACAACCGGATGGCTCAACCCGCCACACGCACGCCCTCGGGGGCGTTGCTCATCTCGAATCCGGCTCTTGTTCTCAAGTTCTAACGTGAGGAAAAGCGCAGTCAATAGAGGGATTTGGCGCGCATCACCACAGGTTGCACGCTAACGATCCTCGGTGACGCCTTTGAGGCGGCGGCTCACGCAGATCATGTAAACTGCTCATCGACCGGGACCTTATAGGCGTTGGCTAACCTATTGGTCATGTTGGCAAGGCCTACCACCGCGCGCACCTCGTTCAGCTGGGCGTCCGTTGCGCCCTTCGCACGTGCCGCCGCCGTGTGGCTCGCCATGCAGTATTCGCAGTTGTTGGTGATCGAAATTGCTACGTAAATCAGTTCCTTAGTGCGAGCATCGAGGGCACCATCCGCCATCATCTCCTTCAGCGCACCCCACGTATGCGCCAACATGCGCGGTTCGTTGGCGAGGTATTTCCAGAAGTTGTTCACATCATCCAGGCCGCGGCTGGTCATGATGTCTTCGTAAATCGCACGCACCTGCGGTGACGCATCATTGAGTTCGATCGGCTGCATCGTGGTCTTCCTTTCGACAAAAGTGATCACGCGCGGCGCTTTGGAGACATCGCACGCAAAGGCCTACGCTTGCTGCACGCGGAGGCTTGGGTCTATAAGGCCGCGCCACACGCCCCGCCTTGAGCACAAGAGCGGGCGGCTGAACCCCCACATGGAGCGAGCACAACGGTCATGGCCACACAACGTACCTTCTCGATCATCAAGCCGGACGCGACCGCGCGCAACCTGACGGGCGCTGTGAACGCCGTCATCGAAGAGGCCGGTCTGCGCATCGTGGGTCAGCGCCGCATTCACATGACCCGCGCGCAAGCTGAGCAATTCTACGGTGTCCACAAGGAACGCCCGTTTTTCGGCGAACTCGTCGAGTTCATGACGTCCGGACCGGTTGTGGTCCAGGTGCTGGAAGGCGAAGACGCCATCGCGAAATACCGCGAAGTGATGGGTGCGACGAACCCCGCCGACGCTGCCGAGGGCACGATCCGGGCAAAGTTTGCAAAGTCCGTGGGTGAGAACACCGTGCACGGCTCAGACGCCCCTGAAACGGCCGCCGAAGAGATCGCGCAATTCTTCACAGACGACCAGATCGTCGGCTGAGCCACTGCGCTGCCCCCCCCCCCCGACGCCGAATTGATGACGCTGAACTGATGACGCTGAACCCATAACCGGGACGCTCAAGTGATGATCACGCCCACCATTGTGGTCGCGATGGCGCGACATAGTCGCTGGCAGAACGCGCAGTTTTTCGCGTCTGCCAGCGCCTTGAGCGACGCGCAGCGCCGTGCCGACGAGGGGCTTTTCTTCGGCTCCTTGCACGCGACGATGTCCCATCTGCTGTGGGGTGATCAGATCTGGCTGAGCCGGTTCGCAAACACGCCTGCGCCGCCCGTGGACAGCATCGGGCAGTCCGTCACGATGATCGACGCGTGGGAAGATCTTCAAGCCGCGCGACTTAAGACCGATCAGCAAACCACGCAGTGGGCAGCGCATGTCGACAGCGCATGGCTCAACGGCGAGTTGACATGGTACTCGGGCAGTCAGGGCCGCGACGTCACCAGACCGACCTGGCTGCTCGTCATGCACATGTTCAACCACCAAACGCATCATCGCGGTCAGATCCATGGCGTTCTGACGCGGTACGGTGCGCCGCCGTTGACGAGCGATATCCCGTTTGTCCCGGACGATGCCTGAAGGGCATTCAAAGCGTTAAGGGGCGTCAGCGCCTTTGGCGCGCGCAGCCGGGATGCCAAGGCGGGCTTCCAAAGCAGCGATGCGCGCGCTCAAAGCTTCGTTTTCTTCGCGGGCACGTTGCGCCATCTCGCGCACCGCCTCGAACTCTTCGCGTGGCACCACGTCCATCTCGCGCATCATGCGTTCGCCTTGCGTGCGCATGAACGTTTCCGCCTCGCGTCGCAGCCCCTGGGCCGCGCCCGCGCCATCCGTCATCATGCGTGCAAGTTCATCGAAAAAGCGGTTGCTGGTTTGCGGCATGGCGGCTGTGATCTCCGTTGAAGCTTTTCCGTCGATATGCGCGCACTCGCCGTTGACCGCAAGGTTGTGTCTTCGCCCGTGCACACCCTCACCTCGCCTTGACAGCACCGGGAGCACCACCGCATGTGCGCGGCGTCAAAGGCGGTTAAGTCCCGTTGGGCGCTGACGCGATCACGTGAGCCTTGCTGCTGTGAGCCTTGCTTCCCATAAGCCCTGCTTCCCATGAGCCTTGCTACGATGAGCTTTGCCGCCATTCCCTTTCCCACCATTGATCCCGTCGCGCTGTCGCTGGGCCCCATCGAGATCAAATGGTACGGGCTTGCCTACCTGACGGGGCTGGTGCTCGGCTGGCTCTACATCCGCAATTTGCTGGCCAACAAACGGTTATGGGCGAACGCGCAACCGCCGTTCGGCCTCGCCAAGACCGATGACCTGCTCATCTGGATGACGCTCGGTGTGGTGGTCGGCGGGCGGCTTGGCTTTGTGCTGTTCTACGATCTGTTCGATTACCTCCAGAACCCGCTTGAGATCTTCATGGTTTGGCGCGGCGGCATGGCGTTTCATGGCGCTTTGCTCGGCTGCGGTCTCGCCATTTGGGGCTTTGCGCGGTTCGCAGGCGTCAACGCCTGGAGCACGATGGACCTTTGCGCAGCCGCCGTGCCGATCGGCCTCTTCTTTGGACGCATCGCGAACTTCGTAAATGGCGAATTGTGGGGCCGCGTCACGGAGATGCCGTGGGGCATGGTGTTTCCCGAGGCCACCCGATGGAACCCTATTGTGGGTGCGGTGGGCCGCCACCCAAGCCAGCTCTACGAGGCGGCGCTTGAGGGCCTTTTGCTGTTCGTCGTCTTGAGGGTGTTAACGCACCGCAAGCTCGCGTTGCAGACGCCGGGCTTGGTCACGGGCGTGTTCCTGGTCGGCTACGGGCTGACCCGTTCGTTCTGCGAGCTCTTCCGTCAGTACGATCCCGCCCATTGGCTCTCCGTCGAGCCGTTGACGCCGGGCATCGTCTATTCGGTACCGATGGTGCTGCTCGGCCTTGCGTTCATCGCCCATGCCCGCCGCCGGGTCATCGCTTGATGATGGATGCCCCATCGCGACGGTTTGGCGATGGCAATGGCGATGCGCCGACCCCCTTGGCGCGGCAGCTGGTGGAGCGCATCAGGGCGAGCGGTCCGTTGAGCGTGCGCGCCTACATGGACGCTTGCCTGCACGATCCCCACTACGGCTACTACCGGCACGCGCAAGCCGTGGGCGCCGATGGCGACTTCATCACCGCGCCGGAGATCAGCCAGGTGTTCGGCGAGTTGATCGGCGGCTGGGCGGTTTACACGGGGCAGCAGTTGGCGACGCAGGTGACGCCCGGCGCCACCGCGCCTGTTGGGCTGTCGCTCATTGAGGTCGGGCCTGGGCGCGGCACGCTGATGCACGACATGCTGCGGGTGATCGACCAGTTGCCCACGCACGCGATGGACGTGCACGCGCACCTCGTTGAACGTAACCCGACGCTTGAAGCGGCGCAAAGGCAGCGGCTCACCAACACTCGTGTGCCGCTACATTGGCATGATGACATCGCCGCGGCCTTGGCGGTGGCGGTCGCACGGGGGCCGCAGGCGCCGGTCCTCATCATCGCCAACGAGTTCCTCGATGCGTTCGCGATTGACCAGTGGGTTTACGACGGCGCGGCCTGGCGTGCGCGCACGATCGATGTGGCCGATGCCGAGGACGACGCAGACGCAGACGCTGGGGATGATCGCACGCCGAGCGGTTTGCGCTTTTCGCAAGGGCCCGTCAGGACTTACCCGCCCGCGTTGTCGGCCGCACTCCAGGCGATCGAAGAGCGTGACGCGATGGCTGCGGCACGCTTAAGCCCTGGCACCATCCTGCAAACCGGCGTGGCACCAATCCTCGCGGAGCTGAGCGCGTATGTGGACTCAAACAGCGCCCGCGCAACACCGCCGCCCCTGGCCGCGCTGTTTCTCGACTACGGCTTTGCCCGCACCAGGTTCGGTGACAGCCTGCAGGCGGTGCGCAGCCACGCATATGAACACCCGCTTGCCTCTCCGGGGGCCGCTGACCTGACCGCGCAC
>JBCBJZ010000093.1:0-14976 GCA_038522635.1 Pseudomonadota bacterium | reverse complement strand
GCATTGCGAACGCGAACCGCATCCGCAACACTGACCACCTTGAGGTTGGCCGCGTGCTCAGCATCCCGCTACGCTGACGTTGGTTGAAGCGCAAAATCCAGCTGCCGCGGCGGTTGATCTGGCTCTAGGACGCTCATCTTTCGCCTTCGGTGTTCCACCTACGGCGGATGAGCTTTCTCTTTGACGCTCATCTTTCGCCTTCGGTGTTCCACCTCCGGCGGATGAGCTTTTAGGGCTCAAGCGCCACGTGCAGGCGGGTCTCGGACGTGATGATCCCGCCGCGGTCTCCGACCTCGATCGAGCCGTAACGTTGTTTGAAGATCTCCGGCAGCGGTCGATCGCCCGGTAATGCCAACCACAACCGAAGCAAATGCCGGCGCTCTTCAAGCTTCGGCCAATCGCGGAAGCCGGTGCGGTCGTGCAGCATGGTGTGGTTGTAAACGAACTGCATATCGCCGGGCTTGAGACGCATCTTCAGGTGGATCGCGGGATCGTTGGCGAGGTCATCGAACAAGTCGAGCGCTGCTAACTGCTGCGCGGTCAGGGCGGGGGCGTCATCGAAGCGCGCCGCCGACTCGATATAGGTGCGCTGGTAAAGCCCGGTCAGCTTCCCTCCATGCCAGTTCAGCACCGGTATCTCGAAATAGGGTTTTTCCCCGGCCGGGACCTCACCGCGCCGGTCCGTAGCGATCGGATCGAACAGCACACCGGCAAGGGCGGGATCGCGCTTCATCATCTCGTTGTAAAGCGTGAGTGTGGAGACCAGCAGGCTATCGCCGCCTTCCATCGCTTCTTTGAGGCACAACAAACCAACCACATCGCTGCTGTCGGTATGGAAGCTTTGCCTTTCCGCGGTTTGGTAGATGCGCACGGTTGGATCGTTGACGTCGGCGCCGACGTCCTTCACGTGGCCGAGGATATGGCCCTTCGCGTTTTGTGAGCGCGCTGACCCCAAATGCGCGCCGATCCCGCAAAAGATCGTGGCAGCCGTCAGCATGTCGTAGCGCGCAACGGGCAAGCCGCGGATCAGGCCGAAGCCGCGGCCGTGCTGCAGCGTTTCGCGCAGATCGCTCAGTTCGGCCTTGAGGCTCGGCAGCACAAAGGTGCCAGGCGCGACCGCGTCGATCGGGTGGTCGGCAGCGATGAAGGCGGCCGCTGCCTGCTCGATCTCGGCAACTTCGCCCGCTGAGAGATGGCGCACCCAACGGCCTTCTTCGGATTGCAGGTCAGCGCCGTACCAGGCGGCAGGCAGCTCAAGCTGATCGGGCATACCCAGCGGACGCGGCATGGCGGCTTCTCCCTCACATGTGTGGTGGTTTTCGTTGAACCGTCAGCCTTGAACGGAACGGCCCGGGCGTCAAGATCGCGAGGCGGACGTTGAGGCAACGGGCGCTTGCGAGGCCCGGCCTGCGAGCGTTACAGTTATCATCAAGGCATCGACGGGGTGCGCGTCCAGCAAAGCCACTGACCTGCAGAGGTGCGAGGCTCGGGCCAAGCTTTAGGCTCGCGTGCGGGCGTCAAAGGCGCCGAGACGTGATACCTCTTGACCCACTTACATTACGGCGGATGCACCGCCGAACACCCCACCACGTCGGAGGAAACCATGGCGACGATCGCTTTCATCGGCCTAGGCAACATGGGTGGGCCGATGGCCGGCAATCTCGTCAGCGCCGGGCACACCGTGCGCGGCTGCGACCTTGCCGCTGCCAACGTTGACGCGGCCAAGGCGCGCGGCGTCAGTGACGGCGGGGCAGCGCATGAGGCGGTCGCGGATGCCGATGTGGTGATCACGATGCTGCCGGCTGGCAAAGATACGCTCGCCGTTTACGGGGCGGGCGTGATGGAGGCCGCGCGGCCCGGCACACTCTTCATCGATTGTTCGACCATCGATGTAGCCTCAGCCCGCAGCGCGCACGAGATCGCGACCAAGGCCGGCATGCGCGCGCTCGACGCGCCCGTTTCCGGCGGGGTTGGCGGTGCTGAAGCTGGCACGCTCACCTTCATGGTCGGTGGCGAAGCGGCAACCTTCGCTGACGCCGAAGCGATCTTCGCGCCGATGGCCGGCAAGACCGTCCATTGCGGCGATGGAGGTGCTGGGCAAGCGGCAAAGATCTGCAACAATATGATCCTCGGTATCTCCATGATCGGCGTCGCCGAAGCGTTTTCTCTTGGTGAGAAACTCGGCCTCTCGCACGAGGCGCTGTACGATGTGGCGTCAACGTCATCGGGCCAATGTTGGTCGCTGACGACCTATTGCCCGGTGCCAGGCCCCGTGCCGACCAGCCCGGCCAACCGCGACTACCAGCCGGGCTTTGCCGCTGAACTGATGGTCAAGGATCTGACGCTGGCGCAGGAGGCGGCGCAAAACGCGCAGGCGACCACGCCGCTCGGCGCTCAGGCCGCGCAGCTTTACCGGTTGTTTGCTAGCAGTGGTGGTTCACAGAGCGACTTTTCTGGCATCATCAACTTCATCCGAGGGCAGGCGAAGCGCTAGAGCAACGGGCGCATGGCAATACCGCGCGCCCTCCCCGTCTTGCGCCGCCCCCTCATCCGCGACCTCGAACGCCCTCAACAACCGCGCGCCCTGAACGACGCACCATCGAAAGCCCTTCGCCATGGCCCCTGCCCCCCGCCACTTCGTCTTCGATGCCTACGGAACCTTGTTCGACGTCCATTCCGCCGCCGCCCGCTACACCGACGACATCGGCCCGACCTGGGAACGCCTGTCGCAGACCTGGCGCGCAAAGCACCTGGAGTACACCTGGATCTACGCGCAAATCGGTCAGCGCAAATCCTTCTGGGAGCTGACCGAGCGCAGCCTCGATTTCGCCATCGCAAGCGTCGGCGGGCTTGGCGATGACAGCCTGCGCAACAAACTGCTCGACGCCTATATGACGCTCGGCGCTTACCCCGAGGTGCGCGAAGTGCTGGGCGGCCTCAAAGGTGCCGGCTGCACCACAGCGATCCTGTCAAATGGCGACCCGGACATGCTCGAAGCGGCGATCGGTTCAGCCGGCTTGGGCGATGTGCTTGATGCCAGCTTGTCGGTGGTGGATGCGGGCGTCTTCAAACCGAACTTCAAGGTCTATGACCTCGTGGTCGACCGCTTTGGCTGCGAGCGCGCCAGCGTCTCGTTCCAATCGTCGAACCGGTGGGATGCGGCGGCGGCCAAGGCCTATGGCTTCGGGGTCTGCTGGATCAACCGCGCGGGTCAACCGGCGGAATATCCTGACCTCGCCCCCGATCACACCCTCGATAACCTTCGCCCGCTGCTGGAGCTCGTTTGATGATACCGATCGACTACTACATTACGCCCAACTCACCCTGGACCTATCTGGGCGCAGCGGCCTTCAAGCAACTGGCGGCCCAGTACGGAGCAACCGTCAAGGTGAAGCCCGCTGATTTTGGCGAAGTGTTCTCCAAGACCGGCGGGCTGCCGCTGCCCAAGCGGTCGGACGAGCGCAAGGCTTACCGCATGATGGAGCTGAAGCGCTGGCGCACGTTCCTGAACATCCCGATCGTGCTGGAGCCTGCGCATTTCGGCACCAACACGCGGCCGGCGAGCGAAGCGATCTGCGCGGCGCAGGCCGCCGGTTTGAACGCGCTTGGCCTGTCGCTTGAGGTTGGGCGTGCCTGCTGGGAGCGCGAGGAGGACTTGGCGGAAACAAGCGTGATCGATGCGGCCGCGCAACGAGCGGGCATCGATCTTGACGCGTTCCATGCCGCGCGCGGCGAGCACGATGGTGCTGCGCTGTTCGCAGCGAACACCGCGGAAGCTTTGGCGCACGGCGTTTTCGGAGCGCCCGCCTACGTGTTTGAAGACGGTGCGGAGTGGTTCTGGGGCCAGGACCGCCTGGACTTCGTGGAGCAAAAGCTGCAGGTGCTGAGCGGTCGCCTCACCAAGGGGTAGGCTAGAATCGGTTCGCTTCAGCTTGAAGCGGAACCGACCTTAGGTAAGGCGTGCGTGTTCAAGCCAGTGCTTCGCACTTGGCGCCCGTTGCTTAGAGTCGGTTTGCTTCAGCTTGAAGCAGAACCGACACATACGCTTCTGTTTTGCCGTTCATCTTTCGCCTCAGGTGAGTCCACCTGAAGCGGATGAACTCTAAGGCCTTCAGCCGGCCACCTTTGAGAAGTCGGCGACCGTGGCGGTGGCCGCGCGGATCTCACTGAGCATCGCCAGGCGGTTGGCGCGGGTGGCGGGGTCATCCGCGTTCACGGTCACCGCTTCGAAGAACGCATCCACGGGACCGCGCAATTCGGCGAGCGCGTTCATGGCGCCCTTGAAGTTCTCAAGGTCGATCGCCTTCACCGTATCATCGCGCACCTTGGCGATGGCATCGGCGAGCGTGCGCTCCGCATCGTCGCGCAGAAGCCCAGCGTCCACGCCCTGATCGTAACGGCGCTTGTCCTTGGTTTCTTCGATGGTGAGGATGTTCGCCGCGCGCTTGATCCCGGCAAGCAGATTGGCGCCATCGGGCGTCGCCAGGAAGGCGTCCAACGCCTCGACACGCCGCACCACGAGCGCCAGATCATCTTGGCCGCCAAGCGCGTAGATCGCATCGATCAGGTCGTGGCGCGCGCCCGCATCGCGCATGTAGACCTTGAGGCGGTCGGCGAAGAAGGCTGCGAGCTCGTTCACATCCGCGAAAGCATCTCCAACCTTGAAGTTTCCGAGCTGCGCCGTCGATCGGATTGGCAACCGAACCTCATTCTCCAACACAATCCGCACCACGCCCAGTGCCGCCCGGCGCAGTGCAAACGGATCCTTCGATCCTGTCGGTTTCTCATCGATCGCCCAGAAGCCGGCAAGCGTGTCGAGTTTATCGGCCAGCGCGACGGCAACAGCCACCGCATCGCCTTCGGCTTCGAGCGGCACCGCGTCGGTCGGCCCCTTGGGCTTGTAGTGCAGTTCGATGGCGCGCGCGATCTCGGGCTTGGTGCCAGCCGCGCTCGCATAATAGCGGCCCATGAGGCCTTGCAACTCGGGAAACTCACCGACCATCCCTGAGACCAGGTCCGCCTTGGCGAGTTGGGCTGCACGCCGGGCATCATCGGCATCCGCATCGACGCGTCCGGCGATGTCATGGGCGAGGTCGGCGATGCGATCGACCCGCGCTTGCTGGCTGCCGAGCCGTTCGTGGAACGTGATCGCGTTCAACCGGGAAGCCATCTCATCGAGCGGCACCTTCAGGTCCTGCGCCCAGAAAAATGCCGCATCGCTCAAGCGTGCCGCGATCACGCGTTCGTTGCCGGCGATGATGGACGCCCCGCCGTCGGTGGCGATGAGGTTGGTGACGAGCAGAAAGCGGTTGGCGAGTTTGCCGTCGGCCGGTGTGCGCAGCGAGAAATACTTCTGGTGCGTCTTCATCGCCGTCATCAGCACTTCGGCTGGGACGTCGAGAAAAGCTTCGTCGAAGCTGCCCATCAGCACGGTCGGCCACTCGGTGATGCCAGCGTTCTCGCTGAGCAAGGCTTGATCATCAACGAGCGTGAGACCGGCCGCATCGGCGAGCGAGCGAGCCTCCTCCTCGATTTTGCCGCTGCGCTCGCTTGCCGGCAGCAGCACGTGATGCGCTTGAAGTTTGCGCCCGTAGTCTTCAAACGACGCGACCGCAAACCGCCCTTCGCCGAGAAAGCGGTGTCCCTCGGTGGTGTTGCCGCTCGTCATGCCGCCTATCGTGAACGTGACGATGGTGCCATCGAACAGGCACAAGATGGATTGCAGCGGACGCACCCAGGTAAGATCGCCATCACCCCAGCGCATCGACTTGGGCCAAGGGAACTTGGTGATCACATCGGGGATGACGTCGGCGAGAATGGCAGGTGTGTCGCGGCCGGGCTTCTCGATCCGCGCGATGTAGTAGGCCCGCCCCTTCGCGTCCTCGGCCGTTTGCGCCTCTCCAACATCGCTAAGGCCTGCGCTTCGCAAAAAGCCTTCGATCGCCTTTGCCGGTGCATCGGTGCGGGGGCCACGACGCTCATCCACTTTACGCGGTGAGCCCGCTGGCAGGTCTGGGATCACTAACGTGAGACGGCGCGGGGTTGAAAAGGCGAGTGCCGCCGCTTCGGCATCGCCTTCCACCGCAAGCCCGCTATCGGCCAGGCCGGCAAGCACCAGCCGCCGCAGATCAGCGGTCGCCTTGGCCTGCATGCGCGCGGGGATCTCCTCGCAAAAGAGTTCAAGCAACAATTCAGGCATCGGCGAGGTCTTTCCCTTGCGGCGTGGCGCGGGTGTGAGCGCGGGCCAAGGTCGTCGGTGACCGGCGTAACCCGGCCGCGAGCCTGGAACGCTTGAGCGCGCCTGGCATGCGTGTTGGAGGCTTCGAGGGAGCGTTAACGTGGTTGCCCGCGTCGATCAATGCGCACAGGTTATGCTGTGGGCGAGCCAGGGGCTGGTGGCTGAGAGTTGGGGCTGGAGGCTCGGGGCTTGGGGCTGGAGATGGGCGCGCCGAACGTTGACTTTTGCGTCGATCAGGATGGGGCGATGGAAACGATGGTCGGGAAGAGCAGCGCGATGGGCGATGACGAAGGGCCGATTGATACGACGGTGGCCACATATCTGAGTCGGCTTGCGCAGCGCTGTATGGGTGACGCTCTGCCTGACAGCGTGATGCACGCTGCAAGCCGCTGCGTGATCGATTGGTTTGCCGCGACGCTGCCTGGCGCCGATGGTGAGCCGGCACGCGCGCTCGAAATCGCGCTGGCCGATGAGTTGGGTTCAGGCCAGGCGCGCACGTTAAGCGGTTTGCAGGCGCCAGCGCGCACTGCCGCCCTGATCAACGCCACCGCATCCCACACGGTCGAGCTTGACGATATCTACGCGCCGGCCATCTACCATCCAGGCAGCCCCACCATCGCCGCAGCCCTTGCCGAGGGGCAGACGCAACGGTCATCGGGAGAGCGCTTCCTGCGCGCCGTGATTGCGGGCTACGAGGTCTCGACGCGGATCGGGGAAGCGCTCGGCCCGGCGCATTACCGCTATTGGCACACCACCGGCACGGTTGGCACATTCGGTGCGGCGACGGCTGCTGGCGTGTTGCGCGGGCTGAATGAGGCGCATCTTGCGCGCGCTCTCAACGTGGCAGCGACGTTGGCGAGCGGCCTGCAACAGGCGTTCCGCGGGCGTTCGCAGATCAAGCCGCTACATGCGGGCCACGCGGCCGACGCTGGGCTCATCGCTGCTGGCTACGCCGCCGCTGGCATCGATGCCGCACCGTGCATGTTTGAAGGGCCGGTTGGCCTTGGCGCCGCCATGGGGCACGAGACCTCCTGGGACACGCTGTTGGCGGAACCGTGGAGCCGCTTCGCCATCGAACACATCACCATCAAGAATCACGCGTGCTGCGGGCACATCTTTGCAGCACTCGACGGTGTCATGGCGCTGCAGACCGCGCACGCCATCGCGCCCGATGCGATCGAGCACATCGCGATCGGCGGCTACCGGGCGACGTTCGAGGTCACGGGGGCTGCCGATGTCTCGAGCGCGGCGGCCGCGAAATTCAGCCTGCCGTTCGTGGTCGCAAGCGGTCTGGTGCACGGTGCGATCCGCCTCGACGCGTTCAGCGATGAGCGCCTGGCTGACCCACGCGTGGCGGCCCTGATGCCGCGCATCAGCGTCGAGATCGATCCCGAAGTTGACCGCGCCTTTCCACATCAACGCGCGGCGCGCTGCACCATCACCATGCGCGATGGGCGCACGTTTGAGCGCTTTCAGCCCGCGCGCATCGGTGATCCGGCGCTGCCGCTTAGCGATGACGCGCTCGATGCCAAGTTCATCGAGCTTGCCGGGCCCGTCCTCAAGGCACCGGATGCGCAGGCGCTGTTGCGGACACTGAAAGCGCTCCAAGGCGCGCCCGACTTGGACGCGCTGGCTGAGATCACCACCCGCACGGGCTGAGACCACAAAGACCAGGGGTGCGCCGGGCGTCGGCGACGACCAACGCTGTCATCCTCGCCCTTGTGGCGAGGATCCAACCGTCAGTTATTCCGGATGGCGGCGGTGGCAGGCCGCCCGTGCCGCGATCAGCGCGTCCCGACAGAGCACGGTGGTTGAAGGGTGGATCCTACCCACAGGGGGTGGGATGACAGCGGTGGGTGCTGAGGCGGCTGAGGCCAAGACCGGGGTGGCCGCTGACGGCTCACCCGCTCACTTCAGATTGACGCGGTTGCGCGTCTCCGCTTCGAGCGCACGTTGGCGGGCGAGACGTTCAGCGTCGGTCAGTTTGCGCGGCGTCAGGTCTTGCACCGGCGCTTTCGCGTCAACGCCGGGCGGCGTGGTGATCGTGAGGTCGGTCTTTGGAATCATAACGCGCGGGCTGTAGGGCTGCACGGTCGAATAAAGTAGCGCGCCGAGCGTCAGCGTGAGCGCCCAAGCCACCGGCGGCCACGCCACGCGAAGCCAGTCTTTGGGCTCACGGCGCGAGGCAGGTTGCTGCGCGCGCGCCTTGAGCTTGCGCACCATGCGCCACGTCAGCCAGACCAGGATGAGCAGGCCGGCCGCCGCGATCACGCCTTGGATAACCGCGAGCGTCATCGCTTCAGGTGAAAATCGAAAGTCGATCACATGAACCTCCTTGTCTTAACGCAGGCCGCCGACGGCATGTGCGCTCACGACAAAGCGCACAGAACGAACCACCGAACGCGTCATTGAGCGGTGGCGACCGTGGGCTTCGCCGGGCCCAATTTGGCTGCACCACTTTGCGGGGTTGCCTTAGGCTTGGGCGTGCCTTTGGGTTGCGGGGCAAACAACGCCACGCTTTGACCGACTGTGCCAAGCGCCTCAAACGGCACCCATTTGGTGTTGGGGCTGTTGGCGAGCTTCTCAAGCACTTCCAAGCGGCGATAGGCGAGGTAGCGAGCCGTCACGGATTGCGCGTAAATCTTGTTTTCTTCGAGCACCGCTTGCGCGCGCTCACGCCGGATCTGCCGTTCCGCGCGGGCAGCTTCCAGATCAGCCTGCAACTTCACCAGCCGGATCTGCTTTTCAGCTTCTTCCTGCTGGATGGCGATGCGCCGGCGCGCGGCCGTTTCTTTCTGGTCGAGGATGACCTTGGGGAAGCGCACATCGGCCAAGCCAAACCGCCGGGCGACCAAAGGCGTGTTCAAGAGCGCCTCGTTGACGGCCTTGATCAGGCGCGCGTTGATGGCGGCCCGCGATGAAGCAACCTGCTCGATCGTATATTGCGAGACGATACGGCGGACCACGTCGCGCACCACCGCTTTGCCGTAGATCCGATAGATGTCCGACTTGCTGATCACGCCATGGGCGAGGCCGCGCAGCACGCCGCGGGGGCCCTTTGCGGGCACGCGGTCGAACACGGCCTGCAGCGTGCGGTCATCGTTGCGGACCGCGAATGTGCCGCGCACGTCGAACGGCATGGCAAGTTCGGACTTCGGCATGTAGAGCGCATGGTCGTTGCGGAATTCTTCGCGCAGGCCGAAGTCGCTCGATTCAACCAGGATCAGCCGGTCGCAGTAAAAGAAGCACAGCGGCAACCTGAATTGCGAAGGCGACACCAACCCGGGCTGGAAGCCGTCTTTGGTGAGGACCTTGCCGACGTAGGCCGGCGGCACTTGCACCGATTCGCCAATGCAGCCCGTGAGGGCGAGGGCGGCGATGCTGGCGGTCGCAAAAATGGTTAATCGTTTCATAAAGATCCCCTTAACAGCGTGTCAAAGGACACACGTTGTTTTGAAAGTAGATAACAAGCAACTATTGAAGATATGTGTGCGGTGATCGCAAAGTTCATGTCTTGAAGTGCGGGCGCAAAGCACTATGCGCCGTGCTGGCGCGCTCTATTTCATGAATGAGTTATGAATATTTGTGTCAGGCGGAGGCTGGCCGCTCAGCGTTGAAGTAACGCCGTTATCGACCTTGGCAGATCGGCGAAAGCGCTCACGGTCGCTGCGGCGCGGATGGCGTCCACCGGCGTGTGCCGGTAGCCCTCGGTGTAGAGCACGAACGCGATGCCGGCGGCGGCGGCCGTCTCCGCGTCGACCTCGCTGTCGCCTATGAACACGCAAGGTGTCTCAGCCGGGGCGTTGGTGGCCTGACGCGCAAGGTCGGCCGCTTGGCGGAGCGGGGTCGGCGATGGTTTGAGTGCCAAACCGCTATCGCCACAAACGAGCGCCGTGAACAGTCCCGTCCAGGCGTGCGCGTCGAGCACCGCGCGGGTTGGGGCCTCGGGCTTGTTGGTGCACAGCGCCAGCGTATGGCCTTCCGCTTGGAGGTGGCGCAAGCAGGCGTCCGCGCCCGGAAACGCGGCGTTCGCTGACCCCGGTGCCGCGCGGTACAGCGTCTGGAAGTGTTCGTGATGCTGCTCGATGGTCGCGGCATCGAACGCTTCGCGGTGGCGCAAAGCGCGCTCCACAAAGTGACGGGCACCCTTGCCGATGAAGCTTCGCGTTTCAGCGAGGCTTAAGGGCGCCAGATCGAGCGTGGCAAACAGGGCGTTGGCGACGTCGCGGATCGCCGCAGCGCTCTCAACGAGCGTGCCATCGAGATCGAAAATGAGGATTGCGCGGGTCACGGTCTTATTCCGCGGCGAGCCGGACTGTCTCGTTTTGGCCGATGGGGCAGGCGGCCCAAAGTTCGCGTAACGCGCTCACCACGGCATCCATGTGCGCGGGCGTGTGCAAGGGCGTGGGCGTAAGGCGAATGCGCTCGCTGCCTTTGGGCACCGTCGGGTAGTTGATCGGCTGGACGTAGATGCCGTAGCGGCTCATCAAGGTGTCGGTGACCGCTTTGCAGTGGACCGGGTTGCCAACCATGACCGGCACGATGTGGCTGGGGCTATCGAGTACCGGAAGGCCGGCCGCGTGGAGCAGTCCCTTGAGGGTCGCGGCGCGCTCCTGATGGCGTTGGCGCTCAACGTTGCTCGTCTTCAGGTGTTCGATGCTGGCGTACGCGCCTGCTGCCAGCGCCGGTGCAAGCGACGTCGTGAAGATGAAGCCCGGCGCGGTGGACCGGATGGCATCGCAGCACACGCGGCTTGCAGCGATGTAGCCGCCCATCACCCCGTAGCCCTTGGCGAGGGTTCCGTTGATGATGTCGATGCGGTCGTGCGCTCCGACTTGTTCGGCGAGCCCCGCGCCGCGCGGTCCGTAGAGGCCGACGGCGTGGACCTCGTCGAGGTAGGTGAGGGCGCCGTAGGTTTCGGCCAGATCGCAGACCGCGTGCAGCGGCGCGAAGGTGCCGTCCATCGAATAGACGGACTCCAGCGCGATGATCTTCGGCACATCGCGTGGCACCGCCTGCAGCAGGCTTTCCAGATGATCCAAATCGTTATGGCGCCAGATGCGCTTGTCGCCGCCGCCGTGGCGGATCCCTTCGATCATGGAGGCATGGTTTTTCTCGTCTGAAAAAATGATCGTGCCGGGCATCAGTTTGACGAGCGTCGAAAGCGTCGCGTCGTTGGCGACAAAGGCGGACGTGAACAACAGCGCAGCCTCTTTGGCGTGGAGATCGCGCAAGGCCGCTTCGAGTTCTACGTGGTAATGCGTGGTCCCTGAAATATTGCGCGTGCCGCCTGAGCCCGCACCCACATCGTCAAGGGCTGCGTGCATGGCCGCGATCACCTTGGGATGCTGGCTCATGCCGAGGTAGTCGTTGCTGCACCACACCGTGACATCGCCCGGTGCGGTCTGCGAGCAATCCGTCGCCGCTGGATAGGCGCCGCGTTGCCGCTTGAGGTCGGCAAACACGCGATAGCGGCCCTCATCGCGCAAGGTCTGCACATGCGCTTCAAAGCGCTTATCGTAGGACGTTGTCACCGCACCAACCTTCTCTGCCGCCTGCGTCGTTCGTTACCGATCGAGGTAGCGCACGCGACTGCCCTTCGCGATCCCACCAAACGTCGCAAGAGCCCGACCAAACGTCGCGAGCGCATTCAAGTTGGCCGCTGGTACGAAGCTTGCTGGATACCGCCTGCCGCGAGGGGGCGGCATGGATCGCATCACCCCGCCCTGGGACGTTGTGTGACTGGCAGCCTTCTGTTCGTCGCGCTAAGGAACACGCCAAGACGTGTGCAAAGCGCGCGAGCGGACCCTGTTGTAGCTGGACGCAGCCCCCCAAGGCGCGGGTGTCAACAAGTTCAAGTGAGGCGTAAACGATGCAACGGTCTGACGCGATAACCACGAGGGCGATGCACGCGCGCGCCCACGTCGACGGGTGGCCGATCAACGTGGCGACACCTGGCGAGGCCGTGCAAGCGGTCATGCAGCGCGCCAAAACGCCCGGGCCGTTCACGCTGTTCACGCTTAACCTCGATCATCTGGTGAAGTTGCGCCATGACGATGGGTTTCGCGCGGCCTATGCGAGCGCAGACTTGATCACCGCCGACGGCGCCCCGGTCGCCGGTTTGGCCCGCCGCCAGGACGCAAGCTTCAAACGCACAACCGGCGCCGATCTTGTTGCGCCCTTATGCAAGGCTGCCGCGCGCGTGTCCTGCCCGGTGTTCTTTTTCGGCTCCTCGCCTGCCGTGCTTGCCAAGAGCGCTCGCGCGCTGGCGCGCCACTGCGATGATGAACTCGATGTCGCAGGAACGTTGGCACCAGGCGCAGACTTCGATCCCACCGGCCCGGAAGCCGACGCCGCCCTGGACGAGATCCGTGCCAGTGGCGCGCGGCTCTGTTTCATCGCGCTGGGTGCGCCCAAACAAGAATTGTTCGCGGCCTACGCGGTCGCGAAGGGTGTGCCTTGCGGATTTATGTGCATCGGCGCCGGGCTCGACTTCATCGCGGGCGCGCAGCATCGCGCACCGCAGGCCTGGCAGCGCTTTGGCATGGAATGGGCGTGGCGGTTGGCTGGCGATCCGCGTCGGCTTGCCATGCGCTATGCCCGGTGCGCGCGCGTGCTGTGCGACATCGTGCTGCGGGCACCATGGCGACAGGTCCGCACCTCGCGTCATCCACCCGCCAGCGCGTGAACGCGTGTCCGCCCGTGATGCTGAACGCGTGAGCATTTACCACGCCACGCAGCGGTGACACGGACAACCTTGAATTGCGCTCTCCCAGCGTTCAAAACCAGACGCGGGGCACATCTTCAACGGCGGCGGCGCGCTTGGGCTTGGCTTGAGCGAAACACGTTCGCGCTGAACTGCTGGGCGGTAAGCGCAGCGGACCTTTAGGCGGCAGCGGTGTCCACGTATCTCCCCCTCATCTTGTTCACTGTGCTCACCAACGCGGCGGCACAGATCATGCTGAAGCAAGGCATGATCGCGGTCACGGCTGCAGCCGACCCGCAGCGCTCACTTTTTGACACCGTTCTGGCGGTCGCGTTCAGCCCGTTCGTGATCCTCGGGCTTGGCACCTTTGTCATCTCGATGGCCTCGCACCTGATCGTGCTGTCCAAAGTCGAACTCAGCTACGCCTACCCGTTTCTGTCGCTCGCCTACGTGGTGGTCACGGCCTACGCCTTTTTCGTCTTCAACGAGGACGTTGGACTGCTGCGCATCGCCGGCATTGCGATGATCTGCGGCGGCACGATCCTGATCGCGCAATCCTGAGGGAGGCATCTGCCCCGTGAGCAACCAAAACGATGGTATCAAAGGTCAATCGGGCAAACGCCATGTGATCATCGGCGGCGACGGCTTCGTCGGTGCGCAACTGGCGCAGGACCTTGTTGAACGGGGCGCTGACGTGGTGGTCGCCGACATCACCAACAGCGGCCATGACGTCTACGGGCAAGCCCGCTTCATCGAAGTTGACGTTACGGCGCCTGACAGCCTCAAAGCCCTCGGCTTGAAGGCCGATGACGTCGTCTACAACATGTCGGCGAAGATGCTGAGCCCGCTCCAGGCGCGCGCGAAACGCCACGACTTTTTCTGGCCCGTGAACTACCATGGGACCGCACATATTCTGGAAGCGATGGCGGCTGCGGGCGCACATCGCCTGGTGCACTTCACGACCGACATGGTCTACGGCCACGCGCTGCAGGTGCCGGTGCGCGAAGACCACCGTGCAGCCCCGCTAGGCGAATACGGCCTGAGCAAGCTTGAAAGTGAAAAGCTGGTCGAAACCTACCGCGCGAAGGGCATGGCGATCAGTGTCTTCAGGCCACGGCTTATCATCGGGCCCGGCCGCCTTGGCATTCTGACCAAGCTGTTCAAGCTGATCGATCTGAACCTGCCGGTGCCGATGATCGGCGCTGGCCGCAACGCTTACCAGTTTATTTCGGTTTTCGATTGCGCGAGTGCCGCAAGGCTTGCGGCCGAGGCCGGGCTGCCGAACGAAGCCTATAACCTGGGCTCAGATGATCCTCCGCCGGTACGCACGTTGTTGCGCGATCTCATCGCGCATGCGGGCAGCCGCTCGCTGGTGTTGCCGACGCCGGCCTGGCTGGTCAAGCGCACGCTCGACGGTCTCGATCTTGTGAACATGCCCTTGATGGATCCCGAGCAGTATTTGATTGCCGATGAATATTGCGTGCTCGATACGTCCAAGGCGAAACGCGACCTGGGCTGGGCGCCGCAGCACGATGACACGAGCATGCTGAAGTCGGCTTACGATGGTTACCGGGCGGGACGCCGGCAAACGGCGACCAAGGCCGATGCGCCCATAGCCGCCTAGAGGCTGACAACGGACCTCTTGATTTGCGAGATCGGCCCCCACCAAAAGGAGCGGCGCCCATGACAACCGGCTTGGATGGTACTGAGACGCCCACGCTCAAAGCGCGGAGCGAAAACGTGCAAGATGACAGGCGGGACGTGAACGCTGCCGACACGCTTTCGCCGGGTGCGGCGATGCACTCTGGCGGCGCTGATGAGGCCGGTACCGATAAAGCGGTCGCGGCCGCGGCTGCGGCCGGGTCTGCGCCAGCACCAGGGGCAATCCCAGCAACGGTGAAAGCACCTTTGCCCAAGCCCGCCCTGCTTAGCGTTGAAGACGCCAAGGCGCTCGATGCCCGCATGATCGCCGAGCACTTCTGCGCCCACCTCAACCCCGGTCAGCTCCACTTCATGAAGCTGCTCGGCTTCA
>JBCBJZ010000092.1:0-15051 GCA_038522635.1 Pseudomonadota bacterium | reverse complement strand
CTTCGAAGGTGAGGATCGAGCCGCCGCCCGCGGCCACCGTGTGGATGTTCATCATCGGTGCACGCATGCGCACGCCGGCCACTTCGGTCTCGAAGGAGCGTTCGAAGGCCCCGTCGTAGTGCGTCACGTCGGTGGAGGTGCCGCCCATGTCGAAGCCGATCAGCTTCTCGTAGCCGGCCGCAGCGCCCGTGCGCACCATGCCGACGACGCCGCCAGCCGGGCCGGAGAGTATCGCGTCCTTGCCCTGGAACAAGCTGGCGTCCGTGAGCCCGCCGTTCGATTGCATGAAGAGCAGGCGGTCGCATCCGCCCCGGTCGGCATCGAGCCCCTCGCGAACCTGCGCCACATAGCGCGCGAGCACAGGCGACAGATACGCATCCACCACCGTGGTGTCGCCACGCGAGATCAGCTTCATCAGCGGGCTCACCTGGTGGCTGACGGAAACCTGGGTGAAGCCAACCTCACGCGCGATCTCAGCGATTCTGGCTTCGTGCGCGCTATGGCGGTAGCCGTGCATCAGCGCGATCGCGACCGCGCGCAAGCCTTGCGCGAAGGCCGCCTCAAGGTCGCGACGCGCCGCCGCCTCATCCAGTGGCGTGACGATGCTGCCATCGGCGTCGACGCGTTCGCTCACCTCAACCACGTCGCGGTAGAGCACGTCGGGTAGGCGGATGTGGAGATCGAACAGGCGCGGGCGGTGTTGGTAGCCGATGCGCAGCAGGTCTGCGAAGCCGCGCGTGATGGCGAGCAACGTCGGTTCGCCCTTGCGCTCAAGCAGCGCGTTCGTGGCAACGGTGGTGCCCATCTTGACGGCCTCGATATGCCCGGCGGGCATCGGCGCGTCGGGCGCGACGTCGAGCATTTCGCGAATGCCATGGACGGCGGCATCGTCATAACGTTCCGGATTCTCAGACAGCAGCTTATGGGTGCGTAGCGAACCGTCGGGCGTGCGCGCGACGATGTCAGTGAAGGTGCCGCCGCGGTCGACCCAGAATTGCCACATGCGCTTGCTCCTGCGTGGGGATGAGGGAACGGTGGCGGCGCGAAGGGCGCGAGCGGCGCGGGCGCCCCCGATGAGACGCGCGCGTTCGCGCGGAAATGGCCGCATTGATGCAGGCGTGTTTACATCGCCGGCGCGTGCCCCGCCACCGGATCGAACTCGGGCTGATCAGTTTGCGGTTTGGGTACGCGCCGGGTCGCCAACGTCATTGTCGCGATCCCCGCCATCGTCATCCCCATCACCATCGGTCACCTCGCCATCATCGCCCGATGATCTAGCTTTCGTGAGCAACGCGCGGACGTCTTCCCACGACATGATCTGCAAGGCCTGCGTGCGTGCGCGCAGCTCCGCCTTCGGCACAGCAAGCCCGTGCGTTTCCATTTGCGCGTGCCAGTCTTCGGCCAGCAGCAACGCCTCTTCCGTGAGCGTCGAGGACGGCAACCCGCCGACGTAGCTGCGCAAGGCGTCGGAGTTGGTGAGCGCGAGCACGAGCCCCGCGATCACCATCGCGACGGCGCCGCTGCGCGCAGCATGTGCGGTTCGACGGGGAGGCGCTTCAACAGGCGTGGTGTCGCTCATGATGTCAGTTTCTCACGCTTTAGAATTGGAAGTAGATAAACGGTGCGACGCCCTCGGGACCCACGCTCTCGATGATCAGCAACGCGGCCCCCAGGCTGACCCCGATGGCCAGCGCGCCGCTCACCGGCCCAAGGCGCGCGAAGGCGCCGGCGAACAGATCGATCATCCGTGGTGGGACGAACTGGAACGCCAGCGTGAAGACGATGAGGCTCAGCGCAAACGGCGTTGCAAGTTCGATCCCGTCGCCGGCAGAGCCAAGGCCTTGCAGGTAGGCGAGTGCGATGGCGAGATCGGGCGCGCGGAAGAAGACCCACGCGAAGCACACGATATGGAAGGTCAGCAGGATGCCGAGCACGGGGTTCGCGGTGAGGCCGATGGAAGACGGGGTTTTGGGGGCGTCGCGTGCCGTTACAGCGACCGCCTGCGCCGCAACGTGCGACGGCCCTTCCTTTTGGGCTTGCGCGGGCACGCGGCTACGCCAACGGCCGACCACGCGCTCGATACAAAGCGCGCTCCCGTGAATGAAACCCCAGATCACAAACGTCCACGCCGCGCCATGCCACAGCCCGCCGAGGAACATCGTCACCATCAGGTTGCGGTAGGTGCCAAAGGCGCCACCGCGGCTCCCACCAAGCGGCTTATAGAGATAGTCGCGCAGCCACTGCGACAGCGAAATATGCCAACGCTGCCAAAACTCGCGCAGCGAGCGTGCGCGGTAAGGCTGGTTGAAATTGGCGTGAAACCGCAAGCCCAACAGCAGCGCTGTGCCGATGCCGATGTCGCTGTAGCCGGAGAAGTCGCAGTAGATCTGCGCGGCATAGGCGTAGATGCCCACGAGCAGATCGATGCCGCCATAGGCGGTCGGGTCGAAGAACGCCTTGTCGGCAACTTCGCTCGCCAGGTGATTGGCAAGCACCATCTTCTTGAACAGCCCGATGACGATGAGCGTCAAGCCGAGCGCTAGGTCCCGCGCGGTGAGTTGGGCGCGCGCGGCAAGCTGCGGCAGGAAGTGGCTCGCGCGCACGATGGGCCCGGCCACCAGCTGCGAGAAGAACGAGATGTAAAGGAACAGGTCGAGCGGTGAACGCACCGGCTCGATCTCGCGCCGGTAGACATCGACGACGTAGGAAATGCCTTGGAAGGTGAAGAACGAAATGCCGACGGGCAGGATGATTTCAAGCACCGGTAGATCGCGCTCGAAACCGGCTGAGGCCAACAGTGGCGCCAGCTCTTCCAGGAAGAAGTTGTAGTATTTGAAGAAGCCCAGAACCGTAAGGTTGCCGGCGACCGCCAACGCGACGATGGCGCGGCGTAACGCGGGCCCGCGCGCGCGGGCTAGCGCGAGGCCGGCGAGGTAGTTGAAGGCTGAGCTTCCTGCCAAGAGCGCCAGGAAGCGCCAATCCCAATAGCCGTAAAAGACGTAGCTTGCGGCGAGCAGAAACGCTTTGCGCAGGCTGAGTGCCCCGACGAGGCTCCAGCTCACCGTGAAGACGATGAGGAAGAACAGCGCGAAATCGAGGGTTGGAAACAGCATCGACGGCGAACTCGAAAACGGCGTTTAAGCGTCCGCCCATCAAGGCGGCAAAGCGCCGTCCGATCAACGCGTTTTGCGCCGCAACCTCGTTTTGCGCGTCCGCTGCGCGTTTGCAGCCTCAACCCGGCGCGCGCGTCGCGGCGGCTGCCCGATGATCTAGCGCGAGGGCCGGCGGTGGGCTCAACGTGGCGCTGTCTTTTGGTGGGACCAGCTCGGATGGCTCGACAATCATGCGGCAGGGACCGACGAACGATTTGGCCGCCAAACGACCCGCCGGAAGCAGCCGTCACAAAAAAATCGAATGATCGATCTTTTTGATTAGTGTTTCGCTTATGGCTCTGTTTGGCAGTCGAGCCGGGTCTAAGGACGCGTGAGGTCTGATCGACTGGCAAGTCACGGGCCGTTGGTCCACGGGGCCGGGCCAAGTCACATCAAACTCGTCCGCTTCAGCTTGAAGCGGAACCGACTCTAAGTTTTTGTTTTGCCGTTCATCTTTCGCCTCAGGTGAGTCCACCTGATGCGGATGAACTCTAGCGCGCGCTGTTGCGGGAAATGAGTTGGCGGCGGCTGTCGTAGAGGGCCATCAGGTGGCGATAAAGAGCGGTGGAGGCGCGCGCGTAACCGGCTTTGCTCAGATGCACATGATCGCCTTTGGCGAGCGGCGGCGTCGCCTTCACCCAGGTGGCAATGCCGCATAGCCCACCCATCGTCGTCGCTTGATCCCAGACGGCCGCGCCGTGTTGGCGAGCCTGGCGCGCCAGCACGCGGCGCACGGTCGGCAGTTTCGCCAGCAAGCCCCAGGCGGGATCAAGGCCGCCGCAGGTGATCCCCGAACGCTTGCCATCGCCTTTGCGCGCGGCACCCGGAGGTAGGATCATCAGCATGGACGCAGCCGGCGCACCGCGCTTCAGCGTCTTCAAGAGCCCCTTGACGTGCCGCGCATAGCGACGCGCTTGCAGCGTTGGCTTGAACGCATCGTTGGTGCCGTAGCCGATGATGATCAGCGAGGGATCAAGCCGGGCAAGATCGCGGCGCATCTGACGGCGCTGCCATTTCGATGTGGTCCAAGCGGACGCGCCCACGATGCCGAGGTTCACATAGCGGATGCCCGGGCGCGTGTTGAGGATCGACCAACTCGCCACCGCAATCGGCCCATCGCCATCGGGGCGCACCGACAGCGTGCGGCCGCGTTGGGTGATCGTGAAGGTGCGCGATCCAGGCCGCGGCGCGTAAGCGTTGACGGTGCGCTCAACGTCGCCAACGCGCAACACCGCTTGGCCGTAGCTCGGACCGGTCAGCAGCGTGACGGTCGCCTCATCGAAGGCGTAGCGGCTGGTGGTCAGCGACAGCCGTGCGTCGGGCGAGGTTGCACGTTTGATCACGCCGGTCAGGCCGTACAGGCCGGGGCCGCCGGTGAGCGAACTTTGCGTTTTCCAGGGGCCTGAGGCGCTGAAGGTGATGTGGTCGGCGCGGTGCCAGCGGAAGGGGGCGGACGGCTGCAGCATGCCACGTCCGGCATCGCCAAAGCGCTTCTGCAGGCGCGCGCGGATGGCGCGGGGCAGCATGTCGGAGGCGATGTGGCTGTCGCCCAGATGCAGGATGGTGACGGTGTTGCGGCGCCCCTGCTTCAGGTCGTTCAGATGCGCGAAGAACGTCGCGAGGCCGGGCGCTGCGCTGGTCGGTACCGCCGCGGTCACGCGGGGCTGTGAGCGCGGACGGGACGATGGCCGCGCGACCACACGAGGTGGTTCGACCAAGCGGCGAGGCCGGCGGGCAAGCTGCGGGCGCGGCGGGATGATGGTTTCGTGCGCAATCGACGGCTTGGCGGGCGTTCCGGTCTGGCGCAGGTCATCGATGGTAGCGGCGCTGGCGAAGGTTGCAAGGCGCGGCGTTGGGGCGGCCCGTGCGCCGGCCGGTCTTTCTGCGTGCTGCGCGATGCGGGGGCGCGCGGTGGGAATGCCCGGTCGCGCTTGTGCGCGTGGGTTCGTATTGCCCGCGCGCCTCGCGATCGGCGACGTGCTGTGACGGGCGCCCGGCAGAGCGGTGGTGGGCTTTTGTTTTTCGGCTGAGGGGGTGGTGGCCTCGCTGGTGGGCTCTTCTGCGAGGCAGCCGGTAAACGCCATGACGGCTATGCAGGCCAAGCCCAAACGGCAAGCGTGCGCGGCAAACCGCCGAAAAGTTCGCTGCGGGCGCGTGCTGCGTTGAAGGGCTTTAATCATCGTCGCCTGGGTTCAGAGAGCCGCGACCTTGGCGCCGGGGGGGGGGCGCAATCGCATCTTGATGGCGCTTATGCGCTCGCTCCACCAAACACCTGCGATCGCGCCGCTTTTGTGGCCAAAACCCGACCATCACCGCTTTGCGGTACGCGCAACGAGCGCAAAACGCGACGTTAGCGATCGCCGCGCGACATCCGCACTGGAGTCGGTTTGCGTTCTGCGTCCACAGTCGCCACCGGAGGCGGATGACCTAGGGGCTGACGGTTTTGGCGGCTTGTTCGCTCGCCTTGGCTTTGGCGATGACGGCGGGCGCTTCAAGCCGTTTCGCGACCACCGCACCAAGCCAAAGCACACCGCGCGTGGTGAAATGCATGCCATCCTTATCGCGCATGCGCCGCCGTTTACCGCTTCTGGGGTCGACGAGGTGATCGGCGTAGCGCCCTCGACGATCTTTGAACATGTCGTAGACGTGTACGTAGTGCGCGCGGTCGTTCGCTTTCGCATGCTCAGCGACGATACGGTTGATGATCACGCCGATGCGGTCGTCCGCCTTTTTGCGCTGGATCGGCATGCCCACCCAGAACACGCGGGCGCCGCGCGATGTGAAGCTCTCGATCAGGCGTTTGACGCGCGCGCTGTAGGTCTTCTGCCAAAGCGGCGTGCCCAGGCGCTCGCGGTAGCGCTTACCTTTGACGCGAATGGGTTGGTAGTCGTTGCCACCGACCATGATCACGACCGTTTTGGCGCGCTTGGCGCGGGCAAGCCGCTCACCGTGACGATTCCAGTTGTAATAATCGTCGCGCACGATGCCGGTCGAAATCTTCGACTTGTTGACCACCTTGATGCAGCGATCGTGGCGGTAGGCGCGGTAAAGGCCGATCCACAAAGAGCCCGCAAGCGAGTCCCCGATTACCAAGATGCGCTCGGTCTTTTTGCACTGCACCCGTTTGGCGGCGTGGCTGGGCGAAGGGGCTGCGGAAAGCGCCAGCGCGAAGCATCCCACCGCAAGGCAAACCAAAGAAAGGCGGGCCACCGAAACATGCGCCACTGGTGGTCGGGCCGTTGAAATTTCGGCTACAGCGGCACGCAAAGACCTCTGAGGAAGCGACACGACAATACCCCCTAACGCTCACAACTTTTCTACAAAACAGTGTTTGACATCCGATCGACTTGTCACTTGATTTAGCAGAAAGTTTCGCGCCGTGAGAATGGAAATGGCGAGATCGGGGACAAAATGCGTCGTGTGCGCGCAACCCGGAACAATGCGGTTCGCGCTGCGTGCCTCTTAAGCCCCGTCCCTTGCGCTTCTCAAAGCCCAGGCCTGCTTGTCTACTCACGTTGGAACACTTAGGCGCGCAATCATGACCGTCCCGACGGCGACGGCGACGCCGATGCCGATCGCGAGCACCCGCGCCGCGCGCCAGCCCTTCAGCGGCTCAGCTCGCCCTTCATCACGTAGCGCAGGAGTGCCACGATCTGTGCGGGCGTTTCCGCAACCGCCAGCGCCGCCGCGTCCACTTCTTTCAGCGCGTGACGATGCTCTTCCCCGTGCATGATCACCAGCGGTGTGCCCAAGGCCGCCGCATAGCCCGCATCGAAAGCGGCGTTCCACTGCTTATATTTCTCGCCGAAGCGGACGATCACAAGGTCGGCGGCCTCGATCAGCGTGCGGGTGCGGATGGCGTTGAGTTGCGCGCCCTTGCGATCTTTCCAAAAGCCTTTGTCTTCCGCGCCAAGGATCGCCACGCCGCAGTCGTCGGAGAAGTCGTGGTTGGTGACGGGGGCTGTGAAGGTGACGGGCAAGCCGGCGTCGGCGGCGCCACGCTCGATCTGCTCGCGCCAGTCGGTGTGAATTTCGCCTGACAAGTAGACGGTCCAATGGTCCATGGTGCGTTTCCTTCGATTCAAAGCGCCAGCCGTCCGGCAGAACGACACAGGCCTGTGCGCCTAATAGGATTTCGGTAGGCCCAATTGGCGTTCAGCCACGTGCGACAAGATCAATTCGCGGCTGACGGGCGCGATGCGGGCGACGAACATCTCGCGCAGGTAGCGCTCGACGTCATATTCTTTGGCGTATCCCATGCCGCCATGGCACATGACGGCCGTTTCACAGGCGCGAAATCCCGCTTCGCCGGCGAGGTATTTGGCCGCGTTCGACTCAACGCCGCATGGTTCGCCTGCGTCATACAGGTGGGCGGCCTTAAACACCATCAGGTTGGCCGCCTCCAACTCCATCCAGCATTGCGCGAGCGGATGTTGAATCGCCTGGTTTTGACCGATGGGACGGTCGAAGACGATGCGGTCTTTGGCGTACTGTGTAGCCTTCGCGATGGCCGCCCTGCCAAGGCCGACAGCTTCCGCCGCGATCAAGATGCGCTCGGGGTTCATGCCGTGCAAAATGTAGCGGAAGCCCTGCCCCTCTTCGCCGATGCGGTCGGTGAGCGGGATTTCCATGCCGTCAAAAAACATCTGATTTGAGTCGACCGCTTTGCGGCCCATCTTGTCGATCTCGCGGATCTCAACGGCGCTGCGGTCAAGGTGCGTGTAGAACAGCGAGAGCCCTTCGGTAGGCTTGGCGACCTCCTCGATCGGCGTGGTGCGCGCCAGCAGCAAGATGCGCTCAGCGACCTGCGCGGTGGAGATCCAGGTCTTCTGGCCGTGCACCAGGTAGCGGTCACCATCGCGGACCGCGCGCGTTTTGAGCTTGGTGGTGTCGAGGCCCACGTTTGGCTCGGTGACAGCGAAGCACGCGCGTTCATCACCGGCGATCAGCGGGCGCAAGAAGCGCTCCTTCTGCTCGTCGCTGCCGAACTTCACCACCGGGTTCAAGCCGAAGATGTTCATGTGCACCGCGGACGCGCCTTGCATCCCCGCGCCGCTTTCCGCAATCGCCTGCATCATGAGGGAGGCCTCGACGATGCCCAGGCCGGACCCACCGTAAGCCTCAGGCATGGCGATCCCGAGCCAGCCGTCGGTGGCAAGCGCGCGGTGGAACGCGGTCGGGAAGCCGCCTTTAACGTCGCGTTCACGCCAGTAGGTTTCATCGAAGCTGGCGCAGATGCGTGCGACGGCTTCGACGATCTCGCGCTGCTCGGGCGTGGGGGTCATCGCGTGCTGCCTCCTTGATCGCGGGCTACGGGGCGTGCTCAGGTTCGTCGAGCGTGGTCGCTGGCCGTTGCAACGCCAGAATGTAATTGACCGCGCAATCGTCGCTGACACGCCAGCGGTCGGCGAGTGGATCATACGTGAGGCCGGCTTCGCGCTTGGGGCGCAGGCCCGCTTCAAAGCCGTAGCGGCGCAACTCATCGGGGGTCACGAAGCGGTCCCACCTGTGGGTCCCCGCCGGCAGCCAGCGCAACACGTATTCGGCGCCGATGATCGCAAGTGCGTAGGCGCGCAGCGTGCGGTTGATGGTCGACATGACCAGCAGACCGCCGGGGCGCACAAGCGGCGTCAACATCGCGACGAATGCGGCCGGGTCTTCGACGTGCTCGATCACCTCAAGGCACACAACAGCGTCGAACGTCGCGCCTTCGGCGACCATGGTTTCGCTCGCGCAGGCGCGGTAGTCGATGGTCAGGCCCTGGTCATCCGCGTGCTGGCGGGCGGCCGTGATGGTGTCGGGTGCTGGATCGATCGCGGTCACGCGCGCGCCCATGCGTGCGAGCGGTTCAGCGATCAGCCCCCCCCCGCAGCCCACGTCGATCACGGAAAGGCCGGCGAGCGGTCGCAGCGCGGTGGCACCGCTGGACCTGGGCGGGGCAGCGTTCGCAGGGCTCGAGAAGTGGCCGGTCAGCGTATCGCGGATGAAGGCGAGCCGCGCAGGTCCGATCTGATGCAACGGCTTGAACGCGCCCTCCGGGTCCCACCAGCTCTCGGCCATGGCGCCGAAGCGGTCGACCTCAGCCTGGTCGAGCGTGCGGGCGTCGGCCTCGCGCGGTCTCGTGCTTGGGGTCTGTTCCAGCCGCTGGCCCGGTGCCGCCAGTGACGGTGGCGATGACGCTTCGCCCTTTGCCGCAGGTGTGGTGAGCAGCGGCGGCGGGGGCGGTAGATCTGGATAGGCGTTGGTCATGGCGCCATGAAGCGATGCACCGCGCGTAGCGTCAAGCGCGGTCGCTACGCCTGCGGCAACGCGCATCGGATGAAGCACATCGGCGCAAGGATCTTCCGCCGCGGGGCATCTGCACAGACGAAGCAACGCAGCCGCCGCCGCTCACGGGCAGAATGCGCGCAAGGCATCGAGGATCGCTTGCGCGTGCGCACGCCGCGTTTCGGGACGATCCACCATCGCTTCATCGTCGGGATTGATGATGACACCCAATTCCAGCAGGACCGACGCCGTACGTGCCGTGCGCAGCACCGCAAAATTCACGTCGTAAATGCCGTACTGCCAACTCAGCAGCTTGCGGTTCTCGCCCTTGATGGGTTCAGCGTGGTGCAGCGTCTGCGTGAAACCGCGCCCCTTGAAGCGTTCGGCAATCAGCCGCGCCAGTTTAAGGCTGCCGGCAAAGTCTGGATTGCCGCGGTAGACGAACATCGAAAAGCCGCGGAACGCCTCGCTGTAGGGCCGCTTCTTGCCTTGGTAGGTCCAGGTCTTGAGATACCGGGGCTGCACGGAATCGTGGTGGATCGACAAGAACAGATCGGCCTGGCGCCGGGCAGCGATCGCGGTGCGCGCTTTGAGGCCGAGCCGTTGCGCGTTCGGGCGGATCGCGAACAAGTCGAGTTTGAGCGGCCGGCGCGCGCTGCGCAACGTTCGAGGACGATCGGGTTGGGTTTTCGCCCGCGCGACGAGTTCAAGCGCGAACCGGCGGTTGAAGCTGTATTCGCTGCGCCCGCGCGCACTCACCGCACCCACCGTCGCCGGGGAGTGGCCGATGTCGATCGCAACCTTAAGGACGCGATCAGCGCAAGCGGGGTGCGGCTTCGTTTGCGCATGGCTGGCGGTGGTCCATGCGACCGTTGTCGCCAGGGTCAGCGAAGCCAGAGCACCGCAGCGGTACAGCATCGGGCGTAAACGGTGGCTTGCCTGTCGTTTCATCCAGCGGCTCCTACGGTCGCCCCCTGCGGGTTCGTCCGCGCCCGCCGCCGCCTCAATCATGACGATGCCACAGCCCGGCCACGGACGCATGAACCACGTTGAGGACGCTCAGCAGGTGTTGCGCAGGTCGGTGATGCGCAGGCGGTAGCGCGCACGCAAACACGGCACCGAGAACCCGCAGGCGTTGCGCAGCCTCAACCAAACCCGTTGGGTCCGCACCATGTTACGCACGCAGCGCGCGCCCCGGAAATCACGCCGAATGCGATTGTAAATGCGCGACATCCGACGATCCAGCCGACCGAGCTGGGGCGTCACACAAACGGTTTCTTCGGCCGCGTTCAGATTGGTGCGGCCGCACCACCATTGCGCTTGGGCGTTGGTGGCTGTGAAGGTCATGACCGCGGCGAAGGCAAGCGCGGCGATCGGAAGCAGACGAGAAATCATGATGATCAATCCGTATGAGAAGCGCTCAGATAGGGTCCTGAGGCGGTGTCATCCATGGCGTGCGCGCGAGCTCGATGGCGCGAAATACCCCACATCGCCCCTCCAAGGAAATGGCATGGGATCGCCCGGTTGCGCAAGGCCTGGTGAGCCGGTAAAACGCGCGCATCAACACGTCGACCGGGCCTTCATGAACCCGATGGTCAACGCCGCATGCGGTGGATGTCTGTCGGGCTTCGCGCGTGATCTCAAGTGGCGCGTGAGCGACGTGGTTATGATCGAAGCGGTCGGTTACGCCGGTCAGACGGGCGATGATGGCACCGGCGCTCGCGCTGGCGCGCGGACACTTTCAAAGCGATTGAGCAGGCGGCAGGTCAGATGGCGACCGTGGTCATGAAATTTGGAGGCACTTCGGTTGCGGACATCGACCGCATCCGCAACGTCGCCCGCCACGTCAAGCGCGAGGCCGATGCGGGCAATCGCGTCGCCGTCGTGGTCTCGGCCATGGCCGGGCAAACCAACCAACTGGTGAGCTGGGTGCGTGAGGCTGCCGCGCGCGAAGGGGCGAATGGCCCCATCCTTTATGACGCACGCGAGTATGATGCCGTGGTTGCCTCCGGTGAGCAGGTGACGGCGGGGCTGCTCGCGATCACGTTGCAAGCGATGGGCCTACAGGCGCGCTCATGGCAGGGCTGGCAGATCCCCATCCAGACCGATGATGCGCATGGCGCAGCCCGCATTCTCGGCATCGAAGCGGCCACACTGCAGGAGCGTTTGGCGCAAGGCGAAGTCGCCGTCATCACCGGCTTCCAGGGCCTTGAAGGCGAGCGCGGCCGCGTGGCGACCTTGGGCCGGGGCGGCTCGGACACGAGCGCCGTCGCCGTCGCCGTCGCGCTCAAGGCCGACATTTGCGACATCTACACCGACGTCGATGGCGTCTACACGACCGACCCGCGGGTCGTGCCCAAGGCGCGTCGGCTGCCCAAAATCTCCTACGAAGAGATGTTGGAAATGGCCTCGCAGGGCTCAAAGGTGTTGCTGACGCGTTCAGTTGAACTGGCCATGGTCCACGGGCTGCGCCTGCGGGTTCTTTCAAGTTTCGCTGACCCCGACGTCTTGCGCCCCACCGGCGCGGGCGGCTGGGACGACGTCGGCACCATCGTTTGCGATGAGGATGAGATCGTGGAACAGCAAGTTGTGAGCGGCATCGCTTACGCCAAGGATGAAGCGAAGATCACGCTGCTCAACATCGCCGACAAACCCGGCGTTGCGGCCAGCATCTTCGGGCCGCTCGCCAAGGCCAACGTCAACGTCGACATGATCGTGCAGAACCTGTCCGCCGATGGCCGCCACACCGACATGACGTTCACGGTGCAAACCGCAGACCTTGATCGCTCGCGAGAGGTACTAACCAACGCCAAAGCGGAAATCGGTGAGTTCGAACTATCCAGCTCCGATGATGTGGTGAAGGTCTCCGTGATCGGCGTAGGCATGCGTTCACACGCCGGCGTGGCGGCGCGGATGTTCGAGGCGCTCGCAGGTAAAAACATCAACATCCTCGCGATCACCACCTCTGAAATTAAAATCAGCGTGTTAATCGAAGCGGCCTACGCTGAATTGGCTGTTCGTACGCTGCACTCGCTGTTTGGTCTTGATGCCTGACGATGCCCGAGGCTGGCGCTGCCTGACGCCACGACCGCCGCAGCGTCATGAGCGTACCGGCCCGCTACTTCGGCCGAAGCAACATCGGTCGAAGCAACAGATGGTGGATGCGCCATCCGCGCTTTAACGCATCGCTTGAGATGCGCGCCTCAGGGCAGCACGGTTCGGCGTTCGCGACGCGCGACACTTGGATTTGGATGACCATGCAGGGTGGGGGCACACCGCGACCTGGAGCTGCAAGGCCCGCAACTGCCGAGCCGGCGTTGCGGGTCATCCTGCGCCGCCTGCGCGAGATCATGGGCGAGCCGGGCGACGGGCAGTCACGGCTCGATCGGATCGTGAACCAGATCGCCGTCCTGATGGTGGCGGAGGTGTCGTCGATCTACGTGCAGCGCCAGGACGGGTCGCTAGAGCTTTTCGCGACCGAGGGCTTGCGCCAGCCAAGCGTGCATCAGGTTCACTTCAAGAAGGGCGAAGGTCTCGTCGGACGATGCGCGGAACTTGCTGAACCGGTCAATGAACCCGACGCGCAGAACCATCCTGCCTTCTCCTACCGCCCTGAGACCGGCGAAGAGATCTATTCGTCCATGTTGGCGGTGCCGATCCTTCGGGCTGGTCAGGTGTTGGGCGTGCTCACCGTGCAGAACCGAACACGGCGCGAGTACTCCGATGAAGACGTTGAAGTCCTGCTGACCACGGCGATGGTGCTCGCCGAGCACTTCAGTACGGGCGCTGTTGAAGGCATCGCCGCGCCAAGTGAGCCGCGCTCTGCGATCGGGGCGGTGCTGAGCGCGCAAAAGTTGTCGGAGGGGCTGGCGCTGGGTCACATCGTGCTGCACCAGCCTCGGGTCGTGGTACGCGAACTGCTGGCGGAAGACCCCAACGAGGAAGCCGCACGTCTCGATGCGGCGATGGCAACGCTGATCGGCGCGATCGACCGCATGCTCTTGCGCGGTGACATGGCGCGCGCGGGCGAGCACCGCGAGGTGCTTGAGAGTTACCGCATGTTCGCGCGGGACCGCGGATGGTTGCGCCGCATGAAGGACGCGATCCTCGCCGGCCTCACGGCCGAGGCGGCCGTTGAAAAGGTGCAAAACAAGGCGCGCGCGACGATGATGCGGCAGGGCGATCCGTTCTGGCGCGAGCGCGTGCGCGACCTTGATGATTTGTCCGATCGGCTGATGCGCATTTTGGCCGGGCAGGCGGGAACCGCGGCTTCGCTCGAAGCACTGCCCGAAGATGCGATCGTGCTTGCCCGCGCGATGGGTGCCGCTGAGCTGTTGGACTACGACCGCTCGCGCCTGCGGGGTCTCATCGTCGAAGAGGCAAGCCCGCAAAGCCACGTGGCGATCGTGGCGAAGGCGCTTGGTATCGCAGCCGTCGGTCAGGTGCGCGGCGTCATGGAGCGCGCTGAACCCGGCGATGAAGTCGTGGTGGACGCTGACACGGGCGAAGTGCACATCCGGCCAAGCAGCGATCTGATCCTGGCCTACAGCGAGAAGGCACGGTTTCGTGCAGCCCGCCAGGAGAAGTACCGCGCGCTGCGCGACAAGCCTGCCGTCTCGCGCGATGGCGTGCCGTTCTCTATCAGCATCAACGCCGGCCTGCTGATGGACGTTGACCATCTGGCGCAAACCAACGCGGATGGGATCGGTCTGTTTCGCACCGAGCTGCAATTCATGGTGTCGGAGACGTTCCCGCGGCTCGACCGGCAAACCAAGATGTACCAGGCGGTCATGGACGGCGCGGGCGGCAAGCCGGTGGTGTTTCGTGCGCTCGACATCGGCGGGGATAAGACGCTGCCGTACCTGCGTCAGCCCAATGAGGAGAACCCGGCGATCGGCTGGCGGGCGATCCGCATGGCGCTCGATCGGCCGGGCCTGTTCCGCACGCAGGTGCGCGCGTTGATGCGGGCGGCGTCCGGGCGGCCGTTGCATCTGCTGATCCCGATGGTCAGCACGGTCGAAGAGATCGATCGTCTGCAGATGATGATCGAGCGCGAGCGCACCTTGCTGATGGAGCGCGGGGGCACGCCGCCGGAACGTCTTTACGTTGGCGCGATGATCGAGGTGCCCTCGCTCTTGCACGATATGGATCGCCTCGCGCAGCGCGTGGACTTCATGTCAGTCGGCAGCAATGACCTGATGCAGTACCTGTTCGCGGCCGATCGGACCAACGAGAAGGTGGCCGGTCGCTACGACAACCTCGCGGTGCCAGCGTTACGCGTGTTGCGTGATATCCGCCGCGCGGCTGATCGCTTGGGCGTGCCGGTGGCGCTTTGCGGAGAGATGGCCGGGCATCCGGTCGAGGCGATGGCGCTTGCCGGCATCGGTTACCGGTCGATTTCGATGTCGGCCGCAGCGGTGGGCCCGGTGAAGGCGATGTTGATGTCCCTCGACGTCGGCCGCCTGGAAGGCGTGCTCGCTTCCTGGCTGGACGAGGGCGGCCGCGCGCCGGGCGATATGCGGGCGGCGCTGGTCGGTTTTGCCAACGATCACGGCGTCAGTCTTTAGGGTCCAATCCTGGGCCTTCATCGACCTAGAGTTCATCCGCTTCAGGTGGACTCACCTGCGGCGAA
>JBCBJZ010000091.1:0-15235 GCA_038522635.1 Pseudomonadota bacterium | reverse complement strand
CGCGGGGTTAACGCTCGCGCGCCTAAGCTGCCTTCCACGGAGCGCCGTGCCGGGCGTTCTGTCGCACCGTGGGTCACGGTGAATGTGGGCGTTGGCGGGGTGCACGTGGGGTTGCGCCCGGGGAGTACACGATGGGTTTTGCGTTGGGGTCGCGCGCGCAGGCGCGGTGCGGTCACGGCCGAGTTGCGGTTAGGCAGCAGCCAGGAACGAGGGTGGGTGCGCGAACCACCTTGGTCGCCGTTGCCGCCACCGGTGTCGCGCTCATGCTTGGTGGCTGCAGCAGCGCGGTGAAGCCTGATCCCACCGCCAAGCAGCTTGCCGCCCGCACACCTTCAAAGCCCGCCAAGCGGCACGCAACGCGCGCTAAGCGGCCGCCCGGGATGTCCCGCTTCGGGGTCCCAGCCAGCCCGCGCGTGGTGCCGTTCAGCCCAAGCAAAACGCCGGTCTCGCTGCGCCATGGTCTGCCGCGCCGCACGATGCCGAGCGGCGGAGGCGTATACAAGGTTGGCAATCCCTACCGCATTGCGGGCAAGCTCTACGTGCCGCGCCCTGATCCCACCTACGATAAGGTCGGCATGGCGTCCTGGTATGGCGATGACTTTCACGGTCGTAAGACGGCGAACGGCGAGATCTACGACATGTGGTCGTTCAGTGCGGCGCATCCGACGTTGCCGCTGCCTTCCTATGCCTATGTGACGAACCTTGTGAACAACCGCACGGTCCTGGTGCGCATCAACGATCGCGGGCCCTACGCGTACGGGCGCATCATCGACCTATCGAAGGCGGTGTCGATTGCGCTTGCGTTCAAGGGACGCGGTGTGGTGCGCGTGCGGGTACGTTATGCCGGGCGCGCGCCGCTTGATGGGAACGATGCGCGCGAGCGCCGCTTCCTGGTGCAGCAACCCTGGGCACGTCGTGCGATGGCGGGGCGGTCGCCTGCACCGGCCTACGGGACTGTCCACGCGGCCCCGCTGCCAGCGCCGCCGCCAGCAGCGCCGCTCGCACCAAGGCAGCCTGCGAAGGTTGCGACGCCGCGCAACCGGGCGCATCGCGCGCCGCGGACCGCGGCAGCCGGTGTGCCTGCTGCCCGGCGCACGTGGTCTGCGCCGCATGTGGCGCCGCAGGCCCTGACCAAGACCCCGGCCCAGCCCCAGACTCAGCCGCAAAGAGCTCGACAGCCGCAGTTCTATTCCTCGAGGCATCCTGGTTTACCGCGGTCCGGACCGCACGGCTTCAGCCCGCGCGCGCCTTCCGCGCACTACGTGCTGGCCGGCACCTATCGTGACTACGGCAACGCGGTGCGCATGCGCGACCGGTTGCGGGCGTTGGGCCGCACGCTCATCCACTCGACCGACGTGCGAGGCGTGGCCGGCTACCGGGTGCTGATCGGACCGGTTAACGAGCACCGAGGCGGCGTGTTGCGCAGTGCGGTGCGGGGGCTTGGCGTGGTGCGCCCGCGACTGATGACGCGCGAACAGGCCGGCGAATAGGCGGATTCGGCGGTTTTTGCCGGGCAGTCCTTGAGGCCTCTCGGGTTCAGCGCTGAACGTCGGTCAGGCTCGTCCACCAACCTGCATGAAATTTCCCGTGAAGCGCTTGACTTCAGGGTTGGCCGGTCGCGATAGTCCGACCCGTAGTGCAACGCAACCCTATGGATTCGCAGCATGTTTTTTAAGCCTACGGGCCTCACCGGCAGCGGGCGCCGCACCGCAATCGGAATGCGTGATGCCGTGGCCCGTCCGCTCCTCTTCGCGGGTGTCGCGCTGGTGGCAGCCCTCGCTGCAACGCCTGCCCAGGCGGCCTTTCAGACCAAAGCCAAGCAAGCCATCCTGATCGACGCTGACAGCGGCGCCATCCTTTACCAGCGCAACGCCGATCAGCTGATGTCGCCTGCATCCATGAGCAAGCTCATGACGCTGGCCGTCATGTTCCGCGCCCTGAAAACCGGGCAACTCACCCTGGATGAAGAATTTCTGATGACGGAGAACGCCTGGCGCAAGGGCGGCGCGCCATCGGGCACTTCAGCGATGTTCGTACCGTTGAACAAGAAGGCGAAGATCTCGCAGCTTTTGCAGGGCATCATCGTCCAGTCCGGCAACGACGCGTCGATTGCGGTCGCCGAAGGCATGGCGGGTTCCGAGGCGCAGTTCGCCAAGATCATGGAGGCCGAAGCACGGCGCATCGGCTTGAAGAAGTCGACGTTTCGCAACGCCACAGGGCTTTATCATCCCGAACACCTGATGACGGCGCGCGAGCTGGCTATTTTATCGCGCCACATCATCAAGACCTACCCGGACTTCTATAAGATGTTCGCGCAAAAGGAGTTTCGCTATCGCCGGCATCGCTTCATCAACCGCAACCCGCTGTTGTTCGTGGAGCCCAACGTCGATGGATTGAAGACGGGCTTCGTGTCGAAGGCGGGCTACGGGCTGGTGGCTTCCGCAAAGGGCAAGGGGCGCCGGTTGATCCTGGTGGTCAACGGGCTTGCGACGAAGCAGCAGCGTAAAGAAGAGGGGCGCAAGCTCCTGCAGTGGGGCTTTCGCAGCTTCAAAGAGTTCAAGCTGTTCGACGCCGGTGATGTCATCGGCCAGGCGCGGGTCTGGGGTGGGACGCAGGTCTACGTGCCCCTGACCGGCAATGGCGTGATCTCGGTGATTTTGCCGCGGTTTCCCGCGAACCAGCGTTTGCGCGGGGAGATCGTCTACAACCGGCCCTTGAAGCCGCCGATTCGTAAGGGCGATGAGGTTGCCAAGTTGCGGGTGACGACGAGCGCCAACGCGGTCAATGAAGTGCCGCTCTATGCGGCTGAAGATGTGAAGCGGGCGGGCATGATGCGGCGTGGGCTCGATTCGCTGCTGCATCTGGCACTGGGTTGGATTCCGCTTTAGACGAACGTCAGAACAGTTCAGAGGGTTCATCCGCTTCAGGTGGCATCACCTGAGGCGAGCTCACCGGGCGGAGGCGCGTCATCGCGGTCCATGGCAGCGTTCATCACCTTCGAAGGCGGCGAGGGCGTGGGCAAGTCCACGCAAGCGCAGGCGCTCGCTGACCGGCTGACGCGACAGGGCTACAAGACTTTGGTGACGCGGGAGCCCGGCGGCACGCCGTTCGGTGAGGCGATGCGCTCGGCCCTGCTGGCGCATGCGGACCTTGAAACGCTCACTGAGAGGCTGGTGTTCGCTGCGGCCCGCCATGAGCATGTTGAACGCGTCATTTCACCGGCTTTGCAGGCCGGAATGGTCGTGATTTGCGATCGCTTTATCGATTCAACCCGCGTTTATCAGGGCCACGATCCCGCCGACGCTTTCGCGCGCACGTTGGAAGCGCGCAGCATCGCGGGTCACCTGCCTGACCTCACGCTCATCCTCGACCTGCCGGTGGACCTGGCGCTTGCCCGCGTCGCCGCGCGGGGGGCGATGAACCGGTTTGACGCGAACGCGCAGGCGACACATGAGGCGCGGCGCACTGCATTCTTAGGGCTCGCGTCGGCCGAGCCGGAGCGCTGCCATGTGCTGGATGCGGCGCAGACGTCGACGGCGGTCAGTGAAGCTGTTTGGGCCCTCGTGAGCGCGCTGTTAGTGGCTAAATCTTCGGGATCACCACAGGTGAACCCGCAATCGCCCGAAGATGATCTATTCTAAGTGCAGAGCAACTTTGCGCACTTCGCGCCCGTTGCTCTAAGGAATCCTCCTGATGGCCCGTGCGCCCGCGCTCAAAGAGATCGAGAGGTATCCCGAAGCCGATACGCTGGAGGGGTTTGCGCATCCGCGTTTTGCGCCTGCGCTGATCGGTGATGCCCATGCGCGCGCTGCCGCTGCCATCGAGCGGCAACTGGCAAGCGGGACTGCGCACCATGCCTGGCTGATCACGGGCGCGCAGGGCATTGGGAAGGCGACGCTCGCTTACGCGATCGCGCGCTACGCGCTTGCCGCTCCCGCCGAACGGCAGCTTTCGCCAGCGTCTCGGCCAGCGTCTGGCGACCCCGGCGAAGCAACAACCGGCGACACGGCGTTGGCGCTTGTGCCTGGCAGCCCGACCGCGCGGCAGGTGGAGCGGCTCTCGCATCCCGCACTGTTGGTGCTGCGCCGGCCCTATGATCTCAAGACCAAGCGGACGCTTACGGCCATTCCGGTGGATGAGGTCCGCCGCCTGCGCGCGTTCTTGAGCCACGCTAACGCCGGTGAAGGCTACCGCGTGGTGATCGTCGACAGTGCGGATGAGTTGAACAATGCGGCCGCCAACGCGCTGTTGAAGGCCTTGGAAGAGCCGCCGTCACGGGTGCTGTTTTTGCTGATCAGCGCGCAACCGGGCCGGCTGCTGGCGACGATCCGCTCACGCTGCCGGCGGCTGGAACTTGCCCCCTTGGATGATCAGGCGATGGCGCTCGCGTTTCGCCAAGCGGTCACGTCTGCCCCGGCGCAGCCCGAACTGGCCAGCGGCCCCGATGATGCCACCTGGCCTGATCTGCTGACGCTATCGCAAGGCAGCGTGCGCCAGGCGCTGGTGCTGGCGGCGAACGGGGGGCTGGCACTGAACGCGCGCATCATGCGGATCATGGCGGCGATGCCGAAGCCCGATTGGCGCGACATCCATGCACTGGCTGATGATCTTGCGCCGATCGCCAAGGCCCAACAGTTCGAGGCGTTTTCAGATCTAACCGCAGGGCTGATCGCGCGGCTCGTGCGCCATGCCGCAGCGGGGACGGCGAACGCGCAAGGGCCTGATCGCGAGGCCGCTTTAGCGCATGCGCTCATCACGCCGCAGACGCTTGCCTCCTGGGCGCAGCTATGGGAGACAGTGCAGCGTCAGCGGGCGGCCACGCTGGCCCTTAACCTCGATCGCAAAGCGTTGGTGCTGGACGTGTTCGCCAGGGTCGCCCGCGCGAGTGCAGCGCCGGTTGGCTGAAGCGACATCGTCCCGCGTTTGGGCGCCGATCGGGCCCGCCGGAGGGAAACGCGGCTTTTCCTCAGGTGCTTTCAGCAGATGCGAGCGTGCGGCCCTTCAGATCATCCAACGTTAGACAGAGCTTGAGCCCATGAGCGGCGCCGATCCCTATTACATCACCACGGCAATTTCCTATCCCAATGGCCCGCCCCACATCGGGCACGCCTACGAAGTCATCGCGACCGACGTGATCGCGCGCTTCATGCGGCTCGATGGCCGTGATGTGCGCTTCCAAACGGGCACGGATGAGCACGGCCTCAAGATGAAGCAGACGGCGGATGCCGAAGGGCTAGAGGTGAAGGCGCTGGCCGACCGCAACGCGGCGCGCTTTGAGGCGATGGCCACCACGCTCAACACAACCCACGATGTCTTCATCCGCACCACCGAAGAGCGCCATTACCGCGCTTGCCAGGCCTTGTGGGAGGCGCTTAGCGCCAACGGCGACATCTACCTCGACACCTATGCGGGGTGGTACTCGGTCCGCGATGAGGCGTTTTACGGCGAAGACGAAACCGAAGTCGGCGATGATGGCGTGCGACGCGGTCCGCAAGGCACGCCGGTGACGTGGAATGAAGAGGAGACCTACTTCTTCCGCCTCAGCGCCTATCAGGACAAATTGCTCGCCCATTACGAGGCGCATCCAACGTTCATTCAGCCCGATGAGCGGCGCAACGAGGTTGTGAGCTTCGTCAGCCGTGGCCTGAAGGATTTGGCGCTTTCGCGCTCCACGCTCGATTGGGGCGTACCGGTCCCGGATGCGCCTGGCCATGTGATGTATGTCTGGATTGACGCGTTGACGAACTACATCACGGGCGTTGGCTATCCTGACAGCGAGAGCGAGGATTACGCGCGCTATTGGCCGGCCGCGGTCCACATCATCGGCAAGGACATCGTGCGCTTCCACGCGGTCTATTGGCCCGCGTTCCTGATGTCGGCAGGGCTCGCGCTGCCCGTCCAGGTGTTCGGCCACGGTTTCATGCTGAACCGCGGGGAGAAGATGTCGAAGTCGGTGGGCAACACCATCGATCCCTTGCAACTGGTGGAGGCGTTCGGCGTCGATCAGGTGCGGTATTTTCTCACGCGCGACACCACCTTCGGGCGCGATGGCAACTATACGCACGAAGCCATCGTCAACCGCATCAACGCTGACCTGGCCAACGACATCGGCAATCTGGCGCAACGCTCGCTGTCGATGATCGCGAAGAACTGTGCCGGTGCGGTGCCCCAGCCCGGTGCGTTCACGCCCGCCGATCAAGCGTTGTTGGCGCAGACTGATGCCTTGCACGCTTCGGCGCGCGCCCACATGGATCACCTCGCGATCAAGGCCTATTTGGACGCCGTTTGGGAGGTGGTCGGCGAAGCGAACCGGTATTTCACGAGCGAAGAACCTTGGGCCAAGCGCAAGACGGACTTCGCGCGCATGGAGACGATCCTCTATGTGACGGCGGAAGTGGTGCGCCAGGTTGCGGTGATGGCTCAGCCGGTGGTTCCCCAAGGTGCCGCCAAACTGCTCGACGCGTTAGGGCAGGACGGGGGCGATGCCCGCGCGTTCGCCGCCCTAGGCGAAGCGGGACGGCTTAAACCCGGAACCGCTTTGCCGAAGCCCGAAGGTGCGTTTCCGCGCTACGTGGCGCCCGAGGCTGATGCGGCCGGGGCGGGCAGCGCGGATAAGCCCGCTTGACGATCTTTCACCGAAGGTTGACGACCGTGATTGCACGCCGAAAGAAGGCGTGACGTTGTCACTTCGGCGGGGCGCTTTGGGCTTTCATAGGTCAAGCGGTCTTCTGGGATCTTGGGCCTCCATGGATTTGGGGCTCCCGGTTTAGGGGGCCTTCAAGGGTGAAGCGCATGCTCGTCGACCACCACTGCCATCTCGATTTCGATAGCCTCAGCCGCGACCTCGACGGCGTCATGGCACGTGCCCGGGAGGCGGGCGTCGGGCTGATGGTGACGATCTCCACACGGGTTGCGACGTTTCCGCACGTGCGCGCGATCGCTGAAAGCTACGGCAACGTATTCTGCTCGGTTGGCACCCATCCCCATAACGCGGATGACGAGACCCACATCACGCCTGCACAACTTGCCAGCTTCGCCGACCATCCCAAAGTGGTCGCGATCGGTGAAGCGGGCCTCGATTATCACTACCAAAAGAGCACGCGCGAAAATCAGGCGCACGGGTTTCGCGTCCATATTGAAGCGGCCCGCCTGACGGGCCTCCCGCTGGTGATCCATGCGCGTGATGCCGATGATGATACGGCGGTGATTTTGGAAGAGGAGATGGCGCGCGCGCCGTTCAAGGCTGTGTTGCACTGTTACACGGGCGGCATGGACCTGGCGCAGCGGGCGCTGGCGCTTGGCCTTTACATTGGCTTCACCGGTGTGGTGACGTTTAAGAATTCGCAAGCCTTGCGCGAGATCGCGCGCATGGTCCCGCTGGAGCGGATGTTGGTTGAAACCGATGCGCCCTACCTTGCTCCGGTACCGTTTCGCGGCAAGCCGAATGAGCCCGCTTATGTGAAACACACCGCAGCCGCCCTTGCCGACGTTAAGGGCATCAGCACCGATGCGTTTGCGGCTGCTACCACCGATAATTTCTTCAGGCTCTACGACAAGACGCCTCGAGCCGCGCTGCAGGACGCCGCCGCATGAGTGGGACTTCGAAGCTGATCATCCTGGGGTGTGGTTCATCGGGCGGCGTGCCGCGGCTGGGCAACGCGTGGGGTCAGTGCGATCCGGAAAACCCGAAAAACAGGCGACGACGCTGCGCGGTTCTCGTGCAGCGGTGGACGGCGAAGGGGGCGACTAACGTGCTCGTCGACACGCCGCCCGATATCCGTGAGCAGTTGCTGGACACGAAAGTTGCGGGCCTCGATGCGGTGCTGTTCACGCATGATCATGCCGACCACACCCACGGCATCGATGACCTGCGCGTGCTCGTCTACAACATGAAGCGGCGCATCGACAGCTATGCCGACGCGGCCACCCAGGCGAGTTTGATCGACCGGTTCGGCTATTGCTTTAAGACGCCTGAGGGCCGTGATTACCCGGCCATTTTGAACGCGCACGAAGTGGCGCTGAACCGCGAAATCCGCGTGTCGGGGAACGGCGGCATCGTCTCGTGCTGGCCGATCCTGCAGCACCACGGCTCGATCGACAGCCTGGGGTTCCGCTTCGGCAACGTGGCCTATTCGCCGGACGTTTCCGATCTCCCGGAGGCGTCGTTAGAGCGGCTGCAAAACCTCGATTGCTGGATCGTGGATGCGTTACGTTACACGCGCCATCCAAACCATCTGAGCGTGGACCAGGCGTTGGCGTGGATCGAGCGCTTGAAGCCCAAGCGCGCCGTCTTGACCCACATGCACGTCGATCTCGATTATGAGGTGTTGCGCGCGAAGCTGCCGCCCAACGTCGAACCCGCCTACGACGGGATGGAGATCGAGATCACCGGTTGAGCGGGATTTATGGGGTAATAAAGCATGGCGACCATCACGGATCTTTTGCAGCGCGAAACCCGCGCGCTCGTCTTCGACCTTTACGGCACGGTGGTCGACATGCAGGGCGGCCTCGTTGAGATCGCGACGCCGTTTCTGCAGGACAAGGGGTGGGAAGGCGATCCCAACCAGTTCGTGACCTGGTGGCGGCGCACACACTTTGAAGATTCGATGATCGATGCGCTCTGCGATCGCGGACACACGCCCTATCGACAGGTCGGTCACCGCGCCGTCTCGCAGGTGATGGAGCGTGCGGGCATCGCGCACGACCAGGATGAAGTGCGCGCCCTCGTCGGCGCGATCGAAACGCTCAATCCGTTTCCCGAGGTCGTGGACGCGATGGCGCGGCTCAAAGAGGGCTACAAGCTTTTCGTGCTCTCCAACGGGGATCGCGACATGTTGGAAGTGGCGCGCGCGCACCTGGTCGACATCGACTTCGACGATGTGATCTCCGTGCAGGAAGCGGGCTACTTCAAGCCGCACGCGATGACCTATCAGACCGCTGAGGATGTGATCGGTCTGGATCATCCGGAGATCGAGCGCAGCGGCATCTTGTTCGTGGCGAACCACGCCTTCGACTGCATCGGCGCGAAGGCGCATGGGTTTCGCACCTGCTTCATCAACCGGCGCAACCGGCCGTTCGGCCAATCACCGATGCAGCCTGATCTGCAGGTGGAGACCATGACGGCTTTGGCGGATGCCTTGTGCGGGCCGGCCGAAGCGGTCAGCGTCTGACGGGCAGCACGTGACTTTCGCCCTTGCTGAAGGGGACGTCGCTCTCGCCCTTGCGCTGAAGGCAAGGGGCATTTCACGCCATTACGGGCGGTCCTCAAGCGCCAACAAGGCGCGGGCAGCTTCAAGCGGCGTCAACGCGCCTTCACTTTGCGCGCGGATGATCGCCGTCACCGCAGCATCGCAGGGCGGCCGCAACGCGCGGGCGATCCAATCGCTGGCGGCACGCTCCATGAGGTAGCGCGCGCGGGCTTCACGGCGCGTCGCCATCGGCTGGTCGCGGGCGACTTCGGCCACCGCGTCGATCGCAGCGGTCAGGTCAACGATCCCGGTGCCGTTGAGCGCGCTTGTTGGGATGATGGGCACGTCAGCCTGTCGCGTGACGCTGAGCGCAAGCGCGGTACGCAGATGGCGCGTTGTATCCTCCGCGCCCGGGCGATCGGCCTTGTTGACCACCAAAATGTCCGCGATCTCGAGCAGGCCGGCCTTCATCGCCTGGATTTCATCGCCCATGCCGGGGGCGGCGATCACAACCTTGACGTCCGCAATGCCGGCGATATCGATCTCCGATTGCCCGGTGCCGACGGTTTCCAAGATGATATGGCCGTAACCGGCGGCATCAAACCCGTCGATCAGGCGGACGGCGGCGGGCGATAAGCCGCCGAGGGCGCCGCGGCTGGCGAGGGAGCGGGTGAAAATCTGCGGGTGGTCGTGGAGCGCACCCATGCGCAGGCGGTCGCCGAGGATGGCACCGCGGGAGGTCGGCGAGGAGGGATCGACGGCGATGATCGCGACGGGGGCGTCATTGGCCGTTGTCAGCGATTGGGCGAGCGCGCTGACGAGCGTTGACTTACCTGCGCCCGGTGGCCCGGTGATACCGATCACGACCGCGCTTGTCCGCTTGCTTTGAGACAGCGAGGCTGTGGTGGATGATGACGTGTCAGCGCCGCGGCGTAGCGCCTTGATGAGGGCGCCGGCCGTACGTTCGTTCTCCAACTGCGTCAGCGCCTGGGCGAGCGCGCGGCGTTCACCGCGCCGGACCGCGTTGGCAAGGTCTTGTAGGCGGTCTTCGTGCGCCGCTGCTGTGGCATATGCGGTTCGATCGTGATCGCGATCAGGTGCGGGGGCGCCCACGTGCAATGCTTTCGCCTGCGTTGGAGGCTGCGGGGCGCTTGGCTCTGGCTCTGGCTCTGGCGGTCGCGCGTTGCGCGCGGCCATGTTGCCTGCGGCGGTGCTATGGGATTTCGCGTTCATGGCGCAGGCGTAGCGCCGCGGGCGTTGCGGCACAACCTCGCCAAGCGCTGGGTGCGTGGCGGATCGTGGATGATTGTGGGAGCGCGGTGAGGCAGCACGATGAGCGGCCCACTATGCCCGTTGCTCTGAGGCCGTGGCAGACAAAGTGCGCCACGGCCTAACTTTCAGCGTTGAGGTGAGATGCAAAAGCGAACCCGGTTTTGGGCAACCGGGCCCGGTTCAGCGATCAACCGCCGCTTTCCCGTGCGCGGTTCAGCGTCAAACGCAGCCGCAAGGCCAGAGAGGGCAAGGCGAGGCACTGGGCCACGCTTACTTGATCAGGAAGCTTTCGAGCTTTTTGCCTTTGGCGATCTGCCCGGCAAGCCAGCGCGGCTGACGACCGCGGCCCGACCACGTTTCGGCGTGATTTTCGGGGTTACGATACTTCGGCGGAACGCTCGACCCTTTGCGCGAGTTCACCTTGCGATCACCGAACAACTCATGCACGTCGAAGCCGGAATTGGCGGCCATCTCTTTCATCTTTGCCCGCAATTCGTCCTTCTCTTGCGCCTTGCGGTTGTTGATGGCGACTTCGATTCGCGCTTGGAGGTCCATCAATTGCTTAATGGTCATCTTATCGAGTTTGACTTTGGTCGACATTGCCGGGTTCCTTTGTGGCGCACGCGCTTGACGCGATGCTTGACTAAAACTGCGCGTTTGCGAGCTTTATAGACATTCGGCAATAAAAATGACAAGTCACGATTAACAACAGCCAAAGGAAATCTCTATTTGCAGACCGAATAATCGCGTAGAGGCTATTTCGGCAGCAGCGTCTCTCAAGGTCAGGGTGGTCCGCGCCGCGTGGTTAAATGACGGCCTTTTCAAGCAGCGGCGTGTTGTTGATCAAGCGCTCGCAGCCCAACGGCGACAGATCAAGCGACCGGTAGTCACCTTCCGCGATCAGTTCCCCGACGCCTCGACCAACGGCGGCCGCTTGTTGAAAACCGTGCCCGGAGAATCCGTTGGCGAACACCATATTGGCGCAATCCGGGTGGTGCCCGATAATCGCGTTCTGATCCAGCGTATTATAAGCGTAGTGGCCCACCCAGGTGTTGAGCAATTTGATCCGCTCGAACGCCGGCACCCGACCCGCAAGCGCCGGCCAAACCTTGTCTTCCCAAAGCGTGTGATCCATTTCAAAGTCGTTGGGATCGACGGCCGGGTCTTCCCACGGCGGACATCCCGCGAGGTAATTCACACCGTCTGAACGCATATGTACGCCGCTCGGGTCGATCGTCAGCGGTAAATCCTGTTTCAGCGGTTCTGCGGCCGCGAAAATGAAGGTGTACCGCCGGCGCGGTTCCACAGGCAGCGCCACGTCGGCCATGGCCGCGATGCCCGAAGCGCGGGGGCCGGCGGCGTTCACGACCTGCCCCGCCGTGATCTGCGTGCCGTCGGCGAGCGTGACCGCCTCGATGCGTGAGCCGTTTCGCTGCAGGCTGGCCACCTCCGCTTCGATATATTCAACACCGGCGTGGCGCGCAAAGCGTTGCCAGGCGTCAAACATGCTCGCGCCGTCGAAATAACCCTCATCGATCGGGTTGTGACTGCCCAGTTGAATATCGTCGACGTTGTAAAAGGGGTATTCGGTCTTGATTTGTTCAGGCGTGAGAAGTCGTGTTCCTGCACCGTTCTCGGCTTGGATGCTTTGGCTTTCGCGGAGGATTTGCGCCATGCCCTCATCAGCCGCGAGGTACATGTAGCCGAAGGTCTGAAACGGGATAGCGGGCGCATCGTTCTCGCCGATGATGTCCTTGAAATTACGGATGACTTCGGCGCCGTACTGCGAAATGCGAATGTTGATTTCGCTCGAGAACTGCTGGCGAATACAACTGTTGGTCCGTGCGGTCGAGGTGAATTCAAAGCTGGCGTCGCGCTCCACCACCAGGATGCGCCCTTGAAACGCGTCATTATGGCTGAGATGCCAAGCGATCGACGATCCCATCATGGCACCGCCGATGATGACTACGTCATAAGCGTTATGGGCGGGCTGCGTGGGAAAACGAGCCATGGGTGCCACCTCGTGCGTTCATTCCGACTGGTGAGGCTTTATCACGGGCTTCTCGCGCTGCAAATCCAGGCCTGAATCACCGCGAGCGGTGACGAACGGTCCGGAGCCGTTTGTGGAACTTCCGGCGATTAATCCGCAAGGCATCCGATATTTTTGAGATGGTCGCGGCACGGGTCCGGCTCGAACTCGAAAGGGTCACGGACGCGTTCGACGGCTTGCCAGCCGCGGGGCTCAAAGATCTCAGAGGTCCAGGCTTTCGGTGTCAGCCTTTGCGGTGCCAGCAACTGACGCGATTGACCGACAACGCAGGCTCAGTCGGCCATGACAAAGCCGGCGATCATGCTAAGCTGAAAACGGACAAGACGGCGGCAGCGCACAAGACCGCAGCTTGGAGGAACCCATGGAATCGCGCGGGCACATCAGCCGCCGCGCAGCGGTTGTTGGTGGACTATCGTTAGGAATGAGTTCTGGGCTTGGCGCGCGCGGGCAAGCCAGCAGCGCGATCCGATTTGGGCTGACACCGGTTTTCCTGGATAACGATCTTTCGCTGCTCAAACAGCTTCAGGATTTCTTGGGTCGGCAGACCGGCCGTGACATTCAACTCGTCCAGCGCAAGACGTACGAGGAAATCACGTCCCTTCTGATATCGGGTCAGCTTACGGCCGCCTGGATATGCGGCTACCCCTACACGAGCTATGCCAAGCAGTTGTCGATCGTGGCGGTCCCGGTTTGGCGCGGCAAGCCCCTTTACCAGTCCTATCTCATCGTCGCAGCTGATCGGAAGGCGGCACAGCTGACAGACTTGCGGCATGACCTGCACGCTTTCTCCGACCCCAATAGTAATTCGGGCTACCTGGTCACGCTCGCAGCGCTCGCCAAACTGCGCCAAAGGCCGGAAGAGTTCTTCCGCAAAGCGTTTTTCACCTACAGCCATCGAAACGTGGTGCGCGCCGTCGCATCAGGTCTCGCCGAGAGTGGCAGTGTCGATGGGTATGTGTGGGAGGTCATCGCGGAGTTGGAGCCCGAGTTGGCGCGGCGGACCAAGATCATCGCGCGTTCCGAATGGCTGGGGTTCCCTCCTGTCGCCTGTCTGAAGCGGTCAAGATCGTCACAGGATGCACGCGCCGTCGAGCGCGCTTTGCTCAACATGCAGTCGGACCCTGACGGCGCCGAAGTGCTGCGCTTGCTTCGGCTGGACGGCTTCGTCACGGCGCCGCCTACGATCTACGACGGGATCGCCCGCAAAGTGCGCGAAGCCCGGAGCTTGAGATCATGAGGTCTCGAGCCGGGAACACGCGTTACGATCCGAGGACCTGGCCGCTTTCCATCCGTGTGCCCTGCGTGGTCGTCGTCCTGATGTTGACGGTCAGCACCGTCATTTCGGACCGGGTCTTGTCGCGCCTGGATGCGACGCAAAACCGACACCTGAGCGAGCTGACGAATGCTTACCTGGACGGCATCTCATCATCCATTTTGCCTCACGTGCTTCGAGATGATGTTTGGGAAACCTATGACGCTCTGAAACGCGCTGGCAGTCGCTACAGAGGGTTGAACGTCGTGTGGACCACGGTCGTCGATGCCAACAATCGCGTGATCGCGTCAAGCGCTCCAAAGCAATTTCCATTGCAATCGAGTTTCACGCCCGATGTTGGCAGACCGACCACCGAAGAAACTAAAACAGTTGTTGATCATGCGGCAGGCACCGCCCGCTTTCGCCGCACGCTTGTGTATCAAGAACGGCGGATCGGTGCCATCCATGGTCAAATCAGCATTGCCGCCCTTGTCGCTGAGCGTTGGGATGTCCTGAAAGCCCTGATTTTAACAAACGCACTCCTGACGCTCGTACTCGCTGGGTTCGGTTATCTTGCGATCCGCCGCATGTTGCGTCCGATCGGCGTCTTGTCCGGACATATGCTCGATGGAACCGAAGGGGCCGTCAGTAAGATTCCGGATGCGCATTTGGGCCGCGAAGATAGCGAATTTGGGCAACTCTTTCGCTCATACAATTCCCTTGTGACCAGTGTTGCGGAGCGCGAACGTTTGCTCAAGCAACTGGCGGAAGAGGAGCGACTGGCGTCCTTGGGCCGACTGGCATCCGGAATGGCGCACGAAATCAACAATCCGCTCGGCGGGATGTTGAATGCTGTCGACGCCATTAAGAAGCATGGCGACCGGGCCGATGTCCGCATCACATCGATCGATCTGTTGCGCCGCGGCCTGAAGGGCATGCGCGGCGTGGTGCGCTCAGCGCTCGCAACGTACCGCCACGACAATGAAGAACGGTTCCTCTCGGCCACCGAACTCGATGATCTTGCCCTGCTGGTGAGACCTGAGGTCCGGCGTAAGCGGCTTCAACTCGTCTGGATCAATGACCTCGCAGATGACTTCGCCGCACCTGCGAACCCTATCCGCGATGCCGTGCTCAACCTGCTGCTCAACGCGTGCACCGTCTCTTGCGAGGGGGCGACCGTGCGGTTCCGCGCGCAGTTGGAGAACGAACATCTGCACATCACGGTCCGTGATGAGGGGCCCGGTCTTCCGCGCGACGTGACCGACTACCTCAACGCGCACGACACACGAGCGCTCCCGTTGGAGGATCACCGAGGATTGGGCATCTGGGTCGTGAAGCGCCTGTTGCGCGACATCGATGGAACCATAAATGCGAAGAGCGCCGCGCCAAAAGGCACCACAATAACGCTCACCATTCCCTCCGCCTTAAATCGTATGGAACCGAAGCAAAAGGTAAAGCCAAGCGAGTTTCAAG
>JBCBJZ010000090.1:0-15238 GCA_038522635.1 Pseudomonadota bacterium | reverse complement strand
AGCGTTCGAGCGGGTCGGCAAGGGCCTCAAGCGGGCGAAATCCATTTGTGACGAGCTGGTAGCCTTGGCCGGTTTTGGCGAGAAGCGTAGGGAAGCCGTGCACGCCCATTTGCTGGGCCGTCAGAAAGTCGTGAAACGTCGCGTTGCGCGTGTCGGGCGCGATGAACGTCTCCGCAAAGGCCGTGCGATCAACACCGTGCTCGCGGGCGAGATCTGCCAGCACGTCGGCGTCCGTGGTGTCCTGGTTGGCGCCGTAGAACGCCTGCGAAATGACGCCGACGAAGCTCAGCGCACGCTCCGGCGCCAACGTGCGCATGGTGACCACAGCGCGACAGGCGGGCTCGGTGTCGTAAACGAAGCCTTCGCGCTCGAAGAAGGCGAAGTCGAACGAGCGTCCGCTGGCCTCGCCCACCCGCTGCCACGCGCCCTTGATGTAGGCCTTGTCGTCGGCACTCATCGCGCGTGTGTTGCCCGCACGCAAACCGCCCACGTTGATGCGCACCGGAAGGCGACCTTCGAACTGGGCTGCAAGTGCCGCGATGACACCTGAAAATCCGTAACACCACGAGCACATGGGATCGACGATGTAGAGGAAGTGCGGTGGTTCTAGAGCGGAGGTCGCGTCTGCCATGGGAGCACTCCTGCTTGGGTCTTGTCGTTGGGTGGCGTCGTCTTCTGCCGGGGTTGCCACACGCCCGCACGGACCGCGCGGTCAGGCGCAGGAAGATGCGACCATTGACCCTGATCTTGGCGCCGCGCGTTGGCGTACCTTGAGATTAGTGATATCCGACCGGCGATCACAATGCCATCCCGGGCCATCCCGGCCGAAGACCGGTGCGCAGCGCTAAACGACTGTCAATCAATGCTTCCGGCGGTCTCGCGCCAAGCCTGAAGCGAGGAGGAGTACAACGTGAACGATCAGCCCCTTCCGCTCGCAACGCCGCTTCTCGACAAGATCCACAACCCGGCCGATCTGCGTGCGATGCCTGAAGGGGAGCTGCGCCAGATCGCGGATGAATTGCGCGCAGAAATGATCGACGCGGTCTCGGTGACGGGTGGCCACCTCGGTGCGGGCCTTGGTGTGGTGGAACTTACCGTCGCGCTGCACCGCATCTTCAACACGCCCGACGATCGGTTGATCTGGGACGTGGGTCACCAATGCTACCCGCACAAGATCTTGACCGAGCGACGGGACCGCATTCGCACGTTGCGCCAGGGCGGTGGCCTTTCCGGTTTCACCAAGCGCGATGAGAGCCCTTACGATCCGTTCGGCGCAGCCCATTCATCGACGTCCATCTCGGCCGGCCTTGGCATGGCTGTCGCCCGTGATCTTAGCGCTCGCGACAACAACGTGGTCGCCGTCATCGGTGATGGCGCGATGAGCGCAGGCATGGCCTATGAGGCGATGAACAACGCGGGCGCGCGCAACAGCCGTCTCACCGTGATCCTGAACGACAATGACATGTCGATCGCGCAGCCCAGCGGTGCGCTATCGCATTACCTCGCGCGCATCACGTCGAGCGGCACGTATTTGCATTTCCGCGAGGCGGCCAAGCAGTTCGCCAAGCGGCTGCCGAAGTCGTTGGAGCGGGCGGCCGCCCGCGCCGAGGAATACACGCGCACCTATTGGACCGGCGGCACGCTCTTTGAGGAGCTTGGCTTTTATTATGTTGGCCCCATCGACGGGCACGATCTCAACATCCTGCTGCCCGTCTTGAAGAATGCCCGGGACGCGAAGACCGGCCCGGTGCTGGTGCACGTGGTCACCAAGAAGGGCAAAGGCTACGCGCCGGCCGAAGCCTCTGCTGACAAGTACCACGGTGTTTCGAAGTTCAACGTGATCACCGGTGCCCAGGTTAAACCGACGCCGAATGCGCCGGCCTACACGAAGGTGTTCGCCAACGCGCTCATCGATGAGGCGCGCGAAGACGATAAGATCGTCGCCATCACCGCGGCCATGCCCTCGGGCACGGGCCTGGATCTCTTCGCCAAAACCTATCCTGAGCGCACGTTCGACGTGGGGATCGCTGAGCAGCACGCGGTCACTTTCGCTGCAGGCCTTGCGACGGAGGGTTACAAGCCTTTCGCGGCGATCTACTCCACCTTCCTGCAGCGCGCCTACGACCAGGTCGTGCACGATGTGGCGATCCAGAAGTTGCCGGTGCGTTTTGCCCTGGACCGCGCAGGCCTCGTCGGCGCTGACGGGCCCACTCACGCGGGCGCGTTCGACCTCGCCTATCTGGGCTGCCTCCCGAACTTCGTGCTGATGGCGGCATCCGATGAAGCCGAACTCAAGCACATGGTTGCAACACAAGTGGCGCTGGACGACCGGCCGAGCGCGCTGCGTTATCCGCGCGGCGAGGGCGTGGGCGTCGACATGCCTGACGTCGGCGTGCCGCTTGAGATCGGCAAGGGGCGGATCATTCGGCAGGGCTCAACCGTGGCGTTGCTGTCGCTTGGGACGCGGCTCGGCGAAAGCCTGCGGGCGGCCGATCAACTTGCAGGGCTTGGGCTTTCAACAACGGTTGCCGATGCGCGCTTTGCCAAGCCGCTTGATACCGCGCTTGTCGATGAACTGGCGCTCCATCATGAGGTGTTGATCACCGTCGAAGAGGGCTCGGTCGGCGGCTTTGGCTCGCACGTGTTGCACCATCTGAGTGAGGCCGGTCATCTGGATCGCGGCCTGAAAGTGCGCGCCTGCGTGCTGCCCGACACCTTCATCGATCACGACAAGCCTGAAAAAATGTACGACCGCGCCGGCATGAACGCGAGTGGGATTGTCGCCAAAGTGCTTGGGGCTTTGGGCCGTGACGTGCAAGCCAATGAGGCTGGGCGGCACGCCTGAGGCCATGACGAGACGGCTGCGATGAGCGCGCGCCAACGCCTGGACACGGTGCTGCATGTGCTTGGGCATTACGCGACGCGGGCGCGGGCGCGCGATGCGATCCAGCGCGGTTGTGTGCAGGTGGCGGGTGTGCCTGCGGTGAAGGCCGGGCAGCGCGTCAGTCCCGATGATACGATCACGATCGATGATCCAGCCCGTGCTTATGTCTCACGGGCAGGCTTTAAGCTTGAGCACGCCCTGGCAAGGTTCGGCTTCGATGCGACGGGGCACGTGGCGGTGGATGTTGGCGCTTCCACGGGCGGGTTCACGCAGGTGCTGCTGGCGCAAGGCGCCGCCCTTGTTCACGCGATCGACGTGGGGCAGGGGCAACTTCATGCGAGCTTGCGCGATGATCCACGCGTGCGCCTGCGCGAAGGGTGCGATGCGCGCGCGTTGACCGCCGCGGATCTGAGCCCGCCGCCCAGCGTGCTGGTGGCCGATGTCAGCTTCATTTCGCTCACGAAAGTGCTTGGCGTACCGCTGTCTTTGTTGGTCGATCCGCGTTGGCTGGTGGTGCTGGTCAAGCCACAGTTCGAGGTTGGCCGCGCGCACATCGGTAAAGGTGGACTGGTCACTAGCGCTGAGGCCACGACCGCCGCGGTCGCACGGGTGCGCGCCCACATCGAAGAGCACACGCGGTGGCGGTGCAGCGCGCCGTTCGCGTCGCCGCTGCCCGGTGGTGATGGCAATCAAGAGTGGTTGATCGGCGCGGTGTACGATGGCTGAAGCGCTGGAACCTGCTGCGCAGCGCGCGCGGATGATCGTCACGCGCCTCGGCAGCGCCGGTGAGGGCCTGGCGCGGCCGCTTTGCGATGCTGCACCCTCATCAGACGCGAGGGGCGAAAGCACGGCAAACGCGGCCGACGTCTACGCGCCTTATACCTTGCCCGATGAAATCATAACGGCCCACATCGAGGACGGTCGCGCGACCGGCATCCGCATCGAACGCGCGAGTGATGCCCGTGTGCGCGCGCCATGCCCGCACTTTGGCCGCTGCGGGGGCTGCGCGCTGCAACACGCCGCCGCACCGCTCTACGAGGCATTCAAGCGCGACCGGCTTGCCCAAGCGTTCGCTGCGCGCGGGCTTGCGATCGACGTTGAGGGGCCGGTACGCTTTGCCCACGCGGCGCGTCGGCGAGCCACGTTCACCGCGCGGCGCACCAAGAAGGGTGTGATGCTGGGCTTCCACGAGGCGCGCGCGGAAACGCTCGTCGATTTGCGCACTTGCAAAGTCCTGCGCCCCGAACTTGAGGCGCAGCTGCCCGTACTACGCAAGCTCATCCACCCGCTGCTCACGCGGAAGGGCACAGCACGCCTTGCGGTGACGCTCGCGCGCAATGGCCTCGATGTGGCGATCACCGGCGTTGCACGTCTGAACGATCCGAACCTGCGTCAAAGCCTGATCGATGTTGCGCAGCGGGGGCAACTCGTTCGCCTCACCATCGATGATGACATCGTGCTGCAGCAGGCAACGCCGTATGTGGCCTTCGCTGGCGTCGATGTTGAGATACCGCCAGGCGCGTTTTTGCAGGCGAGCGAAGAGGCGGATGCAGCGTTGCTGGCGTTGATCAGCGAAGCGGTCGGTCCGGCCCGTGAGGTGATCGACCTCTTTTGCGGGCTCGGCACGTTTGCGCTGGGCCTTGCGCGCTCAGCGCGGGTGCGCGCTTACGACGGCGATCGCGCGGCGGTCTCAGCGTTGCAGCAGGCGCACCGGCAGGGACGCCGGCTGAAGCCCATCGAGGCCGTCACGCGTGACCTTTACGCAGATCCCTTGAACGTGAAAGAGCTTGATGCGGCCGAGGTGGTGATCTTCGATCCACCGCGGGCCGGCGCGAAGGCGCAAGCGCAGGTCTTGGCCCAATCGAAGGTGCCGGTGGTGGTCGCGGTTTCCTGCAACCCGGCGACGCTCGCCCGCGATGCTCGCACGCTGATCGACGGCGGCTACCGGCTGACGCGACTAACGGCGGTCGACCAGTTCGCCTGGAGCGCGCATGTTGAAGCTGTGGCGGTGTTTAAGCGTTGATAAGGAAAGACCGGCTGAAACGTCAGCGCGTCAGCACCCGAACGAGCGCGGCCACGCGGCCACCCTTTTCCTCAATGAACTTGCGGAACAACGTGCGCTGGAACTGCAGGATCCAGATGCCCACCACCTGGACGTCACGCACCTTATAGGTCCCGCCGCGACGGACCAGCAGCCAGCGGATGTCGTAACTCGTCCCGTTGCGAAGGACGACACGGGTGTCGACGCCAATCCCGCCGCTGATCCGGAAGCCGCGGCTCAGCACGCGCACGTTGCGCACGGGATACTTAGGCGCTTCGCCGGCGGCATAGCGCGCCATAAACCGTACCATCCCGCGTTGGTAACGGGCCCGATCGCGCCGCGGCAACGCACGGGCGTAGCGACCGAGCGAATAGCGCCCGATGTAGGGCACATCCGCGTAGCGGGCGATCACGCGCTCAAGGGCGACAGATGAATTCTTGCGCGAGGCCCTCAGCAGAGCCGTCGTGACCTTCTTCATGAAGGCGGAGGCACGATCGGCACGGGCCTCTTGCACGGGCAGCGCGATCATCGTGGCGCACACGATGGCAAACGCAATCAGCAAGGATGCTGCCCGCGGTAGCCGCCGGCCAAGCCGCGACGGCGCTACGCTAAACGCGTGCATAGAGGTCCCCATCATGTCATTCACCGTCCGCTTGCGGGCTTGCCGATCTCGCCTCAGGCCCCTTCAATGCGTCTTGAGCGCCTTCATCCGCGCCCCCGTCAACAACTAAGTCAAGGACCGCGTCAACCTACATCAAACGATTGCCGGCTGGGCGTCAAAACACCTGATGCTTCTGAGCGTGGAAAGCGACCGGAGTAGGGCAAGGATGCACCGGTTGGCTCGCCTCGCGTGGGTCCGTTTGCAGGCGCGATGGAGCGCAGATGCGTCCCTGTTTGTTGGTTCGAAGAGGAGAAGACGATGGAACGCATTCCTGTGGTCGCCGATGATGGCGTTGCGCTCCATGCGGCGGCCTGCGGGCGCGACGATGGACCGGCGTTGCTGTTTCTGCACGAGTTCGGTGGCGATCACCGCAGTTGGGATGCGCAGATCGCCCATTTCGCGCGCGATTACCGCTGCATCGTGACGGCGGCGCGGGGCTATCCGCCCTCCGATGTGCCCGATGACGATGCCGCCTACGGCCAGGCGCGCGCCAACCGCGATGCGCTTTGTGTGCTCGATGCGGCGGGCGTGGCGCGCACGCACGTGATCGGCCTCAGCATGGGTGGCTACACGGCGCTTCAACTGGCGCTTCACCATCCAGAGCGCTGCCATGGCGTGATCGCCGCCGGGGCGGGGTCCGGCGCGTTGCGCGACACACGCGACGCCTATCTCGCTGAGACCCGGGCAACGGCGGCGCAGCTTGAGGGCGCGCATCGTATCGCAGCAGAACAGATCGGGCGCGGTGGTACCCGCATCCAGTTGTTCGACAAGGACCCGCTGGGGTGGGCGCAGTTCGTAGCTTACCTCAAGGAACATCCCCCGCGCGGGGCCGCGCGCACGCTTCGCCAGGTCCAGGCGTTGCGCCCCTCACTTTATGATCTTGAAGACGGGTTGCGCGCCGTCGAGGTGCCGCTGTTGCTCATGGTGGGCGATGAGGATGAGCCCTGTCTGGACGTCAACCTGTGGCTCAAGCGGTTGATGCCAAGCGCGCAGTTGGCGATCCTGCCCGGAAGCGGCCACGCGGTGTCGCTGGAGGAGCCGGCCTTGTTCAACACGTTGGCGTCGCGCTTCTTAACGCAGGTCGAGCGCGGCACATGGCGTCCGCGCAACCCGCTTGCCAAGGTCGGCACCGCCACCAGCCTGCTGCAGATCGATCCGGAGGCCGCAGCAACCTGAGCAAGGTGCACGGGGTGCACAGCGTGAATGACGTGAACCACGAAAGACGCATGCGATGAGCGATACGGTTAGCGTTGAACGGCAAGACGCCCTTGCGATCGTGCGGTTCGATCGCGGCGGCCAGGCGAACGCGATGTCGTTTGACATGATGCAGGATCTGACCCGCGCTGCTGACCGGTTGCAGGATGAACCGGATCTCGCTGTGATCGTGCTGACCGGGGCGCCGCGCATCTTTTCAGGCGGCATGGACCTCAAGGCGGACGCGTGGGACCGCCTCGAGGGGATGAGCGTGGAACAACGCCGGCGGCTCGCGTCACGCGGTCCGCGGCTGGCGCGCGCTTGGTGTGGCCTCGAGCCGATCACGATCGCTGCGATTGAGGGGCCGTGCTTCGCCGGTGGCGTCGCACTCGCGGCGTTCTGCGACTTTCGCGTTTGCGCCGCGGGGAGCCGCTTTGCCGCGCCTGAGGTGGCGATCGGGCTCAATATGGCTTGGCATTCTGTGCCGCGGCTGATCCGTTTGATCGGGCTGCAACCGACGCGGCGCCTGCTGCTGCGCGGCGATAGCTGGACCGCGCGCGAAGCCGAAGCGCTCGGTTTCATCGATGTGGTGGCGGACGACGGCGCTGTCATGGACGCGGCGATGACCATGGCCCGCGCGATGGCGTCACGCCCCGCCGTCGCGATGCAGCTCGTCAAGCGGTCGATCGAGATTGCGGCCCATGCGGGCGATGCGCAGATCAGCGCGCCCGACAGCGATCTTCAGCTCATCAACTGGCAATCGCAGGTGTTTGCCGACGCGCGCGCCGCGCTGAAAGCCCGCAAGCGCTGATCATCTTGGGGCTGGCAACGGCAGCTTAGAGTTCATCCGCCTCTGGTGGAATCACCTGAGGCGAAAGATGAACGGCAAAACAAAAGCTTAGATGTCGGTTCCGCTTCAACCTGAAGCGAACCGACTCTAATGCGACCGGCCGCGGGTTTACGCAAGAGCGTCAGTACGTTCAGCCGGCCGAAGCGGGCATCGCTGCGTTGGCACGCTCTCGCGAGGCTTTCGCTGCGGCGCTCGTTGCGAGCTTCGGCACGCCGAACGTGCGGGCGGCTTCATCCAGGAGCGCCTGCGTGATCATCGGCGCGCGATGCACCACCACCGATTTGCGCCGATCATCGTGCACCAGCATCAGCTCGTGACGGACCCCGGAAAGGCCCGCGCGCATCGTGTGGGCAACGCCTGCGAAATCGCGATGCGGCACCTGCCAACGGCGTTCGCCCCAAAGCAGGTGGCGCTCATGGATGGCGACGGCGTCATTGAGGAGGTGGATCGTGCGCTGATGACCAAGACGCGCCAGCATCCGGATCGCGGGCAGGCCCAGGAACGCGCCCCATAGCAACAGCCCTGCCGCGATCAGACCGCTCGACCACGGCCGCGCGGCGAGCAGCGCCGACGGATCCGCTGCCCCGGCGACAACGGCGGTCGACAGGACCAACGGTGCGGCCGCAAGCGCCAACACCGTTGCACCTGCCAGCACTTTGAGCCCTGCGCGTAAGCCGCGTGGCCGCCGCCGCTCGTGGATCACGGCCTGCTTGAAGTGCTCGGGCGTTGGGGTTTGCGTGGCGGATGCTTGCGGTGTGGATGTCATGGGTGTCGTTTTCATCGGTCCGGCGTGTGCGATGCCACGCCTGCTTGGTGAGTTTTCGCTTAAAGATCATCGCAAATGAGCGTTAGCAGCGGCTGAACATCCGGTTGAGGATCTTCGCCAGAAGCTGTGGATATCATGTTTGCGGTGTGGTTTGCGTGGGGAAAGCGCGTTTGAAACCATACGGTTAATGGACCGCGGCGAAGCTGCAACGCTGCTGCGATGGACGCGACTGCGACTCAGCGGATGCGGGTGCATCGGCGCTTGACACATAAAGATATCTTTATATTGTTTGGCAACATGCAGCTGCCGGAGCCTCACCCCGTGGACCATCGCCTCTCCCTTGACCATGCCGTGAACGCGCTCAAGGCCGCCGCAGAACCCACGCGCATGCGCATTCTCCTGCTGCTGGCGAGTGCCGAGCTGAACGTCAAGGACCTCACGCGCATCCTGGGTCAAAGCCAGCCGCGCTTGTCACGGCATTTGAAGCTGCTCGTTGAAGCGGGGCTGATCAGCCGCTTCCGCGAGGGCAATTGGGTGTTCTTCCAGTTGGCCGACCATGGCTCCGGATTTGCGACGGCCGGGATGGCGCCATCAATGGGGTTGGCAGCATCCAAAGGTGCTGGCGCGACCACGGGCGCAGGCCCGGTCCCCGCCACAAGCAACGACTTGGGCCTCAACGGGGGCCTCAACGGGGGCCTCGACGTTGGCAAAGCTGGGCCACGCTGGCGCTTGAGCGATCTCATCCGCGCGATGGTTGATCCCACCGACCCAGAACTCATGCGCGACGCCGTTCGTGCCGCCCAAGTGAAGCGAGAGCGCGAAGCCGAAGCGCAGGCCTACTTCCAGCGCCATGCGGCGGAGTGGGATCGGACCCGCTCAGCGTTCGTGAATGGCGGCGAGGTTGATCGCGCCATGGCGCGCGCACTTGGTCCTGGACCCTTTCCATTCTTTGTGGATCTCGGCACCGGCACCGGCGGCGTTCTGGCGGCCATGGCGGAACGCTACACGCGCGGTGTCGGCTTCGATGTGAACCATTCGATGCTGGCCTACGCGCGCAGTAATTTGGAGCGGGCCGGCATCACACACGCCCAGGTCCGCCACGGCGATCTCTACCGCCTCGAATTGGGTGATGCCTGCGCAGACGTTGTGGTCATGCACCAGGTGCTGCACTTCTTGAACGATCCCGGCCAGGCGCTGGCTGAGGCCGCACGCATCTTGAAGCCGCGCGGGCATTTGCTGGTGGTCGATTTCGCGCCGCACGATCATGAGGAATTGCGCGAGAAGTTGGCCCATGTGCGCCTTGGCTTTTCCGACGAGGCGATCCGCGAGTTGCTGCATGGTGTGGGCATCGAGTCGAACCCGTGCACCGTTCTGGCGCCGCCGAAGAATGCCAAAAGCCCGTTGGTGGTGAGCTTGTGGCACGGGCGCAAGGAGGCCGAAGCTCCGCTTGAAGCCTCACGCCTGTCTTCGCCGCGCAAGCCGGGCAGCGTCGAAGTGCTCGCCGCGACCGGCCTCGATGCGATTCCCGCAGAGGGTGCTTTTGAGAAAGCCTTAGAGGGAACCGCCGCGGCTCCCCCCGTCTTTACTGAAGCCTTACAAGAGGATCGATCATGACCCCCCTTCAGGCACCGCAACGCTCCCGCATTTTGGGCTCCGGTGACGTGGACGTCTCGTTTGAGTTCTTTCCGCCCAAATCACCCGGCATGGCAGACGACCTGTGGGCCGCGATCGAGCGTCTTGCGCCGCTCGCGCCTGAGTTCGTGTCCGTGACGTATGGGGCGGGCGGTTCAACGCGTGAGCGCACGCATGCCACGGTCGCTAGGCTGATCGATGAGACGAACTTGAAGCCAGCCGCACATCTCACTTGCGTTGGCGCCACCCGTGCGGACGTCGATGAGGTGGTCCGCAGCTACTGGGCCGCTGGCGTGCGCCACATCGTGGCGTTGCGTGGTGATGGCGAAGGTGGCCCCGGCGTGCCTTACCAACCGCACCCTGAAGGCTATGAGAATGCCGCCGCGCTCGTGGGCGGGATCAAAGCGATTGCCCCGTTTGAAGTTTCGGTCGCGGGCTATCCCGAGAGCCATCCCGAGAGCGTATCGCTGAACGCGGACATGGATAACCTGAAGGCCAAGGTCGACGCGGGCGCAGACCGGATCATCACGCAGTTTTTCTTCGAAAATAACGTGTTTCTGCGGTTTCTGGAGCGGGCCCGCGCCCACGGCATCTGGGTGCCGATCGTGCCCGGCATCGTGCCCATCCACAATTTCAAGCAGGTCGCAGGCTTTGCAGGTCGAACCGGCGCGAGCGTGCCAGGCTGGCTGGCGCATCGCTTTGACGGTTTGGAGGGCGACACGCGTACAGCCCATCTCGTGGCCGCGGCCGTGGCGGCTGAACAAGCCATGGGGCTGGTCGACGCCGGGCTCAAGCACTTGCACTTTTATACGCTGAACCGCGCCGACCTCGTTTATGCGATCTGCCATCTGTTGGGCCTGCGCCCGCGCAAAGACGCCATCACCGATCGCGAAGCCGCGTAGAGTTCATCCGCCACAGGTGGACTGGCCTGGGGCGAAACGTGAATGACAAAAAGCCTAGATGGCGGTTCCGCTTGAAAACGCAAGGCGCGAACCGGCTCTAGCAGGAAAGCCCTCAAACGCGCGTCATCTCCGCACGAGACGATGACCCGCTCAAAAGTCACCCGCATTTTAGATGCGTCATCCACGTGCCGCGCGCGCCCACGGGCGTTTGCGTCCGCCGTTGTTCAAGAGGTTCGATCCACGCCATGAATGCTGCCCCATCTGAACTGCAACGCACAGCCCATGATCGCCTTGAGGCCGCCTGCCGCGACGCGGTCCTTCTGCTCGACGGTGCCATGGGTACAATGATCCAGCGCCACGGCCTGGGCGAAGCCGAGTACCGCGGCGAGCGTTTCGCCGATTGGTCAACGGATCTCAAGGGCAACAACGATCTGCTTGTGCTCACGCAACCGGCCATCATCGAGGGCATCCACAAAGCCTACCTCGATGCGGGCTCTGACATCGTCGAGACGAACACCTTTAACGCGCAATCGATCTCGATGGCCGATTACGCGATGGAAGCGCTCAGCCACGAGATCAATGTGGAAGCCGCCAAGGTTGCACGCCGGGCGGTTGATGCGAGCATGGCCGCCGACCCCACGCGTCAGAGGTTCGTGGCGGGTGCCATCGGGCCCACCAACCGCACCGCCTCGATTTCACCGGACGTGGACAACCCGGGTTACCGCAACACGACGTTTGAAGCGTTACGCACCGCCTACAAGGAGCAGGCGCTCGGTCTGATCGAGGGCGGCTGCGACTGCCTGCTGATCGAGACCATCTTCGATACACTCAACGCCAAGGCGGCGGGCGCGGCCGTTCTCGACGCTTATGAACAGTGGGGCATTGAACTACCGCTATTGATCTCGGGCACGATCACCGATCTTTCGGGGCGCAACCTTTCGGGCCAGACGCCGGAAGCCTTTGCCATCTCGATGCAGCATTTGAAGCCGTTCGCGATCGGGCTCAACTGCGCTTTCGGTGCTGAGCAGTTGCGCGGTCCCGTGGCTGACATCGGGCGGATGGCGTCATGCCGCGTGATCGCTTATCCCAACGCGGGTCTGCCGAACGAGTTGGGCGAGTACGATGAGACGCCCGAAGAGTTTAGCGGCAAGCTGCGGTCCTGGGCGAGCGAAGGCTTGGTCAACATCATGGGCGGTTGCTGCGGGTCAACGCCAGAGCACGTCGCAGCCCTGCGCGCCGCGGTGCAGGGCGTGACCCCGCGTGTGCCCCCTCATATCGAGCCACGCCTGCGCTTGTCCGGCCTTGAACCGTTCGTTGCCGCCTAAGCCCGCGCACCTGTGCGCTGAAGTTGGCGCGATGCTACCCCTTCAACGCATCCGCCAGCGAAGCGCGCGGCGTTTTTTGTTCCGCTTTTAGAGGACCGTCCCTGATGACCTCCACCACATCCGCCAACGTCGATGCTGACGCGACAACGCCGTCGCCTGAGCTGAGCGCGGCGCAGTCGTTCATCGTCATCGGGGAACGCACCAACGTTACGGGGTCAGCCCGCTTCCGCAAACTGATCAAGGATGGCGCGTACGACACCGCCCTTGAGGTGGCGCGTCAGCAGGTCGAAAACGGCGCTAACGTGATCGACGTCAACATGGATGAGGGCATGCTCGATAGCGAGCAGGCCATGGTCACGTTCTTGAACCTGATCGCAGCCGAGCCCGACATCGCCCGCGTGCCGGTGATGATCGATAGCTCGAAATGGTCGGTGATCCAGGCTGGGCTCGCCTGTCTGCAGGGCAAGGGGATCGTCAACTCGATCTCGCTCAAGGAGGGCGAAGAGCCCTTCCTCGAGCAAGCCCGGTTGTGCCGGCGTTACGGGGCTGCCGTTGTGGTGATGGCGTTCGATGAGACGGGCCAGGCCGAGACGGCGGAGCGCAAGGTCGCGATCTGCACGCGTGCCTACAACATTCTGACGCGCGACGTCGGCTTCCCACCCGAAGACATCATCTTCGACCCGAACATTTTTGCCGTCGCAACCGGGATCGAAGAACACAACGACTACGGCCTCGCCTTCATCGAGGCGACCCGGCAAATCCGCGAGACGCTGCCGCACGCCCACGTCTCAGGCGGTGTCTCGAACCTGTCGTTTTCGTTCCGCGGCAACGATGTTGTGCGCGAGGCGATGCACTCGGTCTTCCTGTTCCACGCCATTCGCGCCGGCATGGACATGGCCATCGTCAATGCCGGCCAGCTTGCGGTCTACGATGATATCGACGCTGAGCTGCGCGATCTTTGCGAAGACGTGGTGCTCAACCGGCGTGACGATGCGACCGAGCGCCTGCTCGACGCTGCGGGCCGCTTCAAGGGCGATGGGACGCGCGCGCGCACCGATGATCTCACCTGGCGGGAGGGCGACGTTAACGCTCGTCTCACCCACGCGCTGGTGCATGGCATCAACGGGTTCATCGAGGCTGATACCGAAGAGGCGCGCGCTGCCGCAATACGCCCGCTGGATGTGATCGAAGGCCCGTTGATGGCCGGCATGAACGTGGTCGGCGATCTGTTCGGCGCGGGCAAGATGTTCCTGCCGCAGGTGGTGAAATCGGCGCGTGTGATGAAGCAGGCGGTCGCTTATCTGCAGCCCTACCTGGAAGCGGAGAAAGCTGCGCAAGGTTTGGACGCGAAGCCCGCCGCCGGCAAAATCGTCATGGCGACCGTCAAGGGCGACGTCCACGACATCGGCAAGAACATCGTTGGCGTTGTCCTCCAGTGCAACAATTTCGAAGTGATCGATCTGGGCGTGATGGTGCCGGCGCAGAAGATACTGCAGACCGCGCGGGAGGTGGATGCGGACATCATCGGCCTGTCGGGGTTGATCACGCCGTCGCTCGATGAGATGTGCCAAGTCGCCGAAGCGATGCAGCGCGAAGGCTTCGAGATCCCCTTGCTGATCGGTGGGGCGACAACAAGCAAACTGCACACCGCGGTCAAGATCGCGCCGAACTACCAGCGGGCGCAGGCGCTATACGTGACGGACGCCAGCCGCGCGGTGGGTGTTGTGTCAAAGCTGCTCTCGGCGAGTGACAGCGCGAGCTATCTCGCCGAGATCGCCGCCGACTACACGCGGGTCCGCGATGCGCATGCGCGCGCCGACAAAACGAAAGCGCGCGTCGGCCTGGAGACCGCCCGCTCCAACCGCTTCATGATCGATTGGAAGAAGGCGACGCCGCCGCGCCCGCGCTTCACCGGCACCAAGGTGATCGAGGACATCGATCTTAGCACGCTCGTCGACGTGATCGATTGGACGCCGTTCTTCCAGACGTGGGAATTGCGCGGTCGCTACCCGGCGATCCTCGATGATGACCGGATGGGCGCGCAGGCGCGTAGCTTGTTCGATGACGCTCAGGCGATGTTGAAGCGGATGATCGATGAGCGTTGGCTGACGGCGCGCGCGGTGTTCGGCTTCTGGCCGGCGCAGGCGCGGGGCGATGATATCGTGCTGTTCACCGACGAGACGCGCCAACACGAGCGTGCAACGTTCTACACATTGCGTCAGCAGATGGCGCGCGCGAACCGCACCGATCGCGCACACATCGCGCTCGCCGATTTCATCGCGCCTGAAGACGCAGGGGTTGCCGACTATATCGGCGGCTTCGCGGTCAGCACCGGGTTCGGCGAAGAGGAGGCGATTGCTCAGCATGTTGCTGGCACCGACGACTACGGCTCGATCATGGTCAAGGCGTTGGCCGACCGCCTCGCCGAGGCACTTGCCGAACATCTGCACCAGGAGGTGCGGCGCGAGCATTGGGGTTACGCGCCTGGCGAGACGCTGGGAATCGATGATCTGATCATGGAGCGCTACGACGGCATCCGTCCCGCGCCGGGCTATCCGGCGCAGCCCGACCACACCGAAAAGAAGACGCTGTTTGAACTCTTAGATGCTGATGCGCGGATCGGCGTGTCACTGACCGAAAGCTACGCCATGTGGCCCGGCGCCAGCGTGAGCGGGCTCTATTTCAGCCACCCCGACAGCCATTACTTCGGCGTCGGCAAGGTCGAAGCCGACCAAGTCGCCGATTACGCCCAGCGCAAGGGATGGTCGATGGCGGAAGCGGAACGCTGGTTGGCGCCCGTGCTCAACTATGTGCCGGCGCGCAGCGACGCTGCCGATGATGGAGACGCTTCCGCACAGCGCGTTGCTGCCGCTTAGCGCCGAGATCTCAGAGCGCAGACCTTGAAATAGGCCCGTCCGCCCTCAGTCTCCACACGTCACCTAGATCATCGGGCGATTCATCGGGATCACCACAGGTGAGCCCG
>JBCBJZ010000089.1:0-15301 GCA_038522635.1 Pseudomonadota bacterium | reverse complement strand
AAGCCGAAGCCGAAGCCCACGGAGATCAACGTCAAAAAGAGATAGCCGATCACGTAGCTGAATTTCACAAAGCCGCTGTGCGGCGCGAACAACTGATCGAGCAGCCAGATGATCATCACCATCAGCATGGCGACGGCAAAGCCGATGACCACCTTCTGGGTCAGCGGCAACTCACCCATGTTCGCTTGGATCAGCTCAAGCATGCCCACGTAGGTCGCGACCCACGACAACGCGCCAAGCCCACAGATCAGGAACAGCTTCTTCCAGTCGCGTGGAGCGGCCACAGGATCACGCCAATCGTCGCGATCCCACGTTGCGCCATCGCGCCCGATCCCACCGTGATCGCCTCCACCTAACGCCATCAAACCGCCCCATGATTTACAGCCTCCGCACGAACCGCGCGCTCCGGCTGCACGCCGAAGTCTTGGTTTTATGCTTGACGTAAGCGGTAAGGAGAGGGGGTGTCGGCATTGGGGCTAGGGCAAAGCCCAATTGCGGCGTTTGCCTAAACGAACGTTCAGGTCTCCGGCGCACTGGAACAACGGGCGCGAAGTGCGAGCGCGCCTGGCATTGCTACTTCTGCGGCGCTGCAGGCCCTGCCCCCGTGGTGCGCAACCGCCCCGCCACCACCGGACGGCGGGCTTCCGCCTTCGCAAGATCGCCAAGGGCAACATCCAACAACGGGGCGGCCACCTGGCTTGCGTGCAGGCGTCGCGCCCAAGGGTTGGTGCTATCCCCGGTGCCCACCACCACCACGTAGGAATAACCCCGCCCATTGGCGAAACGCAGCCCGCCCGCGATCCAGGTATCGACCGTGGCATCGCGGTCTTCCGTCACCGCAGTCCCGGTCTTGGCAAAATGCAGCGTGATGTCGCGGCGGCGCGCCGCACACCAGCGGCCAAGACTCTTCAGCGTGCCATGGCGCCGCCCGCCCGCGCTGTAGCAAAGCGGCGCTTCAAGCAGACGGCGCAAGAGCGGAAGGCTTGCCGGCTTGACCAGCGCGTTGGGCTCGATGACGTGGCGCACGTGACGGCTTTGAGCGGCCGCCGCATGGCGCGGATCGGTGTAGTCGAAGGAGCGCACCAACGTCGGCGCTGTGATCTGCTGGTCGCCTCGTCCGCTCAGCGCGGCCAACACGACGCTCGCCATCGTGTGCACGCGGCGCGGCGCCCCCGCGATCATGCCACGCACGGCGGCGGTGGTCGGCGGCGTTCCCGAGCCGGCGACGGGGGCGGGCGGCATGTTGAACCCCAAGCCGTTGATCAAACGGCGCGTCGGCGCTTGTCCGACCTGCCGCAAGCGCCATGCGATCGGTCCATTGAGGGAGCAGGCAAAGGCGGTCAGCGCCCGCCTGCCGCGGCGAAGCTGGCCGTTGCGCCGGCAGCTCTCAAGGCCGCGTGAGGGCGCGTTGGTGTCAACGTAATGCGTTCCCGGCTCATCTTTCAGCGTGTTGGCAATCGCGATCGCGGCGATGATCTTGCCCGTCGATGCGATCTGACGCGCCTCACGCGTGACGTCGTAGTGTCCGGTGGTGCGGCTGACGGCACTCGCCGATCCGAAATACGCTGCGCGCTGGCTCGATTCAAAATACCGCACCAGATTGCCCCGCGCATCGGCGACGGCGACGATCACGTCCGGCAACCGCACGTCCCGGTTGCGCACCGCGACGATCGGATCGAGCGTAAACCCGGGTGTGATACGCCCCGCGTAGCGCCTATGCAGCGCGGCCATCCGGTCCTGCAGTTTGGCGCGCAAGGCGAGGTTGGCGCCCACATCGAGCGTGGTGTTGACTCCGCGGATGTAGTCGCGCCAGGCGAACCCGTAGGCGTTCTTCATTTGCGCACGGATGCCGTAACGCGCCGCCGGCATCAGGGCGTTGGCGCGAATGCGCGGGTTGGCCCGGGCGCGCCGCGCAAGGCGCGAGGCGTGTCGGTTGAGCGCGGCCTGCAGGCGGGGCCGCACGCGCGGATCGGGCGGACCATTGGCGATGTTGACGAGTTCAAACGTCACCTGCTTCTGCTTCGCCGCATCCTCAATCAACGCTTCGGCGCATTTGCGCGCCCGCACTTCTGCGATGTAGCGCCACCGCTTCAGACGGACCGCGTTGAGGCGCTCAGACCCGCGCAACAACACGATCGGCTTGTTGACGGCGGAAGCCAGCACGAATTGTTCGGCCGTCGAAAGGTCTTTGGCGGCCTTGCCGAACACCACCCGCGCCGTCATTTCGACACCGTAGAGCGGTGCCCCGCCGGTGCGCTGCGCCAGCCAGATGTGGTTCGCAGCCCATTGTTTGAGCGGCGTCCAATCGCCATCGCGTGTCAGATGCATGAAGATGACCGGCGCCATCCACCACTCGCGCACCTTGCGGCGAAGCTTCTCGCCTACACTCTCGCGCGTGTCCGGTGGCGTTTTATAGGTGACGCGCGCCAACTGCATCGCAAGCGTCGAGCCGCCGACGCCGAAGCCCGGCCGGCCCGTGCGGATGGTGCGGCGGATGGTTGTGTAGGGGATCTTCAGAACGCCAAGCAGATCGATCCCAAACGGATTGATCAGCGTCCCGATATGGCGATCCTCGTGATAGACGAGGCAGCGCCAATAGTCGGGCGGCACCTCACGCACGGGGATCGATTTGTGGTCGGGGTTGGCGGTGTAATCGCCGATCTCAATCGGCTGGTCGGTGTAGTTGACGTCGCGGCGGCTATCGAATTGCGCACCGTAGGTCCCAACGAACGCACCCTTGTGATCGTAGATCGCGGTCGCCAGCCAGCGCTCTGAGTCGTAGCTGATCTTCTGGCCTTCGTAGAGCTGCCCCACGATGCCGCGCACCGGCGCGATCACATAGACAAGCACAAGCGCGAAGACCAGGTAGCCGGCGGCGAGCGTGAAGACGTGGCGCGCGGGCCCGAGCTTTGGATTGAAGACCACACCTTGCAGGGCGAGGCGCGCCAGACGGACCGGTAGCGCGAGCAGAAATTCCGCGACCGAAAACAAAGTGCGAAGCGCGAACAACATGGCCCAACACGAGCGTGGCGAGCGGTGAGCACCGCCCGACGCCATAACGGATTTGAACTTGTTGGGGAGTTAACCGCAAATTGGGGCGTCGCTTGGACGCGCCGCTTGGCGCTGCGCTCAAGCTGGCTGCGTCATCGGTAAGCGAGTCCAAAGGCGCTGAACGGGATGAACGCCACCTGATCGCCCGGCGCCACATCGCCATGCTCCTCAGGGATCTCGATCAGACCGTCGGCCGCGCGCAAGCCGCTGATCAGGCCCGATCCGTCACGCTCGAACTTGCGGACCCGCGTCGCCTCGCCCGTGCCCTCAACATGGCCACGCCAGAACTCGCGCCGCCCTGTCTTGCGTCCCGTCATCGCGAAATCCGCAGTGAGCCATTCCCGTCGCGGTTCGTGCCAAGGCGCACCCTGGAGCGCGCGCAGCAGCGGAGCGACATAAAGAAGAAAACAGACGAAGACGGCGACCGGGTTACCCGGCAGCCCGATCATAGGCACGCGCCCGATGCGCCCAAACGTCATCGGCCGGCCTGGCTTCACCGCGAGCTGCCAAAGGTGACGCTCGCCGATCTCGTCGAGCACCGTGATCAGATGGTCCTCTTCGCCACGGCTCGCCCCGCCGGACGTGATCACCCCATCGTACGTTTGCGCAAGCGCCAACAGTCGGTCCTTCAGGGCCACAGGATCATCCGGCAGCACGCCCGCATCGACCGCATGCGCGCCTGTAGACGCGATCAGCGCCTGCAGCATCGGCGCGTTGGCATCGTAGACCTGCCCGAACGCCAAGGGTGCGCCAGGACGCACCACTTCATCGCCCGTGGAAACCACCGCCACGTTCAGTCGCTTAAAACAGGTTGGCTCGGCGACACCGATGGAAGCCAAACCCGCGAGGTCCTGTGGCCGCAACGTCGCCCCGGTTTCGAACAGCACCGCACCGGCCGCCACATCTTCTCCCGCCTGGCGGACGTTGGCGCCGTGCCGTAGACCCGCTGGAACCTCGACCAGCCGCACGTTCGCATTGGACGGATCAGCGCGAACCGTCACGTCTTCCTGCATAACGACGGTGTCGCAGGTCGTGGGCAGTGCCGCGCCGGTAAAAATGCGAACGGCCGGGGCGCGTTGTTGGTGGTGGGCCGCATGCGAACCGGAGGGCCCCCCGGCCAAGGCCGCCTGGAAGGGTCGTCCCGCCGCAGCGCGGCCCGCGATCTGCAAGACGCTCGATCCTTCGGCGGCCAGATCGGCGTGGGAAAACGCGTAGCCGTCAACGGCCGCGTTCGTGTGAGCGGGCACCGGGCTCGAGGCGGTAATCGGCGCAGCGATGATCCGGCCAGCGGCCTCAAACAGCGGAACGCTTTCCGCACCGACCAGCGTCCGCGCGGCTCGCCGCAGGATCGCCAAAGCTTCGTCGTGGCGAAGCCTCTCGCTGTCGTGCAAGAAGCAATCGTCGAGGAGCGCACGGGATGGAGCGCTCGAAGATAAGGCGCCCGATGGCGACGGGTCAGAAGTCATGCGGCCACGCTATAGGAGCCTAACCAGCCCGAGCAAGCCCGGCCGTGTGAGCAAAGCTCCCGCGACACTTGCGCTGGCCTTGGACAGCGCACCGCACCTGGACCACGAACGCTTGCCGGCTTACCGCTACCCGCGACATGAATGTCTGGAGCACGCTGACAACCGAGCGCTTACAATCCTTGGATCAGCATAAACAGCGCAACGCTCAACGCCGGAGCAGCCACACACGCTAACGCCGCCAGAACCGAGTTCTGCAACATCACTTTACCCCACTTGCGCGCCTCCGGTCCGCACCGTCGACACGCTCAACTATCGCTCGCCGCACCCCCAAGTTAGGCAAACCTACAGCAGACGCGCGTCCCCTCAGCCACACGTCCAGCACCCACCTTACAGCTTATCCAAAATGACGCACCGCATTTTGTGAACTATGTCAAAAAGTTGACCAGCATCGCGCTGCTGGAAATCGTGATCTTCCCGCTTGGAGGCCCTGAAAACGCGGCGCCGCGTTGGACGTCAGGGTTTTCCACAGGTTAAGAGATGCTTGTTCGTCGGCCTTTCCGCTAGGCCTTCAGGACACGCACGCGCCGGCCTGCAAGCTGCTAAAGATGGCGCGCGCAGGGGTTGCGCGAAGGGGTTGCGCGAAGGGGCACGGAGCGAGCATGGGCCGGTCAATCGCGATAATGAACACCAAGGGCGGGGTCGGGAAATCGACGTCTGTGATGGCCTTGGCCGAAACGTTGGCGTTGCATCACGGCAAGCGCGTCCTCGTCATCGACAGCGACAGCCAAACGAGCATCAGCGTCATGTTGATGCCCATGCAGCGCTGGGAAGCGATGGAGCGTGAGGGTCGGACGTTGGTCGATTACCTGCGCGCTCTTGTGCTCGACGGTGAAACAAAGCCGTGGAGCGACTTCATCGCCACCAACGTCAGCGATGTCGATGACGCCGAGGGGATCGACCTTATTCCCAGCCACATGGAACTGGCGCTGATGGAGCGCGATATCGCAGGCGAAGGCAAGCAGGCTGAAATCCGCGAGGCCGCCGCCGCGTTGCTGCGGGAGGCGAGCGACGCCTATGATGTGGTGCTCGTCGATTGTCCGCCGGGGATTTCGGTGCTGACCGAAGCCTGGCTGCGGGTGTGCGATTTCCACATGCCGCCTCTGAAGCCCGACTACCTATCGGTGCGCGGCTACGGGATCTTACAGCGCTTCAAGGCACGGCTGGAGGCGGAGCCCTTCTCCCGCAACATCGGCCTGCTGATCAACATGAAGGACCAGCGCTCCCCCACCGATCAACGCTGGCACGATGAGCTGCGCGCTGACGCCGACAACCATTGTTTTTCGATCGCGATCCCGCGGCGCGCCTACCTACAGCGCGCAGCTGATCACGACGAAGGCGGACGCACCTATGCTGCGAAGTACCCAGCCGATGCCGGGCAGGCGGTGCGTGCGGTCTGCGTCGAGCTGCTGGAACGACTTGACGACTTTGAAGTGTACATGGCGCAGCAGGCGGCTGCGGCCTCGCAACAGGTTGCAGCCGTGAGCGATGATGGCGGCGACGGCGATGCCGAGGCACCCCCGCCGCCAGATGACGTGGCCGAAGGTGGCGCACCTGACGTGGACGATGCGATCGCAACGGCCACCGATATCACGACAGAAGACGTGCCATCGACGAACGTGAAGCCAGGCGAGGTTACTGAGGTGGCAAGCGCGCAGCCCCTGGAGCCGGCCGCCGCGCCCACATCCTAAAGCTTGCACCACCAAAGCGGCCGCCACGCTTGACGCGCAGGCCGGACGGGCCATGATCGCTGGCATGAGCGAAGCACCACCGTACCAAGCCGACGATACGCCGGGCGCCCCGCCGCGCGCCATCGTGCTGGCGCAAGCCGCCGCCCACGACGTCGTCGTCGAAAGCATCCGCATCCGTCGTGCCATCGCACCGCTGCGCCGGCCGCTCGCCACACGCATCGGCACCTTCACGCACGGGCCGTTCCTGCTGATCGATCTGACCTTACGCGGTGGCGTGGAAGGCCGCCTCCTCGCCTTCACATTCAAGCCGTTGGCACTCGACCTCCTACCGCCGCTGCTGGAGAGCTTTACCGCTTGGGCAGCCCAACGGCCCGTCTCAATGGCGACCATGGAAACCTTCTACGACGATGGCCTGCGACATCTGAGCCTGCTGGGGCACGAGGGCCTCGTCCAGATGGCACAATCAATGTTCGACATGGTGCTGCATGACGCCCTTGCGCGGGAGTTGGGGCTGCCGCTCTTTCGCTTGCTTGGCGGCCAGGAGCGGCCCATCCCCGCCTACAACAGCAATGGCCTCGGCCTGCTTGCACCTGACGCCGCCGCGACCGAAGCGCGGGAGCTTGCGGGCGATCACGGTGGTTACCGACACATCAAGATGCGGCTAGGGCGCGCCTCCATCCAAGCCGATCGCCATGCCATCCGCGAGGTGCGTGCAGCCGTCGGTCCAGACATCGCGGTTTCGGCCGACTTCAACCAGGGTCTTGATGCCGCGCAGGCTCTGGAGCTCTGCCGCCAGATCGATGACGAAGGCCTGACCTGGATCGAAGAGCCGATCGTCTACGATGACTATCCGACGCAGGCCCGCCTCGCAGCGAAGCTCAAGACGCCGTTGCAGATCGGCGAAAATTTTTGGAGCTGGCGCACAGGCCAGGCCGCCATCGCCCAGCACGCCTGCGACTTCATCATGCCCGACATCTTGCGCATCGGCGGCATCACCGGCTGGCGGCGCTTGGCGCGCGTCGCACAGGCTCACGCGGTGCCCATGTCGTCGCACCTGTCACCTGAATTCTCCGCGCACGCCTTGGCCGCAACGCCAACCGTCCACTGGTTGGAGTTTATGGACTGGGGGCAAGATTTAATTTTGGAACCGATCGTTCCGAATGCTGGATTTGTGTCGTTAAACCAAAGACCTGGCGCCGGAATTGATTGGAACGAAAAGGTTGTTGCCGATTATTTGATCACGTGACGTTTTTTTGACAATCAAAACCAAAAACGATTTTTTCTTTTTCAGAGGGTGCTGCCATCTCCTTGACACCAGCTAGGTCGGGGCACATATCTGCTGACATCAGGGCCGCGATCTTAGGCGCGTCTGTGCGCATCCGCACTCATCGCACCGTTAAAGGTTGGCGGCCTTGAGTTAGAATTTTGGAGACCGACAGTCGCCCGAAGAGGCTGACTGCACGAAGAAGCCGCTCGATGATCAACACAGCGTTCCGCCGGTTGCATCACGGCTTGAAAGGCTTTCCCCACTCGTGACTGCAAGACCCTACGCGACGCTCGGCATCGCCAAGGCTGACGTGTCGTTCTCCCGTGTACCGATGAGCGCCCACGGCCGTGGAGCGCTTCTCGAACACGCCACAGATCACGCCCGGTTAAACGTGCGCGAGACCTCGAAACACGGCGCACGCGCCACCACCATCAACGCGTGGGCTATTCACGCGGCGATACGACCCCCCACCCCCGACAGGAGACCGACATGGCAACCGGGACAGTAAAATGGTTCAACCCCACCAAAGGTTACGGCTTCATCCAGCCGGACGACGGTGGAAAAGATGTGTTCGTGCACATCTCAGCTGTGGAGCGCGCCGGCATCGGCCACCCGCAGGAAGGTCAGAAGGTGACCTACGATCTGGAGCGTGACCGCCAGGGCCGTGCGGCTGCGACCAACATCCAGGTCAGCTAACTGACCACACTGCAGAACTCTGCGGACGACTGACAGCTTTTGCGGCTTGGTCGCAGGGGCGCGCGGCGCCGGTTTCAGACCCTTTGACGAGACGCTCAACCGCTGACGGTGCTTCCACCGGAAGCGGTTGATCGCTTTTGGGGGCCACTCACGCTGCGTTTGACCGTTGGCTCTCGGCTGACAGCGTGGCGTTGTGTGTGCGGTTCACCTATGCGTGCGCAGATTTTTGCTGGCGTCAGCCCGGCGCGCAGGCGATGTTTCCCATGTCGATCTCCAACGTGACGCTTCGCCTTGACCTACCTCATCCTCAAAGCTGCGCTTTCCGGCATCATCATCGCCATCGTTTCGGAGCTGTCGAAGCGGTTCCCTGGCTACGGTGCGCTGATCGCCTCGCTTCCGCTGATTTCCATCCTGGCGATCATTTGGATGTGGCGGGACGACGTGGACCGCTTGCAGATCGCCGATCATGCTCAGGCGACGTTCTGGTTTGTGCTGCCGTCGCTGCCGATGTTCCTGGTCTTCCCGGTTATGCTACGCGCTGGCGTAAACTTTTGGCTCGCGCTCGCGGCGTCCTGCGCGCTCACCATCGTGCTCTACATCATCATGGTCGCAGCGCTTGACCGGTTCGGCATCAAGCTTTGAGCCGGTCTTTACGGAGCGGACCCGCGAAAACACGCGCTACCGTACCAGGTTACGCGCTTCGCGTTGGCGCCCACGCCCCAACCCATCGTCCAGCGCCTGCTGCAGCACTTCGGGGCTGACGCGTCGGGCCAGGCGTTCCGGCACCACCCACATGCGATAACCGGCCCCTTCAACAACGTCGATGCACGCCAACCGACCGGCACGCAGCTGGCAACGCGAAGGACGCTCGACCCGCAAGCCGCGCCGGCGGTCATGCCGTAAAAGGCGCAGATCGACCGGTTGCAGCAGCCGCCCGCCCGGCGGGAACGCCACGTCGCGGAACACGCAGGTGCGGCGCAAGCGACAGGCGCCTGCACGCAGCCCCAGCGTGTTGATCGAACCGAACGTGCGCGCGCGTGACTTGAAGCGGGCCGGCGTGTCGGCGCCCCGCGAAATGTAACAGCCGACCTTCGTGCAAAGCACCGGGTGCAAATTGCCCGCGAGCGGCCCAAAGCGATAGCGACGCGGGTCGATCGCCAGCAACACGGTTACGCGACGCAAACGGTTGGGCCGCAAACGAGCCTCAGCATCCGCACGCGCGGGTTGCGCACGTCGCCCCCGGTCCACGAAAATGCCGCCGAGGGGATCATCGCGACGCCGCGTGGCAGGCCGTACGCCGTCGTCCCGTGAAGGTCGACCCGATTGCCGTGCCAGGCGGTCGCGCAAGGCTTCATCGCTGGAGAAGCGACGCCGCTCGCGTCGACGCTGGGCGGCGGCCCGTCGCGCGGCACGCGCGCGCTCAGCCTCAAGTCGCGCGGCACGCGCGCGCTCAGCCTCAAGTCGCGCGGCACGCGCGCGCTCAGCCTCAAGACGTGCGGAACGCGCGCGCTCGGCCTCAACACGTGCAGAACGCGCACGCTCGGCAGCCCGAACGCCAGCTTGCCTTGCCGCCCGCTCCCGCGCTTCCTGTTCAGCGCGCTGCTGCGCCAACGCACGCGCGCGACGGGCGGCTTCAGCGCGCTGCCGCCTGTTTTCGCGTTGCTGCGCCCAGCGCGACGCGGCCGCCCGCTCAGCTTCACGCTCCTGAGCTTGCCGCTCACGAACATCACGGTCCCGCGCTTGTTGCGCCGCAGCCGCCGCACGCGCCCGGGCTTCAGCTTGAGCACGAGCTGCGGCTTGGGCCCGCTGGCGCGCCAAAAGCAACTCGTTGAGACGCGCCGCTTCACGTTCGACGAGCCGCGCATCCTCCGCACGTTTGGCGCGTCGCCGCTGAGCCGCTTCGCGCGCCTCACGTCGGGCCGCATCGGCTTGGGCTGCCCTTTCATCCGCCCTAGCGCGTGCCCGCCGTTGAGCGCGTGCCCGCCGTTGAGCGCGTGCCCGCGCTTGCTCCTGCGCCCGTGCGGCGCGCTCTTCTTCCTGGGCGCGCGCGAGGCGCTCCTGCCGAGCCCGTGCCGCCCTCTCTCGCCGCACGCGTGCCGCGTGACGCAACCGCGCGGTCAAGTCATCCAACTCGCGCTGGCGTTCGGCCCGCATGGCCCGCATCCGTGCCGCTTCACGCGCGGCTGCCGCTTGCCGCTCCGCCACGCGCCGCTGCTCTTCAGCCGCCTCGCGACGACGCTGCGCCTTGTTCCGCTCAGCCTGTTGCCGCAACCGCTCCAACCGCTGCCGGTCACGCGCGCGCGCCGCATCAATCTGCCGCCGACGCTCGCCCCGCGCTTGTGCCTTGCGCCGCGCTTCCGCTTCGGCCCGGGCCCGCCGCAGCATGTCAACCTCGTAGGCCCGACGGCGCGCCTGCGCGTCCTCCCGCGCTGCCTCGTCCTGCGCTTCCTGCTCCAACTGCTCAAGCCGCTTTTGTAGCGCGCGCTCTTCGGCGGCGATCTGCTGCGCACGACGCTTCGCAGCTGCCCGCCGTTGCGCCGCTTTCGCACGTGCGGCCGCCCGCGCTTTACGCTGCGCTTGCGCCTTGCGCTTGGCGTCCGCCTTACGCTTCGCTTCGACGTCGCCCTCCCGGGCAAACCGGTCCGCCAGCAAATGCGCCGGATTGCGAGGTTTAGCCTTCGCCTTCTCGGACGCTGATGCCGCATTGACGGCCAGCGCTGCGCCCATGAGCGCCATCACGCCAGCAAGCAACACACGCAAACCGGTCGGGCCGACCCATCGGGCGCTTAGAGCACGCATCACAAATCGGAGGATCAACAGGGGCATGGCAATGTCCTTTCGCGCGCACCACGCATGGTCCACGCGCCAAGTTCTCCAAGATCCCCGCGCGGGCCATCGTAAACGCCACATTACGCCCCATGAAAGGCGGTCGCGCCTGAACGCTTTCTGAACAGTGGTGAAGCTGTTTCAACCATCTCGCGCAAGCGCCTGAAGACCCTCGCGAAATGTCGGATAGAGCATCGTCAGCCCGTAGGTATCTTTGACCCGGTCGTTTCGCACCCGCTTGTTGTCGGCGTAAAAACTGCGGGCCATCGGCGACAGATCCGCGTCCTCAAAGGCGGTCTCATCGGGCGGTGTCACGTTGAGCAAGCCAGCCGCATAAGCGACCACATCCTGCGGCGGCGCAGGCTCATCATCACAAACGTTGAAAACCTCAGGCGCCGCTGGCCCCGCACCCGTATCGGCCGCGCTCGCCGCACGCAGCACCTGCGCGATGTCGTCAACGTGGATGCGGTTGAACACCTGCCCGGGCTTCACGATCCGTCGCGCCGTGCCTCGCCGCACCTTCTCCAACGGTGAACGCCCTGGCCCATAAATGCCCGCAAGTCTGAAGAGTTGGACCGGGACGCCATGGCGTGCACCGAACTGCAGCCAAGCCTCTTCCGCCGCGACCCGATGGCGCCCGCGCGCGCTCGAAGGAGCGGTCGGCGTGGTCTCATCGATCCATGCGCCACCCGCATCGCCATAGACGCCGATGGTCGAGAGGTAGCCGATCCACTTGAGCTGAGGCGCGTGCCGGGCAAGGTCCTCGCCATGGTGCAGCAGCGTTGCGTCGCCAGCCTCATCGGGGCTGATCGAGATCAGCACACGGTTGGCCCGTGCGAGCGTAGCTTTCACGGGCGCGCTTGGCTGCGTGCCGTCGAAGCGCACGCCGTCAAAACCGCTGGCGCTAAGCCGCGCAACCCCTTCGTCGGAGCGTGACGTGCCGCAGATCGTCCAGCCTCGCGCACGCATGGCATTCGCGAAGGTGCGCGCCGAGAAGCCAAGGCCGAAACAGAACAGATGATCTTCCATGACCCGGACGGTCCTCTCTCATCATAGTTGCGCGCGGCGCCGTGCAGCTCGTCGCATCACGCATCCTGGCGGGCGAGGCCTTCCGCACACCACTCCGCCCGCACGTCCGCGTCTTGCTCCCACGCTAACGCAGCGCGCCCCTCCGCGTCGAATGCCGCACGCGGCATCAATCGCGCCAGTGCCCAAACCGCCATGCCGCGCACCAGCGGCGAGGGATCATCGAGCCGCGCTTTCACAGCCGGCACCAGCCGCGCGTCGCCCGCATTCCCCGCCCCCACAAGAACGTTGCGAATGAAGCGCGCATAGCCCGCCCGCTTCACCGGTGTCCCTTGAAACCGTGTTGCGAAATCCGCCGGCGTCATCGCCAGCAGCTCTGCAAGCGTCGCATCGCCAACGCCTGCGCGCGGCGCAAAGCGGGTCTCACGCGCGGCCTGGGCATATTTGTTCCAGGGGCACACCGCCAAACAGTCATCGCAGCCAAACACGCGATTGCCGATCAGCGGTCTCAACGCCCGGTCGATCTGCCCTTTGTGCTCGATCGTGAGGTAAGAGATGCAACGTCGCGCATCGAGCTGATAAGGGCCCACGAACGCCGCCGTCGGACAAACATCCACGCAGCGTCGACAGCGGCCGCAGACATCACCGTGCGGCTCATCGGCCGCGAGCTCCGCATCGGTCAGCACCGCGCCCAGGAACAGGCATGAGCCGAATGCGCGCGAAACGAGGTTGGTATGCTTGCCCTGCCAACCAAGCCCGGCCTGCGCGGCAAGCGGCTTTTCCATCAGTGGTGCGGTGTCGACGAACACTTTGACCTGCGCGCCGCTGCGCCGCTGGAACGCGCCCGCCACCTGCTTCAGCCGTGCCTTGATGATGGCGTGGTAGTCTTTGCCGCCCGCGTAAACGGACACGACCGCGCGCTCGCGCTGGCGCAAAGCGGTGAGCGGATCATGCGCTGGTGCATAGTTCATCGCGAGCATAATGGCGCTGCGCGCCTGCGCCCACATCGCGGTCGGCCGCCGGCGACGCTCAACGCTGGTCGCGAGCCAAGCCATATCGCCCTCGTGGCCGGCATCGATGAACGCTTCCAAGCGTTTCCCGTGGCGCGCTGCAAAGGCATCGACCCGCGCCACCCGCACCGCGTCGAAACCCGCAGCCCGCGCATCCTGCACCAACGCTTCACGCTCGTCTGCGGCGGTCATCCCGGGGCTACACCCGTCAACATCGCCTTCTCACACTCTCAAAAATCCAGATCGGCGTAGTGGTGGGGCGCAACCACTCCCGGCACGCGATCGCTCAACAACGGCTGGAACGCCTTGCGCGACTTGACCCGCTGGTACCACTCTTTGGCGTAGGGGTAGTCCGACCACGGTACCTCGTTGAGAAAATCGGCAAGCGACACATGGGCTGCCGCGGCCATATCCGCAAAGCTCAGATCATCGCCGGCGAGCCACCGACGCTGGTAGGCAAGATAGGCGATGTAGCTCAGATGATAGCGCAGATTGGCGCGCACAGCCCGCATCATATCGGCGTTGGGCGCGCGTGCACTGGCCCGGTCAAAGCGGCTGTAGACCTTTTCGGACAGCAGGTCGCGGCTCACCTCGCGGGCGAACTTCACTTGGAACCAGTCCACCAGGCGGCGTACTTCAGCCCGTGCTTCAGGTGTGCCAGGGAACAGCGGCACACGCCCACCATCATGCGGATGGGTCTGCACCTCTTCTGCGACGTATTCAACGATCGCATAGGCCCCGCAAAGCCATGCGCCATGCATCAACGTCAAGACGGGCAATTCGCCGGCCGGGTTCAGCGCCAGGAACGCCGCCCGCATCTCCCACGGGCGTTCCTCTTCAAGCACCACCTCGATGCCCAGTTCGCCAAGCGCGAGCCGTACCGCGCGCGATGCGGGGCAAAGGCGGAACTGGGTCAGCCGATGCCCTGGGGCCGACGCCGGCGCCGGAGCGGCGGCTGGCCTCGGCGCGTTGCCATCCATGCTCATGAATTAGGCTGCGCCACGGCTGATCTGATTCGTCAATGCCCAAACATTGCCTAGAGCAACGGGCGCAAAGTGCGAGTCACCGGCCAAACACGCACGCCTAGCCTTTGCGCCCGTTGCACTGCACTTTAAGGTTAGATCATTTTTGGGCGATTTCGGGCTCACCTATGGTGATCCCGATCAATCGCCCGATGATCTAGGTTGCCTGTGGTGAGCCCGATCGATCGCCTGATGATCGAGCCAGAAGCCAGAAAAACCGGTGCAGAACCGGACGAAGAAGGCTCTCCACCTCACGTCGTTGGGCGAAGCCGGGATGGCCGCGCGCGCAAAACCTGCTACGAGCGCCAAGCGCTGTCACGCGAAGGCCCAGCCATCCCAGACCGCGCTGACGCCAACGCCCGATCCGGACCTCACCGATGTCACTTGAACAGATCATCGTGCTCGCCATCGTGCAGGGCATCACCGAATTCCTGCCCATCTCGTCATCGGGGCACCTGCTTATCCTGCCGGCACTGACGGGTTGGCGCGACCAAGGCATCGCCACCGACGTGATGGTGCACGTGGGCTCGCTCGCCGCGATCATTGCCTACTTCTGGCGCGATGTGTTGAGCCTGATCGGCGGGGCGTTCGACCTTATCCGCTTGCGCTGGACGGTGCCTGCGCGCCTTGCGCTCTACATCATTCTGGCGACCATCCCGGCGCTGGTGTTCGCGGTGATCCTGAAGCGGTCCGGCGCGCTTGAAGCGATCCGCGCTGATGACGGGCTGAAGCTGCAGATCGTGGCGTGGAACGCGATTTTCTTTGGCATCCTCCTTTACGCCGCCGACCGGTACGGCAGCCGTCTGAAGGCGATGCACGACATGACGATGCCGCCAGCGCTGGTGATCGGCGTCGCGCAGGCGTTGGCGCTGATCCCGGGGACGAGCCGCTCAGGCATCACCATGACGGCAGCACGCGCGCTCGGTTTTGAGCGCCCGGAAGCGGCGCGGTTCTCGTTTTTGTTGGGCATGCCAGCGATTGCGGGTGCGGGGCTGCTGACATTTCTTGAAGCGCAGGAAAGCGGGCAACCGATCACGCCGGATCAATGGTGGGCAGCCGGTTTCTCGTTTATCGCGTCGATCGCGGCTATCGCGTTTTTGATGGCGCTCGTGAAGCGGATGAGCTTCCTGCCGTTCGTGATCTATCGGCTCGTGCTCGGCGTTGTGCTGTTGGCGATTGCCTACAATCT
>JBCBJZ010000088.1:0-15317 GCA_038522635.1 Pseudomonadota bacterium | reverse complement strand
GGCGGCCGCGGCTGGTGTGGCCCGGCGAATCGCGAAAGCTGGGCTTGAGCGGGTCGGGCGAGATAGCGTCGGGGTGGTGGCCCATGGCGGTTCCAGCGTTGGTGCGGTCAGTGCCAGCGTGTTGCTAGGGTTGTGAAAGGCGAGCGACGAGCGGCGCTGCTGCGTACGCCGATCAGTCGTGCCGCGCTGTCGCCAGCGATGGCGGCTTGGTGGGAGCGGCGAGCGTGTGAGCCAGCGGCTGCTCGGCAATGTCAGGGCCGTTGGCTGCAACCGCCATCCACGACGAGCGCCCTTTCAAACGGTTGTCGACGGGCGGTTGGACAACCCTGATCTTGTCGCCGTCGCGCATGCGTTGTGAGCCCTCCCAGGCTTCCACCCAAACGCACGGCATCCCCGGGTAGACCTCGCAATTGCCGTTCGCGCGGACACCGCCGCACGGGCCGTTACGTAGCGCCTTGGGACAGTTCATCGGGCAGGACATGCCGCTCGATGAGAGCATGCATTGCCCACACATGCGGCAATCGAACAGCGCGCCTTTCACGCCAGCTTCGAGCATTGCCGTGGGCCGTTCAAGGCGCTGCCAACCGAGCCTTGCAAACAAAGGGGCCAGGCGCACGAGGTTGCGCTCAAAGCCGTTGTAAAACCATTCGAGCGCGCGCGATCGGCGCACGCTCCAGTACCGCAGGCGCCAACTGCCACGTTGCGGCGGCGCGCCTGCGCGGGCTGGGTCGAACGCGTGCGAAGCGGTGAGCGGCGGTAGGGTCGTTTGCGCTGCTGCGAGCTTTGCTGGCGCGGACGACGGGTGAGCAGACGACGGCGGCGCAGAAGACGGCGGCGCGGACGGCGCGGGCGCGGGGCTCATGGGTTACGCCCTTCGTTGGCGGTCAGCGCGACCAGGCGCTGCTTGTCGTAGGTTTCATCAAGACGCGTCGCAGCGGCCTCGGCTTCTGCCTCAAGATCATCACCGCAGGGTTCAGGCGTGCTGCGGCGCCAGTCCGCCAGATAAGCGTCCGTTTCGCTGGCGCCTGAGCGCATGGCCGCCGCATCGATCGCCTCGATGAACCGTTTGGGCAATTCACGCTTGGCGCTCTTGCGGCCGGCTTTGACGATCACCTGCGAGGGGATGTCGCGCCAATAGATGATGGTGCATGTGGCCATGGCGTTGGGCCCTCTTACGCGGGGTCGGCAGGGGCGGCGGCGAGCGGGCTGCCGGCGGCGGCGACTGCGCTGGCGGGGACCGTTGGGCCAGCTTCTGCGGCTTCAGCTGAGCCGGGCTGTCCCGGGGCGGGCTGCAGGAACGCTTCCATCAGCCCAAAGCCCGTCCGGGCGGTGGCAAAGCGCAGGCCCAACCGTTCAGCGGCCGAACGGGCCGCTGCGTCCAGCGCAGGGTCATCGCTTTGCGCCAGATACATCAACCGGGTGTAGTGGCCGAAATAGGCTTCCAGCAGATGCGGGTGGCGGTCCAGCCCGAGCCCCTGGATGACCAAGCGGTCGAAGTGCCGGGCCAGAAAGTCGGTCAGATAGAAGGTGCCAAGTTCCTGTTCCGCCATGGCGTCGAACGCGTCGAGGCCGGCATAAAAGGCGTAGCAATGGTCGCCCGCAATGCGTGGTACGCCCTCGCGCGCCAGCATCGCATCGAGCGCGCCGCCGGTGCCGCAGTCGCCGTAAAGGCAGAGGATCTCGTCGTAGCGGTGGCGGTTGGCGTGGATCTTCGCTTCCACCGCTGCGGTGATCTGGTCAGGGCGGTTGTGCAACGCTGCGTTGAGGCACGTGATCGCCATGTGATCCCAGCCGTTGAGGGCTTTGAGCGTGACGAGCTCGCGCGCCAGCGCCCCGCACGCGATCACCAACGTTGACGCGGCCGCTGGCCGACGGCTTGCGCCTGCGAGGTTGTTGGAGGCCATGGCCGACCGCACCGCTTCTCCGGTGCCGCCTGGCTCAGGCACCGGCGGCTGCCGCGGCCGCTACGGCTGCCGCGGACCCTTGCCGGCGCTCCATGAACGATTTCGCGGTCTCCACAGCGACCGCCGCATCGCGGCAATAGGCATCGGCCCCGATCGCATCGGCGAACTCTTCGTTCAGCGGTGCGCCACCGACGAGCACGATGTAGTCGTTGCGCATGCCCTTATCTTTGAGGGTGTCGATGACGACCTTCATGTACGGCATCGTGGTGGTGAGCAGCGCTGACATCCCGAGGATGTCAGGTTCATGTTCTTCGATCGCGGCGAGGTAGTTCTCGACCGGGTTGTTGATGCCGATGTCGACAACCTCGAAGCCGGCGCCTTCCATCATCATCGACACCAGGTTCTTGCCGATGTCGTGAATGTCGCCTTTGACCGTGCCGATCACCATCTTGCCGACTTTGGGCGCACCGGTTTCCGCAAGCAGCGGCCGCAAGATGCCCATGCCCGCCTTCATGGCGTTGGCCGACATCAGCACTTCGGGCACGAACAAGATGCCGTCGCGGAAATCGACGCCGACGATGCGCATACCTTCGACCAGGGCTTTGGTGAGCACATCGTAAGGGGTCCAGCCGCGCTCCAGAAGGATGTTGACGCCCTCTTCAATCTCTTCCTGCAGGCCGTCGTAGAGATCATCGTGCATTTGCAGCACGAGCTCGTCGTCCGCCATCTCGGACAGGTTGATCTCGGCGTCTTCCTCGGACATGGGCGGGCGCTCCTTTGGCATTCGACCTGCGGGACGGCTGCCCATGCGGGCGGATGTCCGCAGGGAACAAGGTGCCGGAAAGCCGGCGGCTCTACTGTCGCCGGCAAGACTTGAAGTGAAGTGAATGCGACATTTTTGTTCGTGCGCGTTGGGGTGTGTTCCGGCGGTGGCGGCGCGCGGCATAGCGACCGGGGGTTAGGAGCGATGGCCTGGACCCTCTGGATCTTCCAAGCTGTGCGCGCTGCCGTACTCGTGTGTGTGGCTTGATCGCAACGCATCGCGATCGTTACGCGGCAGCAGGACGGCTTGGGGTGTCAGCGCCACAGTGTGGGCGCGGGGGAGCGCGAGGCTCAGGCGTGAGCAACATGCGACCACAAGGCGACCATGGCGGTTCCAACACACAGGGCCGCGGAAATCTTCACCAACGCTTAACCACGCTGGAAACAAAGTAGGGCGTCGGTTAAGCCGTGGCCTGCGGCGGCGACTCTGTTCTTGAGGGTTCACGCGAGACGTATTGCGGGGTTTTAGACCGATGAAGATGGTGCACGCGATCGCAGTGGCGGCGATCTGCGTGGTCGGGTTGGGTGGCTCGATCGGCGCGGGCGGTGGCACGGCCATGGCCTTTCAAGAGACGCAGCTCGGAGGCGAGCCTCAAGCGCCTGCCGCAAAGCACAAGCTCAAGACGGATTTGAACGCCGCCAAGCCTGTCCCGAGCGCGAAGCCGTCAGAGGGCACCGAGATCCGGCTGCCGGTGATTGGGGTGATCGGGAAGCTACCGAAGCTCGATTTTGGGCTGGAGCTGCTCTACGGCGCGGACGGCAAGCCGCCTGTTCCCGCGCAACCCAACGCGCCGGCTGGGACGCCATCGGGAGATGATGCCGATGACAACGGGCTTACCGTACGCGGGACGGTCAAGCATCGCTTTTGACGCGTCGAGCCCTCCAGCGTGTATGCGCTGAGCACCCCAGGCGTGATGGCGCGGCCGAAAGGGGCGCGCGGCTTCTCTTTATGAGTGAATGAAAGGCCTGTCCCGGCTCCGGTGCAGACCTGTTACTTTTGGCCGGTTCAACGGTGGCAGCTTCACCGCGCGCATCGGCAGCGATCATGCATGCATGAATTTTGTGGACGAGCGGCATTGAAGCAACTGTTGTGCTGGTTCATTAAGGCCTTCCGACACAAAACGACCATCGTGGACGCACAGTAGCGCGCAACCGTCAGCAGCATAGCTCCCCTTAAGGTCAGGATCGCCGGCATGTCACCGCGAACGCTCGTCGCCCTCTCTTCTAGCGCTCTACTCGTTTCCCTTGCGCAAGCCGCCATCAGCATCCCCGCCCAGGCGCAAATGCGTAAACTTGGCAATGCGGAACTTAAACGGGAGATCCCCGGGCGCGTCGTCTACCTCAACACGCTCGTCGGCGCCGTACCGATCCGCTACCTGCCCGATGGCTCGATGGTGGCGCAGTCCAAAAAGATCGCCCCTTACATGGGTCGCTCGCGTGATACCGGGCGCTGGTGGGTGAACCGTGGGCGGCTCTGCCAGAAGTGGCGGAACTGGCTGCAGGGCAAAATGCACTGTTTCACCATCCGCCGGCGCGGTCGGTTTGTGCGCTGGGTGCGCAACGATGGTGAGACGGGCACTGCGCGGCTCTCAAGTCGGGTGGTGCAGGCCCGGCAGTAGGTTGAGCCGGCGCAACGACGTTCACGGTGTTGGTCCTGGGCGTCACCCAGCAAAGCGCACACCCTGAGGGCTACATGCCCCTTTTGTGTGCAACCCATCCGTGGCATAGCATGCGCGCGTGGCGCGTTAACCAACACCACGCAAGGGAACGCGAAACGCGGCGCTACGGTAGGCGGCCGCTCTTCAGGGGACTTCGCTATGAAGCACTATTTTAGTCCGGGAGGTCGATCCGGACGCGCGGCCTGGTGGCTGGGCAACGTCTTCCTTTACATCATCTCGATCGCTCTGCTGCTCGGGACGGGATACCTGGCTCAGATGTTGGGTTTCATCGATTGGGCGACGGCGCTCGCTCCGTCTGACACGGGAGATCCGCCGGACTTCGTTGCTCTGCTTAGCAACCCCGGCGTGTGGATGGTCCTCGCCGCTTATCTGCTCACAACCTATATGGCGATCGTCCTCTCGGTGCGTCGTCTCCACGACCGCGGCAAGTCTGGCTGGTGGCTGCTTCTGATGGTGCTGTTGAGCGTCATCATCATCGGTGCGATTTGGATGCTTGTGGAGCTTGGGTTCCTCGCGGGTCAGCCCGGACCCAACAGATACGGGGCCAGCAAGCACTCTGATCCCGGCGCAGATCAGGCGCATGGGAACTGGGCGACGTAGAACATCATCGCGTTATGAGCGGATGTCATGTTCAGGGCCAGGCGCACGCTTGGCCCTGATTTTTTTGAAGGGGGCTGCACCGCATGCCGGGTGCTAGATGCCGGGTGCCCGTTGCTCTGAGCGCGCCAGGCGTCAACGCAGGATCAAGATCAACGCCAGCGTGTAAAACGCGATCGCGCCGATGATCATCGCAAGCTGATAATTGTTGCCCAGCGATGCGCGAACCATCGTCTTGGCCTGATCGAGCAGGTCGGGCCACGTGTAGGAGACGAAGTCGCCCTGGGTCATGATCGACTTCAACGTGCCCTCATCATCAACGATCGGCACGCGTCTGAAGCGCTCGTTCGACATGATGCGCAGCCAGTCGACCACCTGATCGGTGTCCCTGGCGCAGCGCGGCTCCTTGGTCATGACCGCTTCAACCGGGGTTTCCTTCGCATCGCGTCCCTCGTGCACAATACGCTTCATCACATCGCGCTCGGTCATGATGCCAAGCACTTTCGCTTTGGGGTCGACCACGACGACGGAGCCGTAGTTGCGTTCGGTCATTTGCGCGACCGCATCGGCAACCGTCGTATCGGGCGTGACGGTTAGCGGCTTGGGTTTTGTCAAAAACTCGGGGCGTTCGTTGATCTGCATGGGGGGCTCCACGGTTGGTGCGCTGACGTGGTTTGTACGACTGGACTGGACGTCTATCGTCCTTACGTCAGCACGCCGCGTTTTGTTCACAAAGGTGGTTGAACGGCCCCCCGGAGGGCTGCAGCGGGCTGCGGATTTGGCGTGGACTTTGAACCCGGCTCCCACCTGTCAAGAAAATTGTGACACAGCGATCGTTTTGCTGTAATCAAGCGCTTCCGATCCGTCGGCCCGGGCTTAGGGGTGTAGCTCAATTGGCTAGAGCGTCGGTCTCCAAAACCGAAGGTTGGGGGTTCGAGACCCTCCACCCCTGCCAAGGCCTTGGTTGGTCCGTGGGCGATCCGTGGGCCGAAACACCCGGGTTGGGTGCTGCTGAGGTTGCGCGTTGCTGAAATGGCCGCTTTCGCGTCGTGTCGCAGACGAGGCCGCGGGTCAAGGCTTCAGCGACGGATGCTCAGGTGACGCGTGCTGAGCTGACGGATGTGGTGTCGCGGCGCAGGATTCAGACGCGTCGAACGTGGAACGTTTGAGAGCGTTGTCGCGGCGTACGGGCCAGCGTCACGCGTAAGAGAGACGAAGGTACGGTTCGGGTTATGGCGAAGTTCAATCCCCTCCGGTTTATCGAAGAGGTCCGCAACGAGACCTCGAAGGTCACATGGCCCACGTGGAAAGAGACGTGGATCACGACCGTGATGGTGCTGATCATGGTGGCGCTGGCCGCGATCTTTTTCTTTCTCGCCGACCAACTCATCGTCTTCGTCCTGGAGCTGACGGGTATCGTGCGCGCGCCGACCTGAGCTTGAGCCATACGGTAGGCTCCGCAGTTCGGGTGGACGGCGGCCTTTGGGCGCGACGAGCGAGATTTGGTCGTTGGCGCGCATTGCACGCGCTACGGCTTGGCTTCCACGCTTTCAGACGCCTGGCCATCTCAATCCTTGGTCCTTTCGGGATCAAGCAAAGCGAAACGGAATGACGTTGTGAGCGACGTTGAAACAAAATCCAAAGGGCGGTGGTACATCGTCCACGCGTACTCGAACTTCGAGCGCAAGGTCGCCGAAGCCATCAAGGAACGCGCGAAGGCGGAAGGGCTTGAGCACCTGTTCGAAGAGGTGCTTGTGCCTATGGAAGAGGTCGTGGAGGTGCGCCGTGGGCGCAAGATCTCCGTCGATCGCAAGTTTTTTCCCGGCTACGTGCTTGTCAAAATGCAGATGACGGACGCAGCCCACGTTTTGATCAAGAACACGCCGAAGGTCACGGGCTTCCTTGGTGCCGACAACAAAGCGATGCCGATCAGCGATGATGAGGCGATGCGCATTCTGCACCAGGTGAAAGAGGGCGTTGAGCGGCCCAAGCCGACGGTCACGTTCGAAGTCGGCGAGCAGGTGAAGGTGGCCGAAGGGCCGTTCGCCACGTTCTCAGGCCACGTCGAAGAGGTCGACGAAGAGCGTGCGCGCCTCAAGGTGGCGGTGTCGATTTTTGGTCGCCCGACGCCGGTCGAGCTCGAATTCGGACAGGTGGAAAAGCAAGGCTAACTTCTTCGTTCCCGATGCTTGCCAACGGTCCGCTAAGGCGGGGCATGGCGTGCGTCGGTTTAAACGCGCGGGAGGGCATTGCCAGCCCATCGCACCGCGCTTTCCCCGCAGCAGGGCTCCGCCATTCTCGGTCGCGCCTACGCTGCATCACGGTTCGTTCGTTCAAAAGGGAACACGATGGCAAAGAAGATCGACGGCTACATTTCCTTGCAGGTGCCGGCAGGCGCCGCCAACCCTTCGCCGCCCATTGGACCGGCGCTCGGTCAGCGCGGCGTCAACATCATGGAGTTCTGCAAGGCGTTCAACGCCAAGACCGGCGATATGGAAAAGAACATTCCGATCCCGGTGAAAATTACGGTGTTCGCTGACAAGTCCTTCACGTTCGTGATGAAATCGCCACCGGCGTCGTACTTCCTGAAGAAGGCGGCTGGTCTCGATAAGGGCGGGCAGACGCCGGGGCGCACGGTCTCAGGCAGCGTCACCACCGCGCAACTGCGCGAGATCGCCGAGCAAAAGATGCAAGACCTGAACGCCAACGATCTTGATCAGGCAACGAAGATCATCGCTGGCTCCGCCCGTTCGATGGGCCTGAAGGTGGAGGGCTAAGCCGATGGCAACCATGAGCACAGACCAGATCAAGGCGACCAAACTCGCTGGCGGCAAGCGCTTGGCGCAGCTGCGGCAGGGCATCGATCGCGATGCGCAGCTTGATGTTGAGAAGGCCGTTGAGGTCGTGAAAGAGCGGGCGAAAGCGAAGTTCGACGAGACGGTCGAAATTGCCATGAACTTAGGCGTCGATCCCAAGCACGCCGACCAGGTGGTGCGTGGCGTTTGCCAACTGCCGAACGGTTCGGGCCGGACGGTGCGCGTTGCGGTGTTCGCGCGCGATGCGAAGGCGGAAGAGGCGAAGGCTGCGGGCGCTGACATCGTGGGTGCCGAAGATCTCGCTGAAGAGATCCAGAAGGGCAACATCAACTTCGACCGCTGCATTGCGACGCCCGACATGATGGGGGTCGTGGGCCGCCTCGGTAAGGTGCTTGGCCCGCGCGGTCTGATGCCGAACCCGCGCGTCGGCACGGTCACGCCGAACGTCACGGAAGCCGTGGGAGCTGCCAAGGGCGGCGCGGTCGAATTCCGGGTCGAGAAGGCCGGGATCATCCACGCCGGCGTCGGCAAGGCGAGCTTCGATGATGCCAAGCTGGTTGAGAACATCAAAGCGTTCGTCGATGCGGTCATGAAGGCCAAGCCGTCGGGCGCGAAGGGCACGTATTTGAAGCGGGTCAGCTTGAAATCGACCCAGGGCCCGTCGGTGCGGGTCGAAGCGAATTCGGTGACGGAGATGGCCTCCTAAAGGTGGAGCGTCTCTGGATCTGACAAGAGTTCCAACGTGTGGGCCAACTTGGGCGCATGCGTTGGATCACCGGTTTGAGCGGGCAGACATGCGCGCTTCAAGCCACCTGTCCGAGATTGGGGGTGTGCGGCGCGCTTCGTTGAAGCCGTCGCGCTTAAGTGAGCAGCAGCTCAGCCCGCATGAGACGGGGTGACGATCGAGACCGGCGGCCCGCATCAAACATGCGGCGCGCTCCGTGTCTTTCGATTTGAACCTCGTGGTTGCCACCATGCCGTCGGCCTTAAGCCGGCCCAGCGTGGGGTGGACAGGATCCAAACCGCTGCCGTGTTCTGCAAGGGCTTATGGGCTCACGCGGGACACCAGCATGGTGCAACCTCAAGTGCTGCACGCTTCACCGCGTGTGGTCCTTGTGAAGTGGAGCAAAGCGCAACGTGGACAGAGCCGCAAAAGCCGAGTTCGTGACCAACATGCATGACGTCTTCAAGGCGACAGGTGTGGTCGTGGTCGCGCACTACAGCGGGATGACGGTCGCTCAAATGAGTGACTTTCGCGGCCGCGTCAGGGAAGCCGGGGGCAAGGTCAAAGTGGCCAAGAACCGGCTTGCGAAGTTGGCTGCACGCGACACCGACGTCGAAGCGATCACCGATCTGTTCAAGGGGCAAACCTGCCTTGCCTATTCGGACGATCCGATCGCGGCCGCAAAGGCTGCCGTCGCTTACGCCAAGGATAACGACAAGCTCGTGATCCTGGGTGGGGCGATGGGGCCGACGGTCATGGACGCGGATGCCGTCAAGCAGTTGGCCTCGCTGCCCTCGCTCGATGAACTGCGTGGCAAACTGGTCGGCCTCATTCAGGCACCGGCCTCCAAGATTGCCCGTCTGGTCAACGAGCCGGGCGCCGGACTGGCGCGTATCCTTCAAGCCAAGAGCGCTGCCGAAGGATGATGCTGAGCGCGTGGCCGCACCAGGTGGCGCGCGCCTTTCCCAAACTCACAACACGCGTCCGGATTGGCGGGCGCAAGGTTCAAATCGAAGGATACCTGATCGATGGCTGATCTCAGCAAAATCGTGGACGACCTGTCCAACCTGACCGTTCTTGAAGCCTCTGAACTGGCCAAACTGCTCGAAGAAAAGTGGGGCGTGTCGGCCGCAGCACCGGTTGCCGTTGCGGCAGCTGGCGGTGGCGGCGAAGCGGCCGCAGCAGTCGAAGAGAAAGACGAATTCGACGTCATCCTGCTGGCTGCAGGCGACAAGAAAATCAACGTCATCAAAGAGGTTCGCGCCATCACGGGTCTTGGCCTGAAGGAAGCCAAGGACCTGGTGGAAGCCGGCGGCAAGGCCGTGAAGGAAGGCGTGCCGAAGGATGAGGCTGAAAAAGTGAAGAAGCAGCTCGAAGATGCGGGCGCGCAGGTCGAAATGAAGTGATCCGGCAGGCGGGGCGGCACGAAGGTGCATCGCCCCGCCTTTCGGCTCCTTGAACGCGCGAGGAGGCGCCTAAGGGCCTCCGGACGCTGGAGCCTGACGCGGCGGTCCAAATGGCGCGACACGGAAAGGCGTTGGCAGCAAGACCTTGGGGCCTCCAAGGCAAAAAAAGGCGGCCAAGGCAAAAAACGCGAAAGTCAAGCGCAAAGGGCTTGAAGATCGAATCAAAGGATGGCATTTACCTGCCACGTGGAAAGCAACGCCCCCAAGAACTAACGGTTTTCGAGATGTTTCGCACTCAGGTTGATGACCCAACCCGAGATTGGCGACGCATCCCGTAAGCCGTTTTCTGCGTCAGTGGGCTTTGCGTCGTCATTTCAGACGCCAGGTTCTCAAGCGTGACGGCAGGTCTTGAGCCTGCACGGCTTAAATGGCGGGTGCCGATCACCCGCAAACGTTCGTCGCGAGGTACGTTCGGCGCGAACGCATGTTCGACACGCAGGTGGCCTGCGCGGGGCAGGCCCTCACCGTCGATGACGAGATGACGATGATGATGATGGCGTTGATGGGAACGCCGAAACGCGCAAGGGCGTGTCGCTACGACAAAGGCGAAGCGACCCTCTTCGCAGCACGCAAACAAGCCGGGCAAAGGCAGCGCCACGTGTCACCCCACGCGGCCTTCCGTTGAACCCAGGCGACAAGGCGGCTTGGGCCCCCGCCTTGGTCCTCAGGACACGGCACGCGCTCACGTGCACGAGCAACTAAGGAGCGACCATGGCTGAAACATTCACCGGCCGCATGCGCATTCGCAAAAAATTCGGTTCGATCCAGGAAGTGGCCAAGATGCCAAACCTGATCGAAGTTCAAAAAAGCTCCTACGAAGACTTCCTCATGGTCAAGGAGCCCGAAGGCGGCCGTGAAGAGTTGGGCTTGCAGGCGGTGTTCAAGTCGGTGTTTCCGATCTCCGACTTTTCTGGGCGCTCGCGCCTTGAGTTCACGCGCTACGACTTTGAAGACCCGAAGTTCGATGTCGAAGAGTGCCAGCAGCGCGACATGACTTACGCGGCGCCGCTGAAGGTGAAGCTGCAGCTCGTCGTTTTTGACATCAACGAAGAGACCGGCGCCAAGACCATCAAGGACGTCAAAGAGCAAGACGTCTACATGGGCGATATGCCGTTCATGACGCCCAACGGGACGTTTGTGATCAACGGCACGGAGCGCGTGATCGTTTCGCAAATGCACCGCTCACCGGGCGTGTTTTTCGACCACGACCGTGGCCGCACGCACGCGTCGGGCAAGCTGCTGTTTGCAGCCCGCATCATCCCTTACCGCGGCTCCTGGTTGGACTTTGAGTTCGACGCCAAGGACATCGTCTACGTGCGCATCGACCGGCGTCGCAAACTGCCGATCACCACGCTGCTCTATGCGCTGGGCCTCAGTGACGAGGAGATCCTGGCGACGTTCTACGACAAGATCACGGTGAAGGACTCAAAGCGCGGCTGGAAAATCCCTTACGTGCCTGATCGGCTGCGCGGGACGACGCCGGCGGCCGACGTGATCGATGCGAAGACCGGTGAAGTGGTCGCCCAGGCTGGCGAGAAGGTGCTTGCGCGGCGTGCGCGCGACCTCGCGAAAGAAGGTCTGAGCGAGATCGTTTTCGGTGAACACGATCACGCCGGGCGCTACCTGGCCGAAGACGTGGTCAACATGAAGACCGGCGAGATCTACGGCGAAGCGGGTGCTGAACTCGATGAAGCGCTGATGGAGCGTCTCGCCACTGCCAAGGTCAAGGAGTTCAAGATCCTTGACATCGACCACGTCACGGTGGGCGCTTTCGTGCGCAACACGCTGGCCGTCGATAAGAACTCAAACACCAACGAAGCGCTGATGGACATCTACCGGGTGATGCGCCCGGGTGAGCCGCCGACGGTGGAAGCGGCAACCACGTTGTTCAACGGCTTGTTCTTCGATGCGGAGCGTTACGATCTCTCCGCCGTCGGTCGCGTGAAAATGAACATGCGCCTCGATCTCAAGGCTGAGGATACCGTGCGCACGCTGCGCAAGGAGGACATCCTCGCCGTCAGCAAGACGCTGGTGGGCCTGCGCGATGGCCGCGGCGAGATCGATGACATCGACCACCTTGGCAACCGGCGTGTGCGCTCGGTCGGCGAGCTGATGGAAAACCAGTATCGCGTCGGCCTGCTGCGGATGGAGCGGGCGATCAAAGAGCGGATGAGCTCGGTCGATATCGACACGGTGATGCCGCAGGACCTGATCAACGCGAAGCCGGCCGCGGCCGCGGTGCGCGAATTCTTTGGCTCATCGCAGTTGAGCCAGTTCATGGACCAAACCAACCCGCTGTCGGAAATCACCCACAAGCGGCGTCTGTCGGCGCTTGGTCCGGGCGGTCTGACGCGCGAGCGCGCGGGCTTTGAGGTGCGCGACGTGCACCCCACGCACTACGGTCGGATTTGCCCGATTGAGACACCCGAAGGGCCGAACATCGGTCTGATCAACTCGCTCGCGACCTTCGCGCGGGTCAACAAATACGGCTTCATTGAAAGCCCTTACCGCAAGGTCGAAGATGGCAAACTGCTCGATGAAGTGGTGTACCTGTCGGCGATGGAAGAGATGCGGCACCACGTGGCGCAGGCCAACGCGGACGTCAACGACGGCGGCAGCCTGAGCGGTGAAAGCGTGGTGTGCCGGTTCAACGGCGACGTCCTCCCGGTGCCGATGGAGAAGGTCGACTACATCGACGTGTCGCCGAAGCAGTTGGTTTCGGTGGCGGCCGCGCTCATCCCGTTCCTGGAGAACGACGACGCCAACCGCGCGTTGATGGGTTCGAACATGCAGCGGCAGGCTGTGCCGCTGATCAAGGCAGAAGCGCCGCTCGTCGGCACGGGCATGGAAGAGGTGGTCGCGCGCGACTCAGGTGCCGCGATCAGCGCGCGCCGGACCGGCGTGATCGACCAGGTGGACGCGACCCGGATCGTGATCCGCGCGACCGAAGAACCCGATCCGTCGAAGCCCGGCGTGGACATCTACCGGCTGCGGAAATTCCAGCGCTCCAACCAGAACACCTGCATCAACCAGCGGCCGCTGGTGCGTGTGGGCGACCGGGTGCGCGCTGGCGACATCATCGCGGATGGGCCTTCGACGGATCTCGGTGACCTGGCGCTTGGCAAGAACGTGCTCGTCGCGTTCATGCCGTGGATGGGCTACAATTTCGAAGATTCCATCCTGTTGTCTGAGCGTGTCGTCTCTGACGATGTGTTCACCTCGATCCATATCGATGAGTTCGAGGTCTCCGCGCGCGACACCAAGCTCGGCCCCGAGGAGGTGACGCGCGACATTCCGAACGTTTCAGAAGAAGCGCTCAGGAACCTCGACGAAGCGGGCATCGTCTACATCGGCGCTGAGGTTCAGCCGGGCGACATCCTGGTGGGCAAGATCACGCCGAAGGGCGAAAGCCCGATGACGCCCGAAGAGAAGCTGCTTCGCGCGATCTTCGGCGAAAAGGCGTCTGACGTGCGTGACACCTCGCTGCGGCTGCCGCCGGGCGTCGCGGGCACCGTCGTGGAAGTGCGTGTTTTCAACCGTCACGGCGTCGACAAGGACGAGCGTGCGATGGCGATCGAACGCGAGGAGATCGAGCGCCTCGCGAAAGACCGCGACGACGAACTCCAGATTCTTGACCGCAACGTGTACGGCCGTCTGCGCGATGCGCTGATGGGCAAAGAGGTCGCCAAGGGTCCGCGCGGCGCACGCAAAGGCACCGCAATCGACGATGAGATCCTGGACGATATCCCGCGCTCGCAGTGGTGGGAGATCGCGCTTGCTGATGAGCAGGCGATGGCCAGCGTCGAAGCGATCCGCAAGCAATACGAGGACGCGAAGAAGTCGCTTGAGCGGCGCTTCGTCGACAAGGTCGATAAGCTGCAACGCGGCGATGAACTGCCGCCCGGCGTCATGAAGATGGTCAAGGTCTTCGTGGCGGTGAAGCGCAAGCTGCAGCCCGGCGATAAGATGGCGGGCCGTCACGGCAACAAAGGCGTGGTGTCACAGATCGTGCCGATCGAGGACATGCCGCACTTGGGTGACGGGACCCCGGTCGACGTGGTGCTGAACCCGCTCGGCGTGCCAAGCCGCATGAACGTGGGGCAGATCCTCGAGACCCATATGGGGTGGGCGTGCCGCGGTCTAGGCGTGGTGATCAACGAGGCGATGGAGAAGTTCCGCGAGGACCATGATCTTGAGGCCTTGCGGGCGAGCTTCCAGGACGTCTATGGCGCTGAGAGCGGCGTGAAGACGCTTGAAGCCGATGAGCTGGGCACGTTGGCATCTAACCTGGGGCCAGGCGTGTCGATCGCGACGCCGGTGTTCGATGGTGCGCGCGAGAGCGACATCGTCGACATGCTGGATGTGGCCGGCTTCGACCGCTCGGGACAGGTCCGTCTGTTCGATGGGCGCACCGGTGAGCCGTTCGATCGCCCGGTGACGGTTGGCTACAAGTACCTGTTGAAGCTGCACCACCTGGTGGACGACAAGATCCACGCACGCTCCATCGGTCCATACTCGCTCGTCACGCAGCAGCCGCTCGGCGGTAAAGCCCAGTTCGGCGGCCAGCGGTTCGGCGAGATGGAGGTTTGGGCGCTGGAAGCCTACGGCGCCGCCTACACCTTGCAGGAGATGCTCACCGTCAAGTCGGACGACGTGGCGGGCCGCACGAAGGTCTACGAATCGATCGTGCGCGGTGACGACGCTTTCGAAGCCGGCATCCCGGAGAGCTTCAACGTGCTTGTCAAGGAAATGCGCGCACTCGGCCTCAACGTGCAGTTGGTCAATTCCGAAGCCAACGATGATGAGCCAGAGCCCGTGGAAGAGCCAACACCGCTTGCCACACCGCAACTGCCGCCTGCCGCGGAGTAGCGCTCGAAGGTCAGCGTTCGGCCAGAAGCCGGCCTCGGCTGCGCATCCGTGTGCGGCCGGGCATCGGCAAACACCACTGAACGGGAGGCGCGCGGGTGGCGCAGGGGTTGATGGCTCCTTCGCTTGGAAACACCGCCGCAGCGCCCTCGCCCTACAAGCCCGGACTAGGCGCGTCCGGAGCTTCACGATCGGCGGCTTCGCCCACCGCCCGACTGGAGAGCCGACATGAACGAGATCACCAACCTCTTCAAGCAACAAGCCCAGATCCCGACGTTCGATCAAATCCGCATTTCGATCGCGAGCCCGGAAGACATCCACTCCTGGTCGTTCGGCGAGATCAAAAAGCCGGAGACGATCAACTACCGCACGTTCAAGCCGGAGCGTGACGGGCTGTTCTGCGCGCGCATTTTCGGGCCGATCAAGGACTACGAGTGCCTGTG
>JBCBJZ010000087.1:0-15657 GCA_038522635.1 Pseudomonadota bacterium | reverse complement strand
ATCCGCAGGACACGTACACGCGCGCACTGTTTGAAGCGGGGCATGTGACGTCGGGCGCGCGCAACACGCGTTAGATCATCGCGCTCGCGCCGTTCTTGCCAGCGCTGCCTGATCCCGACATGGTGCCGCCCGATCATGCTGCCTGCCGCAGCGCTACAAACCTTCATGAGAGGCCCAACGATGGACGCTTCAAACCTCCCCAGAATCGCTTTCGCCATGGGTGACCCGGCCGGTGTCAGCCCTGAACTCACCGCCAAAGCGTTGGCCGATGCTCAGGTGCGCGCCGCAGCCCACTTCATCGTCTTCGGCGACAGGCGCATGCTCGATCTGGGCGCCCGCCAGGCTTCGGTCGCGCTTGATATCGAGACGATCGATGCGGAGGCAATACGCGCGCGCGCCGAAGGTACGGTGTTCGTCGATCTGGCCCATTGCGATCCTGCGACCATCACGTTGGGCGAGGTCAGCGAAGCGGGCGGTGCCTCGGCCATCGCCAACTTCCGCGGTGCGTTACAGTTGGCCCGCGACGGCCACGCGCAAGCGGTCGCTTTCACGCCGTTCAACAAGGCGGCGATGCGGTTGGCGCATCCCTCTTATGAGGACGAGATCGTCTTCCTGAGCGAAGAACTCGCTTTCGAGGGCGAGGCCAGCGAGTTCAACATCCTGCCGCACCTTTGGAACGCGCGGGTCACCTCGCACGTGCCGCTCAGCGGGGTCTCTGCATTGATCACGCGTGAAGCGATTTTGGACAACCTCACGCTGACCCATGACAACCTCAAGGCTGCCGGCTTCGAGCGGCCGCGCATTGCGGTGGCGGGGCTCAACCCGCACGCGGGCGACGGTGGGAATTTCGGGCGTGAGGAGATCGACGTTATCGCGCCTGCCGTGGAGGAAGGTCGCGGCAGGGGCATCGATTGCGCGGGCCCCTATCCGTCCGACACGGTCTTCATGCGCGCTAACCGAGGCGACTTCGACGCCGTTCTGACGATGTATCATGACCAGGGTCAGATCGCGATGAAGCTGATCGGCTTTGATGCCGGCGTCACGCTGCTTGGCGGCTTCCCCTTCCCGGTTTGCACGCCAGCCCATGGCACCGCCTACGATATCGCCGGCGCGGGCAAGGCTGATCTGGGCGCCACGCGCAATGCTCTCTTGCTTGCAGCCACCATGGCGCGGCGCGCGCAGGCGGCGCACATCGCCGCCTGAGGCCTGTAGAGCAAGCAGACAGAGCATTCTTGGTCGATTTCGGGTTCGCCTCGGGTGATCGCAAACAAGCGCGAAGATGATCTCGTGCTGCTTGACGCTCTATCGTGCTCATGTAGCGTGACACTTGCGAAAGCGTGCGAGCAACGGACGCATCGCCGGAGGAAACCATGGGCTTCATTGACCGTATCGGCATCGATATGGGCCGTCGTGTTGCGGCCGAAGAGGCGGTTGCCTTCGCCGCCGCAAACGGTGTGCGTTACATCGATGTGCAGCTCGACATCGCGCCCAACGCCATGGAGCGGTTCGACGATGCGGCCTGCGCGAACCTGCGCGAGCGTTGCAGCGAAGCCGGGATCAAGCTCGGCCTGCATACGCTGTCAGGTGTCAACGTCGCTGAACTCTCGCCGCACCTGCGCGAGGCGACGGACGCTTACCTGCGCGCCTATGTTGATCTCGCCGTCAAGACGGGCGCGTCCTGGGTTGTGGTCCATGGCGGCTATCACTTCACGGCTTGCCGCGCGCTGCGCAGGGACGCGAGCGTGGAACGTTTGAAGCGGCTGGTCGCTTATGCCGAAGAGCGCGATGTGCTGCTGACGCTTGAGAACCTCAACGGCGAGCCCGAGCGCGCCGAAGTTCACTACATGCCAGACACGCTCGAAGACACCGTCTGGTATTTCGACCAAATCCGTTCCCCGCTCTTCAAATGGGCGTTCACCATCAACCACGCGCACTACGATCCGATCGGCATCGCGGGGTTTGTGGAGGGGATGGACATGCGCCTGTGCCACGAGGTGCGGGTGGCAGACAACAACGGGGAATACGAACTCCACATGCATCCGGGCACCGGGACTGTGGACTTCGTTGACATGTTCCGCCGCATCGAAGGGGCCGGCTTCAACGGCCACTACATGTGCGGATGGGGCACCGTCGACGCCATGCTCGAAGGCCGTCAGATCCTGGCCGATCGTGCAGCCGAAGCCGGCTACGCTTAAACGCGCCGTCGGCATCAAGCCTTAACCTCCGCCGACAAACGAGCGGGGACAACATCTCTTTACAATCGGAGGAACCATCGATGACATCAACGCTCAAACGGGCACCGCTCACAGCCGGTCTGGCGACCGTATTCGCCTGCAGCTTTGGCGCGCTCGCGCTGGCTGCCGACTTTCCTGCCAAGACGATTGAAGTCGTCACCCACGCTGGCGCTGGCGGCGGGACCGATGTGACCAGCCGCATGATGATGCTGCGCTCGCGCCGCGTGCTGAAGGCTGACATGGTCGTCGTGAACAAGCGCGGCGGCAACGGCGCGGCGGCCATGCAGTTCTTTAAGACGCGCCCGGCCGACGGCCACACGATCATGGCCTTCACGATCGGCCATGCGATCACGATGGCCAAAGGCAAAACCACGCTGAACGTTGATGAGATGGCGCCGATCGCGCGCGGCACCGATGACCCGCAGATCCTGATGGTGAACTGCAAGCGGTCCGCTTACAAAACGCCGGAAGACTTCGTCGCCGGCATGAAGAAGACGAAACTCAAGTTCGGCACCACCAATGCTGGCGGCATCGACCATATTTCAGCATACGTGTTCGCCAAGAAGGGCGGGCTGATGCAGCCGACGATCGTGCCGTTCAAGGGCGGCGGCGAGGTCGCCACGCAGTTGGTGGCGGGGTCGGTCGATGTGGGCGTCCTGAACCTGTCGGAAGCTTCCGCGCAGATCGAATCGGGTGACATCTGCCCGCTCGTCATCCTGGGTGTCGCGCGCATGGGGCCGATCCCGAAAGCGAAGACCGCCAAGGAACTCGGCATCGATGTGGTCTTCTCAACCGTCCGCGGTTTCGTCACGCACGCCAAAACCGACCCGGCCAAGATCGCGATCCTTGAGAAGGGCCTCGTGAAGGCGATGCAACACTCGGTCTATCAGGGCTTCTTGACGTCGGTGGGCCTCGACAAGACGTCCGTCGTCGGGTCCAAGGCCTGGGGCGAGCAGATCAAGAAGATGATCGAGGACATGAAGCCCGCCATCAAGGAAATGGGGCTTTAAGGTTCTTGCTGCTCCGGCCAGCGCTGGGGCGACGTTACGCGGGCGCGCTGCTCTTTGAGAGTGGCGCGCTCACCCGTTGCGCAGCCAAAGCGCCAAAGCGGGGGCGTGCCGCCAGGTGAGACGCCTGTGGTGGTGTCGTGAGCCTCCCGGCGCATCAGCCGTTAACAAGGAGCACCGCCGGTGCCCACCGATCCAGCATCCGGCGAACAGGGCGCCAGCGTGCCACCGCCTGAGGCGTCCGGTCCTTCTGAAGCGGCCGCCGCAACCGACCTTGCGCCACGCCGCGCCCGCCTCTCCGACTTCACGATGCCGCTGCTGGTGTTCGTGTTCGCAGCCGTGGTCGCCTATCTGACCACCACCTTCGACAAGGCCTCGCCAGCCATCGTCGGCGATGCGATGCAGCCGCGCAATTTCCCGCTCTTTCTGGTGATCGTGATCTCGGTCCTGAACGTGATCGTCATCGCCCAGACCTGGCGTAATCCCCCCAAACCGCGCGAGCCGGAACCCTGGCAAACGTGGGCCTCGGTGGCTTTGCTCGGCTTGTTTTTCCTGATCGCGTTTTGCGCCGACATGTTTCTCGGGCTCGCGGTTGTCATGTTCGTGATGGCCGTCGTGTGGGGCGAAAAGCGGTTGTGGCTCGCGGGGCTGGTGGCGGTTGCGACCCCGGCCATCATCTTTTTTACGTTTGATCTGGTGCTGAAAGTGCGCTTCCCGCGCGGCATTCTCACCAACCTTTGGTACGGGGCCTGAGCGTTCATGGGCGAAGCGATCGGCGCTTTCCTTTCCATCTTCAGCGATCCCTATCTGCTGGGGCTGATTTTCGTGACCACGGTCGCTGGCGTCATCATCGGGGCGTTGCCGGGCTTGGGCGCGACCACGGGCGCTGCGTTGCTGCTGCCATTCACGCTGACGATGGAGCCCGTCTACGCGATCACGGTGTTGACCACGATCTACTGTTCAGCAACGTTTGCCGGCGCGATCACAGCGATCCTCATCAACACGCCTGGCACGCCCGCGGCGGCGGCGACCACCTTCGACGGGTTCCCGCTCGCGCAGCGGGGCGAAGCGGGGCGCGCGCTTGGCATCGCCGTGGTCGCCTCCACCATCGGCGGCATCTTCTCGGTGTTCGCCCTTTCGATCGCCGCACCGCTGATGGCGCAGGTTGCCTATCAGTTCCGCCCGCCCGAATACTTCGCGCTTACGCTCTTCGGGCTTTCGATGCTCGCCAGCATCTCCGAAGGCGGCGCAGTGAAAAACCTGATCGGCGGCATCTTCGGCGTTTGGCTGGCGACCATCGGCGCTGACCAGGTGACGGCTGTTGAGCGCTTCATGTTCGGCAATTACGAGCTTTACGAGGGGCTCAACTTCATCCCCGTGATGATCGGCCTGTTCGCCATGTCGGAACTGCTGGTGCAGTCGACCAAGATCAATATGGTCATCGAACAGATCACCATGAAGGCGGTGAAATTGCCGTCCTGGGCCGACTACAGGCGCATCCGCGGCACGGTCGCGCGCTCGTGCGGGATCGGCACGTTCATCGGCATCTTGCCGGCGGAAGGTGCAACCGTTGCCTCGATGATCGGCTATTCTGAAGCCAAGCGCTGGGCGAAGAACAAGGACGAATTCGGCAAGGGCGCCATCGAAGGCGTGGCGGGCGCGGAAGCGGCGAACAACGCGGCCACCGGCGGGGCGATGGTACCGACCTTGGTGCTCGGCATCCCGGGCAGCGCGACGACGGCGGTGATCATCGTTGGGCTGATGGTGCACGGCCTGCGGCCTGGCCCGCATCTCTTCACGCAGCAGGTCGACAAGGTCTACGCGATCTTCGGCGCGATGCTGGCTGCAAACCTCATGTTCCTGGTGCTCGGCCTTTACGGCGCCAAGGCGTTCGCGCGGGTGACGTTGGTGCCCCGCCAGCTCCTGTGGCCGATCGTTTTCGCGCTGGCGATCGTCGGCGCCTACTCGCTGAACCAGGCGATGTTGGATGTTTATCTGGTGCTGATCTTTGGGGTTGTCGGCTATGTGTTCCGGCGCTTCGGCTTTGCCGTCGCACCGATCGCGATCGGCCTCATCCTGGGCGAGATGGTGGAGACGAACCTGCAGAATTCGCTCAAGATTTTCGATGGTCAATGGTGGCTGATCTTCACCCAGCCGTTGGCTGCCATGTTCTTGATCTTGGCGGCGATCGGCGTGCTTTTGCCGGTTCTCACGCGCCGTCGCGGCTAGATCTTAGGGCGAAGAATCGCGATCACCACGGGTGAGCCCGAGATCGACCGTGCCTTAGAGTTCATCCGCCTCAGGTGGAATCACCTGAGGCAAAAGATGAACGGCAAAACAATAGCTTAGATGTCTGTTCTGCTTCGACCTGAAGCGAACCGACATCTAAGCGCGCGGTGTGAAGTCCCGAATGTAGTCGGCTTGTGCAGCGGTGTCGGGCACAGGGCAGCCGCGCGCACGTGACAGCCGTGCGATCGCTTCGTCGGCCGTGAAGCCGACCGTCTTCATCGTGCACCCGGCCGTCATGCCGGATCGCCCGATCCCGGCGAGGCAGTGCACCGCGACGTGCCCGCCAGCATGGAGCCGTTGCGCCAACGCGCGTATGAGGCTTGCAAAGGTCGCGTCATCGGTGGGAAGGCCGAAGTCATCGATGCCGTAGGCGTGAAAGCGGACGCCGTGGGCGGCAAGGTGCTCGGGTTCGCGGCCAAGGCCAAAGGCGTTGCGGTCGGCGGTGTCCAACAGGCAGGCGACGTCGGTGACGCCGACTTGCGCAAGCGCTCGCGCCCAGCCGTCCAGCGCCGGGCTGCGCGGGGCGGGCATGACGCTGAGGCGCCCTGGCGCGGCGACCTGCGGGGCGAGATCCACCTCGTAGCGCTCTATGTTGGGGGTGGTGTCCACGTCACTCATCGGCCCATCACTGTGCTCTTCAACGTTATCCCACCGACCACTGTCATCCTACCCCTTGTGGGTAGGAACCATCTCTCAACCGGCGTGATCTGGCGGACGTAGCGCCCGTTGAGTGCGTGCCATGCCATCACCGCCGTTCAGACTCGTTGACGGTTCGATCCTCGCCACGAGGGCGAGGATGACAGTTGTGGTGGCCGCGAGTTCTGCCCAGGATGTCATCCTACCCCTTGTGGGTAGGATCCATCTCGCAACTGGCGTGATCAGGCGGGACGTGGCACCCGTTGAGCGCGTGCCATGCTATCACCGCCGTTTAGGCTCGTTGACGGTTGGATCCTCGCCAAGAGAGCGAGGACGACAGTCTCGACGGCTGCAAACGCCCGGGCCTCCGGCCCGGGTCACCCGCCCCGCATCAGGCGGGACCACCTCTTGCGGACGACGAACGGTAGGCCGCTTCAACGCCCGTCGTCGGTCACCAAAACTTCCACCACGGTTTTTGTTCCGCAGCCGGTGTCGCGTCCGGCTTTGCAGCATCATCGCCGGGCTTCGCTTTCTGATCCGGTTTGCTGGCAGCCGTGGTCACCTTTGTGCTGGCGTCCTGGCCGTAGGTCTTGGTCACGCCCGCTTCGGCGAGCTTGAGCGCTTTGGCCAACGTTGCTTTGGCCTCATCGATGTTGCCTTCACCGCACGTGCTGAGCCCCTTGTCGAGCATCGCTTTCGCGTCCTTCGCGGCCTCGGGCGTGGTGTGGCCGAGCTGCAGGCGGATGCGCGCGCGCAGTACCAGAACGTCGGTGTTATCGCACTTGGCGATCAGCTTTTTGAAGGTCTCGTCCGCGTTGGTGCTGGCGGGGTTACCGGCCTGCTGTTCCTGCGCGATGGCGGGTGTCAGCGATGCCATCGGGGCCGCCAGGGATGCGGCGAGCACAAGCGAAAGCACGGGCGTTGCGACGCGGACGGCGGGAAAGCGCATGGTCAAACTCCTTGCGGCTTGGGTCGGGGCAGGTGAGCGGTCTGGCGACGCTTGGCGGCCGGCTGTTTGGCGTCAATGCCGATCAGAAGGCGGCGCAGTTTGGCCGACATCATGTCCATCAGCGTGACGGTCACCAGCACCAGCAGCGCCATGTAGCCCACGTTCTCAAAGTCATTGCCGGTTTGCAACGCGCCCAGGAATTGCAGCCCGATGCCGCCAGCGCCCATGGCCCCGATGATCACGGCACCGCGGGTGTTCGATTCCAGGTAGTAAAGCGACTGCGAAATGAAAATCGGCAGGATCTGCGGGATGATGCCAAAGCGGTGTTGTTGCACCTTGGTGGCGCCGGTCGACTGTACACCCTCGCGCTGCTTGTTGTCCGCATTCTCGATCGCCTCCGACATCAGCTTCCCGAAGGTGCCGGTGTCGGTGAAGGCGATCGCGAAGATCCCGGTGAACAGGCCGGGGCCGAACGCGCGCAGGAAAATCAGGCTCCAAATCAGCATGTCGACGCCGCGCAAGAAATCGAACAGACGGCGCAGGGCGAACCGCACGGCGGCAAACGGCGTCACGTTGGCGGCGGCCAGGAAGGCGAGCGGCAGCCCCACCAGGCAGGCCAGCAACGTCCCAAGGATCGCCATTAGGATCGTCTCGACCATCGCGTAAAGCACCACGCCATGATGCCATTGGTCGTTTTCGAGGAACTCGTTCAGCACCAACGACGCGTTTGATCGCTCGGGATCGATCCGTTCACCGCTGAACATCAGCCCAACAGCTTCAAGCACCGATTTGCCGACAAGCGGGCTGTCGAAATCGAACCAGAAGTATTTCCAGCCGATCTCGTAGCGGTGGATCTCCAGGCTCGAGCCGTAGACCTGCAGGCGCTCGTAAAGCGAGGGGCGGACTTCGACCTTGTTTTCGGTCTGCCTGATCCATGATGGAAGCGCTTGCGTGCGCCCGACAAAGCCCTCGACGTATGGCTTGCCCTCGGCGTTGACCTTGAAAATGAAAGGCTGAGTGGTCTTCGGCCAATCGCGCATTTCAACGCGGTCGGGGAAGACGATCATCCGCCCGCCATTGTCGAAGCGGACCGTGTGCGAGCGCGCTTGTTCATCGCGCGTGTACCACTTCGGCGGCGTCGCATAGATTTCACGGTAGCCGCCCTCGAAGGCGATGCGGACCTTGTCGGGCGTTTTCCAGCGGATGCTGACGTGGTCTTTGTGGGCGTAGGTGTCGAGCAGGAAGAGCGAGGCTTTGGTGGGGCTCCACTTGCGCGCCAGGTTGCCGAGATCGAACTGGTAGAAGGTGCCCGCCATGTAGGCGCTGATGATGGCAAGCACGCCCATCGTCACCCAGAAGCGGCGGCGGGCGACTTTGTTGGCATCGGCCAGGCGGGCCATGATGCTAGCTGGGCCGGACGAAGGCACCGCCGTGCCGGTGGTGACGTCGGCGCTCATGGGTGCACCCCGATCAGACGTTTGCGAATGAAACTGGAGAGGTAGTCGAGCATCGTGATGGTGGCGATCAGCAGCACCATGATGGCGGTGATCTCATCGCCGTAGTTCCACTGGATAACGGCGGAAAGCGCTTCGCCGATGCCGCCTGCGCCCACGAAGCCGAGGATCGTTGAAGCGCGCACGTTGATCTCAAGGCGCAGCAGCGCGTAGGAGAAGAACAGCGGCAGCACCTGCGGCAGCACCGCAAAGCGGACACGCTTCAGCCAGGGCGCGCCGACCGACTGCAGACCATCGAGCGGCTTCATATCCACGTTCTCGATCGCTTCGGAGAAGAGTTTGCCGAGCGCGCCCGTAGTATGGATGGTGATGGCGATGATGGCCGGCAGCTCGTTCTTCCCCATCAGGTAGAGGAAGATCATCGCGATCACGAGCTCCGGGAATGAACGCGTGAGGTCGAGGAAGCGGCGTACGCCCTGAACGATCCAGGGGCTCGAGATCAGGTTGGCGCTTGCAAAACAACTCAAGACGACAGCGAAGCAGAAGCCGAGAAACGTCGAAAGCAGCGCCATGTTGAAGGTTTCAAGAAGCGCCGGGAAGAATTTGACGAGAAGCGGTGGCCAGTCCCACCCGGCGGCCCACGCTTCCGAAATCATGTCGGCCGGATAATCGAAGAAGTTATCGATACCGCGCCAGAAGCTGCCCGCGTTGTGCTCTTCGGCCATGCGGATGCCGGTGTAGGCGACGATCACCACAGCAGCGATGCCGATGAGCGTGTAGATCAGCCGCTGGCGCTCCATCTGGTGGAGCTGCGTTTCAAGCGCTTCAAGATGCTGGGGTAGGGGTGCTGAGGTGGTGGTCATGGCGGGGGATCTGGGGCTGGCAACTTGGTGGCGCGAACTTGGTTGCAGGCGAACGTGGGGAGCGGGCAAACGGCACTGTGTGCAAGCCGACAGGTGACTTTTGTCCGAGGCGGCGCTGTGGCTCATCGGTCGATGCGTGTGAGCAGCTTGAACGCGCTTTAGCGGAGCTGGCCGCAAGAGGACGCTGCTCAAACGAAACCGGCGGGACAAGGTCCCGCCGGCTCGTGTGCGAACACCAACTTAGTTGGTCTTCTTCTTCTTCGCTTCGATCTTGGCCTTGCGTGCCTTGACGATCACTTCGTAGAACGAGTGGTCAACGGGGATCCAAGCTTTGACGATCCCGTTGGCGATGTTCTCGTTACACTTGGGATCGTTCTTGAGGATCCACTGCTTCAAGCCAACCATGACTTTGCGGGCTTCTTCCGGCAGGCTCTTCGGCATCACGATCGGGCCGTTCGGGATCAGTTTCGACGACCAAACCTGGACGATGTCGTCCATGTTCAAGATGCCTTTGTCGACCATCTTGCGCAGGTTGCCTGAGGTGTAACCCTTGTTCCACTCGCCGACGCCCGACACCCAGGTCACAGCCACGTCGACGTCTTTGTTCAGCACGCCGAGCACGCCGTTCTCATGGCCGCCCATGAATTTCGTGGACTTGTAGAACGTTTCGAGTTTGCCGATTTTCTCGACCAACTCGATTGAAGGGATCAGGTAGCCGGACGTCGAGTTCGGATCGGCGAAGCCCAGGTTCTTACCTTTGGTGTCGGCGAGCGTTTTGATGCCGCTGTCTTTGCGTGCGACCATCACCGAATAGTAGCCCGTGTCGCCGGTGGGCTGCATGCGGGTCAGAACCGGAACGACGGCATCTTTGTTCTGCAGGTAGATGCCCGCGTAGCCTGATGAGCCAAACCATGCGTAGTCGAGGTTGCCACCGATCATGGACTGCATGGTGCCGGCGTAGTCCTTGAACGTGAACATTTTGGCGGGCACGCCGTAGGCCGCTTCCACGTAGCCCTTCAGGCAGGCGTTACGGGTCAGGATGTCTTGTGCGGCTTCATCGCCCAGGAAACCGATGCGGAATTCCTTTTGGACTTTCGACAGGTCCATTTTCGGACCGGTGTACTCGATCTTTTTGCCGGCCATGGCGTTGGTGGCAAGAGCCACGGCGCCGACGGCGGTCAACACGCGCAGTGAAGTACGGAACATGCGTCTTTCTCCTAAGAAGCAGCGCTTGTGCGGTGAGGCGCTGCGGTTCTGCCGCCGGCAGTTTCTTGCTACTCGGCAGCAACTCTTGGGGTGGCCCCCAAAGTGGTGGACGTGATGCTGCCCTCGAACGCCTCGTCGGCCTCCGCGCCGTAGATGTCGCGCGCCATGGCATCGCTCAGCGCGCGCGGATGGTCATCGAAGACGACGCGGCCATCGCGCATGCCCACCACGCGGTCGCAGTAGGTGCGCGCGGTATCGAGCGTGTGGAGGTTGCAGATCACGGTGATCTTTTCTTCCAGATTGATCGAGCGCAGCGCTTCCATCACCAGCCGCGCGTTGAGCGGGTCGAGGGATGCGATCGGTTCATCCGCAAGAACGATTTCGGGCTGCTGCATCATCGCGCGACAGATGGCCACGCGCTGCTGTTGACCGCCCGACAGCGTCTCGGCCCGCTGCAGAGCGGTGGCGGCAACGCCGAAGCGGTCGAGCAGTACGAGCGCGTCATGCCGCTCCTTCTGGGTGAAGAATTTTAGCGCAGAGCGCAGCGTCGACTGGTGGTTAAGCCGGCCAAGGATGACGTTTGTTAAAACGTCGAGCCGGGGCACCAAGTTGAACTGTTGGAAAATCATCGCGCAGCGCCGTTGCCAGGCGAGCTTGCGTGATCCCTTCAGTTTGAGGATATCGCGGCCGTCCAGCAGAACCTCTCCGGAGGTTGCGTCGGTCAAGCGATTGAGGATGCGCAGTAGCGTCGATTTTCCGGCGCCCGACCGGCCGATGACGCCGATCATCTGACCTTTTTCAATGGTCAAGCTTACGTCGTCGACCGCCACGACCGAGCTAAACTCTTTACGCAGCGTTTTCACTTCAAGCATCGCGGACCCCTCAGGTTGGTGCGGGACTAACAGAGCTGTGTTGCACTTTTTTATCAGCTTTGAGGCGCCCGGGTTGCGGAGCGCGCCGGCGTGCGGTGGTTGCTGGTCCGGCCGTGCGGGAGCCGGCTAACGGTGCGCGTTTGGGCGTGTTGGTGTTGGCTTGCGGCCGGGCGTTTCAGGTCCGCAGCGGCGCGATCGTGTCATGACACGGAATAGGCGAAACACGAACATAACCGGTCCGCAGGCTTCTCGCCCGCTCCCTGCCGATTATGTTTCGTTTCGCCATGTGCATTCAACTGATCATTAAATCTATGACATGCAAGGCGGGGATGCCTCAAATATGAGGCGTTTCTGCTATGGTTTATTAGGGGTCCGCCCTTAAGCCGGCGTACCGTATATCTGAATTATTGTTCCAAGGTAGATCACGAAAACCAACTATTAACCTCAATAAAGGATTGATGCACTGCTGACATAACATCCGAAAACCGTCCGCTCTGGAGTTGACGATGCTGAATGACCCCCGATGGCGTCTGCCGAAGTTGCAAACTGGCCTGCAAAAGGATGGTCTTCGCACCCTCTTTGCCATGCTTATGTCCCGCGCTTCGTATTCAGCTCTGGCGGTTTATGTCGCATCGAAACGGACATGGCGAGCCACCGGGCGGCAGATGGCGAAGCGCGTCGGCGCGGCCAAATCAAGCCTGACAAAAACGCGGGCTGGCGGTAAACCGCGCGATACCACCGCGCAAAGCTCAAAGCGCCTGACCGCGGCAAGCATGTTGGCGCTTGAACCGCGCATCGTGTTCGACGCTGCGGCCGGTGACACGGCAGCTGCGGCGGCCGACCAGGTGGCCGAGCAGCAGGCCGCGGAAGCCATGCAGGCCCAGGCGGACGCGGGTGAAGCCGCCAACGGCAATGCCACGGCTGACCGCGTTGCGGACGTGCAGGCGCTTGCTGCCGGTTTGGAACCGCGCTCGGCCGACCAGGTCGAAATGGTCTTTATCGACAGCCGCGTGGATAACGTCGCGCAATTGCTCAGCGCGATCGATCCCGCCGCCGAAATCGTAATGATCGACGCCCAAAGCGACGGCGTGGCACAGATGGCCCAAGCGCTTGACGGGCGCAATGATATCGCGGCGATCCATATTCTTGCGCACGGTGATGATGGCCAGATGATCCTCGGTAACGGGGTGGTGGACGCAACGTCAATCGAAGGGGCCCACGCGGAAAGCTTCCGGCAGATCGGGGCGGCGCTTTCTGAAAACGGCGACATTCTGATTTACGGTTGTGATTTCGGCCAAGGGGTGGCAGGCGCGCGGGCTGCAGAGCTACTTGCGGACCTCACGGGTGCCGATATTGCGGCATCGGATGATGTGACCGGCCATGCGGATTTGGGCGGTGATTGGGATCTTGAGCGGACCATCGGCCACGTTGAGGCCGAGTATATTCGCGCAGAAAGCTGGCAGAGCACGCTCGCCGTTGGCGCCAACGTCACGCTCACGGGCGTTCCTGATGGCGCCATTCGCGGCACGGACTTCACCTTCAGCGTGAATGTGGATAATACCGGCGACCCCAATGAGGTGGCCGAATTCCCTTATGTGAATGTGTGGATGCCCGCGACGGCGGATGCACCGTCCAGCGCCAGCTTTGGCGGCGGCGATGTGCTCTCCGAAACGCCGATCGTCTACGATGCGAGCGGCAACAGCACCGCGACGCATCCGATCACCGGCGACGCGCTGCCGCAGGGGAGCGGCTTCGAGAACGCAACGCTGTACGTCTACCGCCTGCCGCTGTTGGAGGTGACGGGCGCGGATGTGCCGCCGGCTTTGCAGATCACCACGGCCCTCAGCGACACGCTGGCCTTGGGCGACACGACGCAGTTCCGCGCCTCAGGTGGCTTTATCACGGGCAACCACCAGGCGGGTCTCACATCGGCGAACACGGAAGCGACGCCGGCAACGATCCTCAAGACGGTGCAGGGCGAAGATTCCAGTTCGGAAAACGTGTCAGGCCCTTCGCATCCGCTGACCTACACGATCAACGTTGATCTGGAGGGCGGACTTGCGTTCGATGATCTGGTCGTCAACGACGTGATGGCCGATGCGCTCGCGTTTGTGGATGGCACACTGGCCATCAACGGCGTCAACATCCCCGCCCTCGATCCGACGAGCGATCTGCCGCACACGGTGACCGTCGGCAGCTACGACATCACGATCACGGATCTGCCCCTGGCCGGCCAGGCCAACCCGACGAGCGACAACAATTTCACCTTCACGATCGCCGATGGCCATAACGGGCTCGCGGCACCTGTCGATCTGGCAATCACCTATCAGGCGTTCATCGCCGACAGAGATTCTTCCGGCAACCTCGTGGTGCCTACGCCCGGCAACCCGGTCGACATCCTCAACGAGAGCGTCATCACCGGCGACGTGCCGGCCGAAACCTTCACTTTCGACGTCGGCACCGACGCGAGCTTCGGCACCGATGACCAGGATGGGTCGGACGCCACAATCGCTGGTAAATCCGTTGCCCTGCAAAAGTCGGTGACGTTGATCGACCAGGACACCGACAACGACAGCATCAACGAGATCGATGGCATCCCCGCGCCGGACGACCTGTTGCAGTGGCAGATCAAGTTCCAGGTCTCAGACTTTTTTGAACTCGACAACATCGTCATCGACGATGTGTTCAGCGACGGCCAGGAGTTCGTCGATACGTTTGCGCCAACCTGGTCGATCCAGGAGAACGGCGCCACCAGCAACGGCGCGTTCAGCACCACCGGGATGACGCTGGTGACGGGCACTGGCGGTTTGCGCACGTGGACCGCGCCAAACTTCACCGTCACGGAAAACGCGGATGGCACGACGTCCGTTCAGTTCGACTTCACCGATGAGACGGGGGAGGTGATCACGGGCGACCTGTTCGCTTCAGGCGACACCACGATTACGGACGAATCTGAGGTCCGTATCGTCTTTCAGACCCGCATCCTGGAAGCCTACCGCACCACCCAAGTCTCGCCCGATACGAACTTGAGCGTTGATCTCGGCGACCGGATGTCGAACCGCGCCACCGTCACCGGCGATGTCACCCACCGCGCTTCGACGGGGACCTCAACGGAAGTCTCAGACGACGGGTCAGCGGGCATTCGCGTTGGCGATGTGGACATCACCAAAGTGGTCTTCGCGGTCAACGGTTCCACCACGCACGGCGATCAGTTCGAGGCCGGCGATCTCGTCACCTACCGGGTCACGCTCAACATGCCGATCGCGGATGCGGAGCAATTCCGACTGCGCGACTACGGGGACTTCTCGCACTTCGATTTCTCGTCGCTGTCGGTGATTGCCAACCCCACCGACGCGGGCAACCTCAACAACACCATCCCCGGTGAGAACGAGATCAAGTTCGGCACCAACCACAACCTGCACGTCAACGTCGACACCAGCGTCTATACCCAGGCGGACGTGCCCCAGGTGGTCCACGACCCGGTGGCTGAGTTTTTCGAACTGGACTTCGGGGACTTTGACCGCACCGACCATCAGGCGACGACGGTGGATGTGTTCTACACCGTGCGCGCGCTCGACTTCGGTGTAGCCGACGGCAGCGATGTCGAGAACCAGGCCTGGGTGCTCTCGCGGACATCACAGGCGCAAACGCTGCAAGAGTTCTCAAGCGTCACCGCGACGCGCCTGTCGCCCGAATTGCAGTTGCGCAAGGCGGTCGTCTCGACCAGCAACACCGACTCCCATCCCTCCTTCTCCAGCAGCCTGGGCAATGGTGTGACCTGGGAAAGCCCCGGTGAAGCCGCAACCGCTGCACCCTTCACCGGCGCAGTCGATCGCTTCAACGAGACCAACGCCAACCTTGATCACGTCTCGGACGGCGATCTCGTCAAATTCGCGATCGTGGTCGAAAACACCGGCGCAGACGATGCCTGGGACGTGACGATTTCCGATACGTTCGCGACCGACCTTGAGGTGCCGGGCGGCGGTGCGCCGAGCGGCACGACCACGGCGGCCGACCTCAATCTGAAAGTCTACGACGGCGATAGCAATGAGATCACGGGCGCCACGATCGTGATCACAGCGACGGGGTTTGCTGTTACCTTGCCGGACAACGCAGGCGTTGTTGGCGACACCACAGACGGTACAGC
>JBCBJZ010000086.1:0-15935 GCA_038522635.1 Pseudomonadota bacterium | reverse complement strand
ATCATCTGAAGTGGTGAAGTTCTCATTCTCGGCAGCCGACAAAGCGGCCGGATAGACCGGCGTCACCACGGTGATCTCATCCTTCACGGCATCGAAGATCACCATCAGCGTTGGCCGCATCATGACGCCGTCGGGAACGCCCAGCACATCGGGGGGCGTATCGGGCAAATGCTCAACGAGGCGCACGGTGTCGTAGCCCATATAGCCGAAGACGCCAGCGACCATGGGCGGAAGGCCTTCCGGCGTCGCAATGCGCGAGCGCGCAAGCAGGCCGCGCAGCGAGGACAACGTTTCAGCGGTGTCCTCAACGAACGCGTCGGGGTCAGTCTGCGGCTTGACGTTGATCTCGGCGCGCGTGCCAAAGCAACGCCACACGAGATCGGGTGCGAGGCCGATGATCGAGTAGCGCCCGCGCACGTCACCGCCTTCAACGGACTCAAGCAGGAAGTTCATCGCGCGCGGATCGCTGGCCGCATGCGATGATGCACCGATGGCGGCGGCATCCCCTTTGGCGCCGGTTGCCGCGGCGGGCTTGAAGGCCTGCGCGAGCTTGAACATCGCCGACACGGGTGTTTCAAGATCGCCGATGAGCCGCGTCCAAACGACCTGCGCGTTGCCGGCTTGATGGTCGGCAGCAAACGCTTCGCGTCCTGGCATGATGGCGAGGCCGTGGCCCGCGTCGCTTGGCGTTTCGGCCTCGTCTAGGGGAGCGTCCACGGCGCCTCTTTGTTCGTCGTCTGTGAGAGAACGAGTTCTTCGTCGATAAGCACAACGGCGTTCATCTTACCGCCTTCGGGGTTCCCCCTGCGGCGGACGAGCACTGCTTTGTCGTTCATCTTATCGCCGTCCGGGTTCCCCCTCCGGCGGATGAACTCTGCTTTGTCGTTCATCTTACCACCTTCGGGGTTCCCCCTCCGGCGGATGAACTTTTAGAAGCTGCCGCGGCCGCCGGGCGTGCTGACATCCTCGCCCGTGGCACGGCGAACCTCGCGCTCGTTGACGGATTGCCCATACTTCTCAAGCAACGCCGCCACATACGTGGTGATCGTGTCGTCACGCATTTGATTGCTCAGCAACCGCACCAGCGTTGTGCGCTCCTGATCCGTGATCTTGCCGGCCGGCTTCACCTCAGCGACCTCGAAGATCATGCGTGACTTATCACCAGCGCTGGGCGTGGTGGCCGCCTCCCCCTGCGGGATTGAGAACGCGCGCCGCACGGTCGCTGCCGGGATAGCGCCAGCCACGTTGTCCTGACGTTTGAGCGCCTTCGACGTTTCGATCTTCAGCTTGCGGGCCTTGGCGATCGCTTCGAGCGTTTCACCGCCGTTGATCTTTTTGACCAGCTCAGTTGCCACCTTGCGGATCGCACGGCGCGTCTCAAGATCGGTGACGATCGCTTTGACGTCTTTGGCCACCTGTTCGTACGTCTTTTGCTTGGTGGGGGTGACCTTCAAAACGTCGAACCAAGCATAGCCGCCATCGCGCAGTTCCACGATGTCACTTTCCACTCCGACGTCGCCAGCAAAGATAGCGCGCGCGATCGCGGCTGCATCGTTGCCTTCCAGCTTCGGCTTGCCGTCAGCGTCCCGCCCCTGCGCGTCGACCGTGACCGCCTGCAGCTCCAGTTTGAACGCCTTGGCGACCTCGGCCATGCTTTTGCCATCACCGCGCGCGGCATCAATTTTATCGTGCATGGCCTGGATCGTTTCCTGCGCACGCTCGCGCTGCAGCAGGGCGCGGACCTGCGGCGTTGCCTCTTTCAGCGTGCTCGGCTTGCCGGGCTTGATGGTGGCAACCCTCAGGATCGCACTGCTGAAGCGGCCCTTCACCAGGCCCGAGGTTTTGTCTTTCTTAAGCGCAAACGCAGCCTTCGCGATCGCCGCATCGATCATGTCAGCCTGTTTGACGGTGCCAAGTTTGTAGTCTGTGGCCGCGATATCGAACGCTTTGGCGATCTCTTCGAACGACTTGCCGTCTTTGAGCATTTTTTGCGCCTGTGCAGCCTTCTTGGCGTCGCGGAACGACAGCTGCCAGACCTCACGCTCCTCGGGCTTGTCGTAGCGCGATTTGGTGCGCGCATAGGCGTCCGCGATCTGCTTGTCCGTGACCGGCGTCAGCTTGAGCGCGGCAGGAAGGTTCAGCACGACCAGATCAACCTGGCGCAGTTCAGGCTGCATGAACTGGCGCTTGTTGGCTTCGTAGTGCGCCTTCAAAGCTTTGTCGGTTGGCGGCTTGATCTTGCCGGCGACCTTCGGGTCGAGCACGAAATAGCGGATCGTGCGGGTCTCGTTCTGGAACTTGTGCAGCAGGTCCACCATGGCCGGCGGCGGCGTGATGGCGGTCGCAAGTGAGGTCGTCAGTTGCTCGCGGATGCTGCCGCGGCGCTGCTCGATCACGTAGCCCTCTTCGGTCATGCCCGCGTTGAGGAGAACGCCGGCGAACCGCTGGCGGTCGAACGAGCCGTTGATCCCGCGAAACAGGGGATTGTTTCGAATGCCGTTGGCGACCGCGTCATCGCTGAGGCCCAGACTGAGCGCTTGCGCGTGCTGGTCGATCGCGGCGCGCCCGAGCAAGCGGCTCAACACATCGCCTTCAAGCGTGACGCCGGGCTGCTGGCGCAGCAGGGGATAGATCTGCTGGGCCTCTTGACGCGTGAGGCGGCGGCCGACGCGCTGGGACACCTGCGCGATCTGGCTCTGATAGGCTGTGGAGAACGCCCGCTGCGAAATCTCGCGATCACCCACGCTCGCGACCGCGCCCGGCGCAAAGCCCGGGATCTGATCGGCGATGCCCCACACCGCGAAGCTCAAGATCAGCAGGAAAAATAGGCCCATAGCCATCCAAGACTTGGTACCGCGGCGAATGGAGTCGAGCATGATGTCGGTTCCCTTGGGCTTAGAGTCTAGCCGGCTGCGCGAGCCATAGCTCACGCGCTGATCGCGCACTTCGTGTTGGTCATGGTATGCGCCACCTTGGGAAGTGGTGTCCAGTGAGCACGGATGCGAGCGGTGCGCGTTGGGTCGAGCTGCGGCACGCTGTCCTGAGCGGACGGGCGGGCAGCGCCCATCGACATGACGGTGAGATGCTAAGAGAGCGGGAGAGCGATGAGCAAGATCAGAGCCTTGGTGGCGGGTAACTGGAAAATGAACGGGCTGTTGCAGACGCTCGATGAAGCACGTGCGGTGAATACGGCGCTTCGCTCAGGCGGCCAGGCTGAGCGCGTTGACGTCATGATCTGCCCGCCAGCACCCCTGATCCACCCGCTCGCGCAAAGCGTCGGCGATGGGCCGATGCAGGTCGGCGCGCAGGATTGCCACGCGCAGGCTTCGGGCGCGCACACCGGTGATATTGCCGCTGAAATGCTTGCCGACGCGGGCGCGCACGCGGTCATCGTGGGACATAGTGAACGGCGTGCCGATCATGGCGAAGATGATGCGACGGTGGCGGCCAAAGCGGCGGCTGCGCATCGCGCCGGGCTAACCGCCATCATTTGTGTGGGCGAAACACGCGAGGAGCGCGACGCGGGGCGCACCATGGCGGTGGTCGAAGCCCAGGTGCGTGGCTCGCTGCCAGCCGGCATCACCGCTGCCAACACGGTGCTGGCCTACGAACCCGTGTGGGCCATCGGCACCGGACTTACGCCCAGCGAAGCCGACGTGGCGGAGGTCCATGCAGGGCTCAGAGCGTTGCTGGTGACACTTGCCGGGGACGAAGGCCGTGGGATGCGGCTGCTCTACGGCGGTTCGGTGAAGCCGGCCAACGCGGCCGCGTTGATGGCCGTACCGGATGTGAACGGCGCCTTGGTCGGCGGGGCAAGCCTCAAAGCTGGCGATTTGTTAGGGATTGTCGGCGCATATGATTGACAGCGTCGGGTCGGTTCGTGAAGCGATGACCCAGAAGAAGACACGGGCTGTGCGATCGCAACACGCCGATCGGCAGCCGTGAGAGGGCGTATGCGTGACGTGACTTTGAAGGCGGCTACGGCGGTTGCGCTTGGTGCCGCCGTGTTGTGCGGCGGTTTGGTGTTCAACGTCGCGACCAGTGCGTCCGCGCACGCGGGTCTGCTTGATGCGGCGACCTGTGCGAGCTTGCGCAAGCAACGCCAGGCGATGATCGCGCAGGGGCTGCAGGAAATCTTCGAGCGCGGGCCCGATTGGGCCAAGACGCAGGGCAAGCAGGCTGCGTTTCCGCAGGTGCGCGCTTACATCGCCGTCGAAGAGAAGGTGCTGTTTCGCTGCTTAGGGCCGCTTGAGATGCACGACGAGATGGTGCGGTTGGGGCTTGCGCCGCCCTTGCCGCCGATGCATCCACGCCGCAAGGCCGAGGCGGAGGCCGAAGACGTCAACGCCGATCGTCGCCCGTAAAACCCAGCCGTATGTAAAACTCATCCGGATGCAAAGAGGGAGCAGTCGCGCTCACTCGGCGGCATCCGCTTCCTGCGTATCGATCAACTGGGTTTGGCACAGGGCACGGTAACGGCCGTCGCTCTGGATGAGGCTCGCGTGTGTGCCCTGCTCAACGATCTCCCCCGCCTCCATGACGCCGATCAGATCGGCGTTCTGCACGGTCGATAGGCGGTGCGCGACCACGATCGTTGTCCGGTTGCGGGTGAAGCGGGCGAGCGCGTCCTGCACCAGTTGCTCAGACTCGGTATCAAGCGCGCTGGTCGCCTCATCCAGCAGCAGGATCGGTGCGTCCTTCAGGATCGCGCGGGCGAGCGCAATGCGCTGGCGTTGGCCGCCCGAAAGCCGCATCCCGCGATCGCCGATGATGGTCCCATAGCCAGCCGGTTGGGCCTCGATGAAGCGATGGGCTGCAGCGGCGCGGGCGGCAGCCTCAATCTCATCGTCTGTAGCGTTGAGTTTGCCAAACGCGATGTTGGCGCGAATCGTATCGTCGAACAACGTCACGTCCTGCGACACGGTTGAGATCGACGCGCGAAGGCTTTCAAGGTTCACATCGCGGATGTCTTGATCATCGATGGTGATCCGTCCGGCGCTCACATCGAACAGCCGCGGCACGAGGTTGATGATCGTGGATTTGCCGGCACCCGATGCGCCGACCAGCGCTAGCGTTTTGCCGCCGGCCGCCTCGAGGGTCAGCCCGCGCACCGCCGGCGCATGCTCCCCGTAAGCGAACGTGACATCTTCAAAGCCGACGCGCGCGCTGGTGATATGCAGCGCGGGCGCACCCGGTTTGCTGGCGATCTTCGGTTTCTCGTCGAGCAGCGCGTAGACCCGCTCGAGCGCGGCCAACCCCTCGTTGATGCGTGCGTTTAGCCGGCCCAGCCCCCGCACCGGTTGCGCGGCCATCAGCAAGGCGCTCGTGAAGCCCATGAAGTCGCCGACGGTTTTGGTCCCCTGGCTGATCCGCCAGAAGGCAAAGGCGATCACGGCGGCGATGGCCGCACCGCCAAGCGCTTCGAGGATCGGATCAAGGCGTGCGCGATGGAAGACCCCCTTCATCTGTAGGTCGTAGACGCGCTCAAACCCGCCGTTGAGGCGATCGCGGCTGAACCGCTCCAGCCCGAAGGTCTTGATCAGCCGCGCGCCCGCGAGCGTTTCTGCGAGCGCCGCGGTCAGGTTCGCACGCTCTTCCTGGGTGCGCGTGGTGACCTTGCGCAACTGCTGGCCCACGACGTTAATGGGCCAGGCGGCGATCGGATAGATGCAAAGCACGACAAGCGTCATCGCCCAATCGAGATAGATCATCGTGATCACGAGGGCGATCGCCGTCAGGATGTCGCGCAAAGCGCTCGTCAGGGCGGCCCCGCAGGCCAGTTGGATGACCGCGATATCGTTCGTGAGGCGGGAGAGCAGCTTGCCCGGTGCTTCTCGCCCGAATCGCGCAAAATCGGCTTTCATCAGGTGCGCGAACGCAAACCGCTGCAGGTCTACGCCCAAACGCATGATCACCCGGTTTGAGGTTATGGCGGCCGCGTACATGAAGGTTGCCCGCAGCATGGTAGCGCCGACGATGGCGATAATCAGCGGGGTGAGGACGTTCATGTCCTGCTTCGCCATCAACTCATCGAAGGCGAATTTGATGATCAGCGGATAGAGCCCGCCGATGGCCGCCAGCGCGGATGTGAACGCGATGGTGATGGCGATCGCCTTCCAGCGTGGGGCGATCCACGTCTGGGCAAAGCGTCTGAGGAGCGGCCAATTGGCCGGCCGCTTGGCTTTGGCGGCAGTTTCAGCCGCTTGCGTTGCACGCGCATCATCACGTACCGCACCTGTCGCTGGCGAGGGTTCGCGAACCATCGCCTGCGTCGGGCCGGGTTGAGGGGCCGGTCGGCCCTCTTGCGGGGCGTGGGGATCGCGCGGCGCGCTCACGGGCGGATCACGCGGTCTCGTCCTGCTCGGGATCGAGCAGACGGTGCATGTGGACGATGTAATAGCGCATGTGGGCGTTATCGACCGTGCTTTGGGCTTTGCCGCGCCAGGCCTTCAAGGCTTCGGCGTAATTCGGGTAGATGCCCACGATGTCGAGCTTGGACAGGTCGGCGAACTCGTGCCCATCGAGCGCGGACAACTCACCGCCGAACACCAGATGCAACAATTGTTGCGGTTGCGCTTGCGTCGCCTCACTCATCTTCGGGCCCTTTACGGTTGGGGATACAATGCGCTTAGGCTTTGCCGGTTGAAACGGCGCATCGCGCCAGACGACAGCCCAAGCCTTGCGCGTCCTGCCCCACCGTGGCGTTGCTGGCAACCCTGCCGGGCAACGCGCTTTCGCTGGGCGGTCGCGGGCTGCGTGGTCCGTTTGAGGGCGCGTGCGCGGCTGGGACGCCTGTTTAGGCCCCAGTATCGTTAAGCGGGAGGCGTTTTCTTAGCCTACCTTCATCACTCTTTAACGGTGTTTTTTAAGTGCAACGCAAACACCTTCGGTTAGTATCCGGGGTAGACGTCGCAAAAAGACGACGCGCTCGGAAGTTAACAGGCTAGGTAGCGCCACCGCCAAGCGGACCCCCTCCAAGAGGTTCGCAGCGGTGGCGCTGGCGTTTTGGAGCCTCGTTCGCGCGTGCGATAGCCGCAAGGGGGCCGGCTTGGCTGTGACCGACTTCAGGCGACGAGGGCGGTTACGCCCATGTCGGCCAAGTAGCCGCCAAGCACGATGAAGCCCAGATCGCGGTTCGACTTGAAGCGTATCAGGCAGTTGTCGCCATCCTCGGTATCGAGCGTCGCGACCTGCCAGGCCATGTGGCAGGCGGCGAGCGCCAGGCCCAGGAACGCGATCAAGTGTGCGCCAGACAGCGCTGCAGCGACCGTCCAGGCCGACCAGGCGACGATGTAGAACGCGCCCACCCAGGCTCGCGTCTTGGCGCCGAAGCGCAACGCGGTGGATTTGAGCCCGAGCATCAGGTCGTCCTCCTTGTCCTGATGCGCGTAGATGGTGTCGTAGCCGATCGTCCAGCAAACGCAGCCCGCGTAAAGGATGAGCGCCGGCCAGGCCACTTCGCCGCGCGCCGCCGTCCACCCGACCAGCGCGCCCCATTTGAACGTGAGGCCAAGAATAAGCTGCGGCCAGTAGGTGAACCGCTTCATGAACGGGTAGAGGGCGACCAGACCCAGAGAGGCGATCGCAAGCCAGATCGTGAGCGTGTTGAACTGGACCAACACCAAAAGCCCGATCAGGCACAGGCCGACCATGAAGATCGCAGCCTGACGGCGCGTGACCCGGCCTGAGGGTAAAGGCCTAAGGGCCGTACGGGCGACCCGGCCGTCGTAGTCGTGGTCGACAAGGTCGTTATAGGTGCAGCCAGCGCCGCGCATGACGAAGGCGCCGACCATGAACAGAAAGGCAAACCACAGGTTTGGGTAGGCCGCGCCGTTGGCCATCTCGCCCAAAGTCAGCGACCACCAGCACGGCATCAGCAGTAGCCACGCGCCGATCGGGCGATCGAAGCGCGCCAGCTGGCCGAAGGGTAAGGCGGCTGCCGGTGCAAAGCGCTCAAACAGATTGCGCGCCGGCGCATCCGCCACATGCACGCGCTCGCCGGGCGGCGTGGTCGGTGAGGAGGCGGCGGTCGGCTGGCCTTGGCTTTGCGTCACTTGGCTTTGCGTCATGGGCTGTGACGGCGCTCCGGGGCTGGTAGGGGTAGACGGCCGGCTGAAAACGCAGCCGTGGCGCCTTTGCTCACTTCGCTCCAACGGCTAGCATGAATGCGCGCGCGCTGGCCAACGTCCCCCCGGCATGCCCGGGTGCGTGTTGGTGGCGCAGGGACGGGCTTGAGCCCTGCACGGCGGTGCGCTGTGGTCTTCAAGTGTGTGAGCGGGAGGCGAAGCGCCGCGTGGCAAGCTACGACTTCAAGGCGCAGCGGTTGTTTTGCGATGCGCCCCTGACGGCTGGCGTTGCGGTGGTGCCTGACCGCGATCAAACGCACTACCTGCTGAACGTGCTTCGGCTTGACGTCGGCGCGGAGTTGCTCGTGTTCAACGGGCGCGATGGTGAGTGGCTAACGCGGGTCGCACAACGCAGCAAACGCGCGCTCACGCTTGAGGCGGTCCGGCAGGTGCGGGCCCAGACGCTGTTGCCGCCGCTCGATTACCTGTTCGCGCCGCTCAAGCGCGCGAGGCTCGATTACATGGTCCAGAAGGCGACCGAGATGGGGGCGAGCCGTCTGCGCCCCGTGATCACGCAGCACACGCAGGTGACGCGCGTGAAGGGCGAACGCCTGCGCGCGAACGTCATCGAGGCGGCCGAACAATGCGGCCTGCTGGCGTTGCCGATCGTCGATGAGCCGCAGCAGCTCCATGCGGTTTTGGCGGGATGGGGTCCGGATCGACCTCTCATCTTTTGCGACGAGGGGGCGCCAGAGGCTTCCCCTCTTACGGCGCTACGCGATGCTTTTAGTGGCATGAAGGAAGGCGCCAAGGATGACGCGCACAATGAGCGAGGACCAGGTGTTCTGATCGGTCCTGAGGGCGGATTTTCAGAAGCTGAGCGCAGCGCGCTGTTGGCCATGCGGTCGGTTGTGGTGATCTCGCTGGGACCGCGAATCCTGCGTGCCGATACCGCAGCCGTAGCAGCCCTGGCGCTGGTACAAGCGACGCTCGCGATGCCCTAAGGCTGCGGGCGTTCAGAGCCTGAGCCGGACCCGCCAAAAACGCAAAGGCCTGAGCGCGGTCGCTTCGCGCCGCTCATGGCGCTTGACCCCGGCTTCGGGCGCCACTTATGGATGCTGACCGAAGTTGCCGGTGGCGCCGACCCAAGCTCCACGCTTCTCCCGCCCGCATCCTGTCGCGTGCAAAACGTGCAGCGCGGTGCGAAACGCCGAAGGACCCGAACCACGATGTCCACGCGTGAGATGGGCGCCCCCTCGCCCCCCATCGAAAGTTACGATGATCTGGTGGGCTGGTTTGAGACCGGCTGCAAACCCCGCGACGACTGGCGCATTGGAACCGAGCATGAGAAGTTCGTGTTCCACACCGATGATCTGTCGCCGGTGCCCTACGAGGGGCCGCGTGGCATTCGCGCGATCCTGCAGTCGATGATCGACCAGTTTGGCTGGTTGCCGATCATGGAAGGTGACAACATCATCGGGCTGAAGCGAGGTCCCGGTGAGCCCGGCGGCAACATTTCGCTGGAGCCCGGCGGCCAGTTCGAACTGTCCGGCGCCCCGGTGCGTACGCTCCACCAAACGTGCACCGAAGCGAGCGTTCACCTTTCGGAAGTGAAGGCCGTCAGCCGCGAACTGGGAATCGGGTTTCTCGGTCTGGGCTTCTCGCCGATGTGGCCGCTGGCGGCGATTCCGCAGATGCCCAAGCAACGTTACGGCGTGATGACCCGCTACATGCCCAAAGTGGGCACCCGCGGCCTCGATATGATGTACCGGACGTGCACGATCCAGGTGAACCTGGATTTCGCCTCGGAAGCCGACATGGTGCGCAAGCTGCGCGTGTCCCTCGCCCTGCAGCCGATCGCGACGGCCTTGTTCGCATCAAGCCCGTTCGCCGATGGCAAGCCGAACGGTGCGCTCTCGATGCGCTCGGAGGTCTGGCGTGACGTCGACAATCAGCGCGCCGGCATGCTGCCGTTCGTGTTCGAAGACGGGATGGGCTTTTCAGCTTACGTGGATTACGCGCTTGATGTGCCAATGTATTTCGTCTTCCGCGATGGCAACTCGATCGATGTCACCGGGCAATCGTTCCGCACCTTCCTAGAAGGCAAACTGCCGCAGTTGCCGGGTGAAAAGCCCTCGCTCGACGATTGGTCGGATCATCTGACGACCATTTTTCCTGAAGTGCGCATGAAGCGGTTCTTAGAAATGCGCGGGGCCGATGGTGGTCCGTGGGAGCGGATTTGCGGGCTGCCGGCGTTCTGGGTCGGGCTGCTCTACGATGACGAAGCACTGCAAGCGGCGAGCGATCTGATCGCGCCGTGGACCCAAGAGCAGCGTCAACAGTTGCGCGATGATGTGCCAACGCAGGGCTTTGAAGCGCGGCTTGGCAACCGCACGGTGCGTGATATCGCGCGTGAGTGCCTGGCGCTGTCGCGGGCGGGGCTCGATCGGCGAGGTTTCTTAAGCAACACGGGGCAGCTTGAAAGCATGCACCTCGATGCGCTCGATCAAATGGTCGAGACGGGCGAGACGTCAGCCGATGAAATGCTGCGGCTGTACCGCGGGCGTTGGGCGGGCGATATCACCAACGTCTTTAAGGATTACGCCTTTTGAGGCCTTGATCGCGCGGCGCTGGCGCTGATTTGTTGGAACAGTTTCAGCGCGCGAGCCGCGATGGTTCAGGCTGCATTCATGGCCTGCACGCTAGTTTTGCGGCCATCGAGTGTGTGTGGGCCGTTTTGGCTCCGCCCGTTCACCCTTCGCCACGCCGGCACACAACGTTAACGAGGCACGCGTGATTCAGCGCATCATCACATCTTCCCTCGCAGCCCTGCTGCTGAGTGCCGGCGTCTTCGTGGCCACCTTTACCGTAGGCGCGAGCGTGCTCTCAACGCCGGCGCATGCGAACTGCGCTTCGTCCTGCCGCGCACGCTTTTCAAGCTGCGTGGTCTCGACGCGTAACCGAGCACGCTGTTCAGGCGCTTACCAGCGGTGTTTGCGCGGCTGCATTGCGGGTCGGCGCCGGCTGGGCGGTCCAGCACCCCTGACCGCGGGGGCCCATCGGGGTTCACCACGTGGCTTGAAACGGTTGTTCCGCCGTCGCCGGTAAACAGCCTTTATCCGTGTTGATAATGCCGCGAACGGGCGCGCTTGCGTACTGCGGCGCCCATGGTATGCCCCACCGGCTGCACCGATAGGCGAGGGCAGGGCAAAATAGCCACTTCGAATCGCCGCGCACCACCGCTAACAATGACCTCCCATGGCACGGTATATCTTCATCACCGGTGGCGTGGTTTCTTCGCTCGGCAAAGGCTTGGCCTCAGCCGCCCTCGGGGCTCTGCTCCAGGCGCGTGGCTACAAGGTGCGCCTGCGCAAGCTTGACCCCTACCTCAACGTCGACCCCGGCACCATGAGCCCTTACCAACACGGTGAGGTGTTCGTGACGGATGACGGCGCGGAAACGGACCTCGACCTCGGGCACTACGAGCGCTTCACCGGGGTGCCGGCGCGCCAATCCGACAACGTGACCACGGGGCGCATCTACCAGCAGATCCTGCAGAAGGAACGCCGCGGCGATTTCCTCGGCGGCACGGTGCAGGTGATCCCGCACGTGACCGATGCGATCAAGGCGTTCATCGTTAGCGGCAACGACGATGTCGATTTCGTTTTGTGCGAGATCGGCGGGACGGTGGGCGACATCGAAGCACTGCCGTTTTTCGAAGCGATCCGCCAGCTTGGCAACGAGCTTGAGCGGCGCCAGTCGATTTACATCCACCTGACGCTGATCCCCTTCATCCCAAGCGCGGGCGAACTGAAGACCAAGCCGACGCAGCACTCGGTCAAAGAGCTGCGCTCCATCGGCATCCAGCCTGACATCCTGTTATGCCGCTGCGATCGCCCCGTACCGGTAACGGAACGCTCAAAGATCGCACTGTTCTGCAACGTGCGCGAGCGCGCTGTCATCCAGGCGCTCGATGTCGCGAGCATTTACGATGTGCCGCTGAGCTACCACCACGAGGGGCTCGATGATGAGGTCCTTGCCGCTTTCGGGATCGATGCGGCGCCCGCGCCTGACCTGACCCGTTGGGAGGCGATCTCATCGCAGGTGGCCAACCCTGAAGGCGAGGTCACGATTGCGATCGTTGGCAAATACACCGGGTTGCCGGACGCCTATAAGTCGCTGATGGAATCGTTGGTCCACGGCGGCTTCGCCAACAAGGTGAAGGTGAACATCGCTTGGGTTGAATCGGAGCTGTTTGAGCGCGAGGACCCGGCCGCGCACCTGGGCCATGTGGACGGCATTCTCGTTCCAGGCGGCTTTGGCGAGCGCGGCGCGGAAGGCAAGATCGAAGCGGCGCGTTTCGCAAGGGTGCACCAGGTGCCCTATTTCGGGATCTGCTTTGGCATGCAGATGGCGGTGATCGAGGCGGCACGCGCGTTGGCCGGCATTGAGGGGGCGTGCTCAACGGAATTTGGACCGTGCGATGAACCGCTCGTCGGGCTGATGACCGAGTGGATGCGCGGTAACGAGATGGAGACACGAGAGGCGCAAGGCGATCTTGGCGGGACGATGCGGCTTGGGGCCTACCAGGCGCGACTGACGCCGGGCAGCCGCGTGGCGGAAGCCTATGGCGACACGCAGGTGTCGGAGCGCCATCGCCACCGCTACGAAGTGAACATGCGCTATCGTGAACCGCTCGAAGCGGCTGGGCTGACGTTCTCAGGCGTATCGCCTGATGGGCTGTTGCCGGAGATCGTGGAACTGCGCGAGCACCCCTGGTTTATCGGCGTGCAGTTTCATCCCGAGCTGAAGAGCCGGCCGTTCGCGCCGCATCCGCTGTTTGCAAGCTTCATCGGGGCGGCCGTGGAGCAAAGCCGTCTGGTCTAGATCATCGGGCGATTTATCGGGATCACCACAGGTGAGCCCGACCAATCGACCAAAGATGATCTAAATCTTAAGTGCAGAGCAACTTTGGGCGCAAAGGCAAGGCGTGAGTGTTCGGCCCGGTGATTCGTACTTTGCGCCCGTTGCTCTAGTTTTGGCGCCGTTTCAGCGCGCCCCACGTCAGCCGTCGCGGTAGATGTAGGCGTAGCCGTTCAGGGCGGGCGCACCGCCCAAATGGGCGTAGAGCACATTCGCGCCATCGGGAAAGAAGCCCTTGCGCACGAGGTCCATCATGCCCTGCATGGATTTCCCCTCGTAGACCGGGTCGGTGATCATCGCTTCGGTGCGCGCAGCAAAGCGGATGGCGTCGTTGGTTTCTTCGCTCGGCACGCCGTAAGCGGGGTAGGCGTAGTCTTCGAGGATGACGATCTCGTCTTCGCGCACGGGGCGGCCGAGTTCGACGAGGTCAGCGGTGTTGTCGACAATGCTGCGGACTTGGGCGCGTGTTTGCGCCGGCGTGCCCGACGCGTCGATGCCGATCACGCGTTGCGCGCGCTCATCGGCGGCAAAGCCGACCACCATGCCGGCCTGCGTCGAACCCGTGACCACGCACACGATGACGTAGTCAAAAGTGACGCCCATGGCGGCTTCCTGCGCGCGCACCTCTTCGGCAAAGCCCACGTAGCCTAGCCCGCCGAGCTTATGCACCGAGGCGCCGGCTGGGATGCCGTAGGGTGTGCCGCCAGCGTCCTTGACCGAGCGGATGGCCGCTTCCCAGCTTTCGCGGATGCCGATGTTGAAGCCGTCGGACACGATGCGGCTGTCGGCGCCCATCAAACGGGTCATCATGATGTTGCCGACGCGGTCGTAGACGGCGTCCTGGTGTGGCACCCAGCTTTCCTGGACGACCACGCATTTCATGCCGATTTTAGCAGCCGTCGCGGCCACCATGCGCGTGTGATTCGATTGAACGCCACCGATGGAGACGAGCGTGTCGGCGCCCGACGCGATCGCATCGGGCACGATGTACTCAAGCTTGCGTAGCTTGTTGCCGCCAAGCGCGAGCCCCGAATTGCAGTCGTCACGCTTGGCGAAAATGTTGACCTTGCCGCCAAGCGCTTCGCTCATACGAGGCAGCGCTTCGATCGGGCTTGGCCCGAAGGTGAGAGGATAGCGTTCGAACCGCTCAAGTTTGAGCAGGGACGAAGAGGTGGTGCTCATCGGTAGTAGGTCTCCGGCAGGTGCAGGGCCAATTGCGGAAAGGCGATCAGCAGCGCGACCATGGCGATCATCATCAAGACGAACGGCATGGCGCCGTAGGCGACGTCATTGAAGGGGCCAGCACGCGTACGCACGCCTTGGACGACGTAGAGGTTGACGCCGATGGGAGGCGTGATGAGGGCCGCTTCCATCAGCACCGTGATGAGGATGCCGAACCAGACAGGGTCGTAGCCAAGCTTCACCACCAGCGGGAAGATGATCGGCACCGTCGTCAGCAGCATCGACAGCGTTTCCATGAACATGCCGAGGATCAGATAGAAGATCACGATCATGATCATGGTTTGCAGCGGCGTGAGGCCGAGGTCTGCGACCAGTTTGATGAGGGCCTGGGTGACGCCGATGAAGCCCAAGATGAAGTTGAGGAAGAGGGCGGCGAGGATGATCAGCATGATCATCGCGGTGGTCCGCATGGTGCCTTCGAAGGCCTCACGCAGCATGCGCCAGCTTAACGTGCCGGTGAAGGCCGCCAGGATCAGCGCGAAGACCACACCGACCGACGCGGCCTCGGTTGGTGTCGCAAGCCCGGAATAGATCGAGCCGACCACGGCCAAGAACAACAAGATGGGTGGGATCAAATCGACCAGCCCGCGCAGGCGCGCTCCCCACGAGGCAGAAACCCGCTCCCCGCCCCATGAGGGCGCCATCAGGCAACTGATCACGATGATGACCATGAACAGCAGGGCGAGCAGCAGTCCCGGGATGAAGCCTGCAAGATAGAGTTCCGGCACGGACGTGTCGGTGAGCAGGCCGTAGATGATCAAGTTGATCGAGGGCGGGATCAGGATGCCGAGCGTACCCCCGGCCGCCAGCGAGCCCAGGAACAGGCGCTCGTTATAGCGCCGCTTCTCAATCTCCGGGTAGGCGACCGTGCCAACGGTGGCAGCCGTCGCAACGCTTGAGCCGGAGGTGGCGGCGAAGATCGCGCAGGAGCCGATGTTCGCGTGCATCAGCCCGCCAGGCAGCCACGACAACCATTGCGCGACGGCATTGTACATGCGTTGCGCGATGCCGGCGCGCAGGATGATCTCGCCGAGGAGGATGAACATCGGGATGGCGACGAGCAGAAATTCCTTGCTCTTATCCCAGGTGAATTCGCCAAGCGCCAACGACAGGCGTCCGTCCATGAAGGCGTAGTCGAGCCCAAGGCTGAGGATGCCGAGGACGGCGGCGACGGGCACCGCGGCGGCGACCAGGACCAGCAGGGCTGCAACGATGTATCCGGCCACGGCCTCTATCTCTCCTGGTCGGGGCGCGCGCTGGGCGGCGTGGGGCTGCGGCCCTCCAGTTCGCGGATGCCTTGCGTGCTCTCTTCCACTTCCTCCTGCACGCTAAGGGTGCCGGCGATGCGCTGGAGCTGCGCCAGGTCACCGCGCAAAAGCAGCACGACGGCGTAAAGCAGCAGGAAGCTGAGCGTGAAAACGAACAGCGCGAGCCCGGCAAACCATAGCAACTGCGGCAGCCAGAGCGGCAAAGCGAGCGTGGTGACCGAGCGGGAGTTCTGAATCCAGGACGTCTCGAAGACCGTGTAGGCCTGCGTGGTCAGGACGCCCATGAAGAGCAACAGCAGCGCCAGCGCAACCACGTCGAGCAGGGCGCGCAGCCAAAGCGGCAACACATTGTAGAGCGCGTCGATGCGCACGTTGTTGCGATGGATGAGGGCGTAGGAATAGGCCCACGTTGTGCCGGCGGCGAAAACGTAGCCGG
>JBCBJZ010000085.1:0-15964 GCA_038522635.1 Pseudomonadota bacterium | reverse complement strand
TGATGGCATGAAAGCGATGTTGCGCCCGCTGCGTGCTGTGCACGATTTCGCATCGCGCTCGGCGCGCGGCTGGAGCCATGAGCGCGTCGCGGACGGCGATCTCGACGGGGCCAACCGGGCCGAGCACCCGTTGATACGCGTGCACCCGCAAACCGGCGCCGCGAGCTTGTTCATCAATCCGGGCAGCATCACGCACATCGTGGGGTTCAGCGATGAAGAGAGCCGCGCCCTGCTCGATTACCTGCGCGATCATGCGCTCAAGCCGGACTACCAGTACCGCCACCGTTGGGCGGCCGGCGATACGATCATCTGGGACAACCGGTGCACGCTGCACTATGCGGTCACCGACTACACCGCCGATCGTTACATGCACCGCACCACCGTCATCGGCGAGGTCCCGCTCAGCCTCCAATAGCGGGCGCTTAACGCCGCGCCGCGCCGGTGGCCGGCTCGGCCTGCAGGCCAGCCGGTCAGTTCAGCCGTTCAGGCCAGCCTGTCCCCGCACCGCTCAGCCGTTGCCCATCATCACTTTGTTGCGGGCGCCGGCGATCTCCTGCCAGTGGGCGACCGCGGCCGGGTCCATGATCGCGCGCGGGCGTTCGCAAGACCGGAAATGCCCGTAGCGATCTTCGCCACGCACCAGCATGGCGGCCATGTTTGCGCCTTCCGTTTGACGCGCCCGCGTTGGGATGAAGCGCACCGCCAGACCGATGCGACGCTCGTCTGATCCGTTCGGGTGTGACGCGTGGAAGACGCGCCCGTGGTGCAACGACATTTGCCCGGGCTGCAACGCGGCTTCGCTCGCGTCCGCTTCATCGACGTCGACCGCGATTTCCTGGCCGCGTGTGAGCAGGTTGTCAGCGGCGAAGGTGTCGCGGTGCTCCACCCGCGTGCGATGCGAGCCCGCCACGAACCGCATGCAACCGCTGGCCGGCGTCGCAGCCGACAGCGCGATCCATGCGGTCACCTCTTCGTCGCTCTCCAGACCCCAGTAGTGCAGATCCTGATGCCAGGACACGTAAGCGTCCGTGCGCGGCTCCTTGATGAAGAACGGCGCATCAAGCGCGAGCAGATCCGGCCCCAACAGGGCGGCGACCGCGTCTGTGACCGCGGGCAAGCGCGTCACCTCATCGACGAACGGCAGTACCAAGTTGGGATAGCGCCGCAGCGCTTGGCGGAACGTCTTTTCATCGCCGTAGCGCGCTTCCGCCGCCTCGAGCTGCGCGCGATAACCGGCTGCGTCCTGCGCGCTCATGACGTCAAGAGGGTAGATGAACCCATCGCGCTCGTAACGCGCCTTCAGATCACCGTGCTCGCCCGCTGACAGTCCATTCTGCAAGCTGTTTGAGGGCGTTACGGATGCACCTTCAGTGCCCGCACGATCATGTGATTGAGGCATATTTACCATCCCTCTCTTGAATCAAAAACACATCGGTTTCTGCAATATACGCATACGCAACCACCTGTGCCACGATATCCACAGTTGCGTATCAGTGTGGCACATGCGTTTTCCCAACGGTCATAATCCTTACCTCCCGTTAACCAATCAGACGCATCACTGAGCAGCGAGATGCGGTTCCACGCTTTAACAGCACAGGAACCGTGGGGGCCATTCTCAAGCTTCAGGAGCGTCCGATGCCATCTTTCGGCCGGCGACAAACCACGGGTTTTTTGAGTTTTCTTCCCAAGTGTTCACCGCGCGCAACCGTCTTTGCGATGCCCGGATTGGCGCTCGCTGCGGCTTGTGCTGCACCCGCCGCGATGGCTGCAGAAACCAAGCTTGCGCCGCGGCCGCCCCAGTACATCGTGTTCTCCTTTGATGGCGGAAAAAGCCACGACATGTGGCGCCGCTCGTTGGCGTTCGCCGACAAGATCACGCGCGAAGGCAAGCCGCTGCGCTTCACCTACTTCGTGAGCGCCGTCTACTTCGTGACCCGCAAAAACCGCAAATTGTATGATGCGCCAGGCCGCGGGCGCGGTCGCAGCGCGATCGGCTGGGCCTCCTCAGATAAGGGCGACATCGCCGCGCGCATGGCCTACATGCGGGCTGCCCGCAACGGTGGCCACGAAATCGCGTCGCACGCGGTCGGCCACTTTGACGGCAAAACCTGGTCAGCCGCCGATTGGGCGAGCGAGTTCCGGCAATTCGACGCCCTTTTGGCGCGCGCCCAACGGATGACAGGTGCTGGCGGCACTACGCGCGCTGACCGTGAATTCGCCAACGGTGGCCTCGTCGGTTTTCGTGCGCCGCAGTTGGGCACGAGCCCGGGGCTGTGGAAGCAGATGAAGCGCTTCGGCATGCGCTACGATTCATCGCGCGTGGGCAAACGCGGTAACTGGCCCAAACGCACCGCTCAAGGGTTCTGGAACTTCCCACTCGCCGTTTTGCCGCTCGCCGGTTCGAGCCGCCGCACCCTTTCGATGGACTACAATTTCTACGTCTCGCAGTCGAAGGGTGAGCCCAATCCCGCACTTTCGGGCTACTACGAGCGGCAGACCTTCACGACTTACGTGAACTACTTCAAGCACAACTTCTACGGCAACCGCGCGCCCATGCACGTGGCCAATCACTTCTCGCTCTGGAACAACGGCGCGTACTGGCGGGCGATGAAGCGCTTTGCCCGTATGGTGTGTGGGCTTGAGGAAGTGCGCTGCGTGACGTACCGCGAATTGGCGTCGATCCTCGATGCGCAACCGCGCGGGCGTCTGGCGGCATGGCAGCGTGGCGCGTTTCGCCGCAAGGGCCCGATGTTGCTGGTTCGCGCGCCGCGCGATGTGGTGACGGTGCGGGAGGTGAAAGTGGCGAGCCTCGATGGCGCCGACGGATCGACGTTGCCGCAGATCAAACCGCCCCGGGCTGAAACCGGCGTTGCTCAACCGCCGAAACCGCCCACGCGCCGCCGCCGTGCTGCGCGTCCCGAGCGCCAAAAGCCGGCCGTTACGCAACCGACCCGGACGACGAAAAAACGCTCAGCACCGCCGCGTGCGCCTCGCGTGAAAACCGTGCGCGCACGCCCTACGCCTCGACCTCGGACGAGCCCAAGGCCCCGCCGCCGGAGCTTCTCCCAGCGCTTCATGCAACGCTATCGCAGCGGCTTCAACGACGGCAACTAGAGTCGGTTCGCTTCAGCTTGAAGCGGAACCAACACCTAAGCCATTGTTTTGCCGTTCATCTTTCGCCTCAGGTGGTTCCACCTGAGGCGCTCTGCACTTAAGGTTGAGACCACGTTCGGGCGACTGCGAGCTCACCAGTGGTGAACCCGGTCGATCGCTCTGTGCACTAATCAGCCCCGGCCTCCTCAGCCGGCGCCTCAGGCACCACCGTTTCGAGCCGCCGGATGACCTCGTTTTCAGCTTCCCGCGCGGCCGGACGCCAGTCGATCGTGCGCGAAGCGACCAGGTTCGCCTGGGAGGGCAGGATCAGGCCGTCGTCCAAGATGCGCAGCTTGTTGGCGCGCAAGGTCTCACCGGTGGACGTGATGTCGACGATCATCTCCGCCGTTCCGGCCACGATCGCGCCCTCCGTCGCGCCCAGGCTCTCGATGATCCGGTAGCTCGTGACGCCCCGGGTCGCGAAAAACCGGCGCGTGGTGTTGGTGAATTTCGTGGCCACCCGGATCCGCCGGCCGTGCACCCGGCGGAAGGTGTGCGCCATCTCTTCGATGTCCGCGATGCGCCGCACATCGATCCAGCAATCGGGCACGGCGACAACCACATCGGCCTTGCCGAACCCCAGCGGCAGCAAGAACTGCACGCGCTCGGCCACCTTGAACATCGCCTCGCGCACCAGGTCCTCGCCCGTCACGCCCAAGTGCACGCGGCCGGTCTTGAGGAACTGCGCGATCTCGGATGCCGAGACGAACGACACATCCACGCCCGGCAGTTCCACGATCTCACCACGGTAACCGCGCTCATCGCCGATCTTGCGGATCGTCAGGCCGGCGCGCTCAAACAGCGCAAGCGTGTCCTGCATCAGGCGGCCCTTTGAGGGCACGGCCAGGATCAGCCGATCGCTCATGTGCCCGTCCCCCGCACCGCATCAAGAAGCCGCTCGGTGTGGATCGCAGCACCGACGGCCGGCAGATCGTAGGGCGCGCCGACGGCCTTGAGCAGCCCGTCGTAGCGGCCACCGCCCGCGACGGCGATGCCGTCGCCGAGCACCGGCGACTCAATCTCAAAGACGAAGCCCGTGTAGTATTCAAGCGAGCGGCCGAAGTTGGCGCAAAACTGACAACGGCTCACCTCGACACCGGCCTTCGCCAACAGTTCAAGGCGCCGCTGAAACGTCTCCAGCGCATCGGAAATGTCGATGCCGCGCTCGCGCATCAGATCCTTCAACCGCGCACCCGCAGCGCGCGAGGGTGCTGTCACGCCCGCGTAGCTTTCGATCAGCTCAGCTTCCTGCGGGGGCAGGGGCGTCGCGCGCGCATCCTTGGCGAGTGAGGCCAGGTTCGCCGCCATCTCGCCCAGCGTGCGCGCGCCGATCAGTTCGATGTTGTTGCGGGCAAGGTAGGCGTCGACCACCTGCTCGGTCTTGCGCTGATCATCGGGCACGATCGCGTCGATCAGCTCCTTTGGCAGCCCCAGCGCGGCACCGCCTGGCGCCGTTGTGAGCCGGTACAGCTCTTCCTTGAAGGCCTGCGGGCGCCAAAAATTGTTGCGCAACCTCTGGCGCCAGCGCTCCGGCATGCCGATCGCGGCCAGCAAGGCGTTGAACAGCCCCAGATCGCCAATGCGCAGGTTGAACTCTTCAAGACCAGCGGCGCGCAACGCTTCGATCGTATGGGCGACGATATCGGCTTCCGCCTTCTCGCGGTCGCTTGCGGCAAAGGATTCAATACCCGCCTGGCGGAACTCGCGGGGATGTGAGGCGTCGCCGCCGCCGGGCTGAAACCGGAACGCCGAGCCGTTGTAGCAGTACCGCGCGCGCACATCGCCTGAGGGATGGCGCTCCACGTGTAAGCGACACGTCGGAACCGTCAGATCAGGCCGCAGGCATAGTTCATCGCCATCGGGATCGGTGAACACGTAGGTCCGCGCGCGCAGGCTTTCACCGAGCACGTCCAAGAACACATCCGCACTTTGGATGATGGCCGGCGCGACGGGCTCATAGTTGTGCGCCGCGAACACGGCCGTGATCTCGTGGGCCTGCTCTTCAAGAGCGTGAAAGCGGCGGGCGGTTTCTGCGGTCATCCTTGAAGGGCCCGTCTTTAGCCTTGGTCCTGCGTGAGCGCGTGGGCAGCTGCGCTACCGTCACCGGCATCGCTTGCAGCTTCAGCGTCATCGCGCGCCAGCACGCGGCGTACCGCCTCAACCATCTCGGCTTCCGGCACTGACACTTGCGCAGGGCGACCCTCACGCCAAGCCTTCGCATCGCTGATGGTTTCAGACAGCCTCGCGCCCTCGACCAGGTCCTTGATCTGCACCGTGCCCGCTGCGATCTCATCGCCCCCCTGGATCACGACGCAGGGCGCCTGGCGCTTGTCGGCGTATTTCATTTGCGCCTTCATGCCAGCGGTTCCCAGGTACATCTCCGCGCGCACGCCCGCCCGTCGCAGCGTTTGCGTGAGGCGCTGATAGCGCACCACATCTGCGTGATCCATCACCAGCACCACCACGGGGCCAGCAGCTGCCGTCTCCTCCAGCAGGCCCAGATGGCGCAACGCCGCCTGGAGGCGTGAGACGCCAACGGAGCATCCAACGGCCGGCATCTGGGTGCCCTTGAAGCGCGCGACCAGGCCGTCGTAACGCCCCCCACCGCCAACCGAGCCGAAACGCACGCTGCGGCCTTCGTCGTCGTGCGCCTCGAACGTCAACTCCGCTTCCATCACCGGGCCGGTGTAATACTCAAGCCCCCGTACCACGGTCGGCTCGATGGCCACCTGATCAGCCTCGTAGCCCGCAGCGCTCAACAACGCATCGATGCGTGCAAGTTCTTCAAGACCCTCACGGCCGATCTCGCTTGCCTCCACCAGCGGGCGCAACGCGTCCAACGTCGCCGACCGCCCCTCGCGGCCCGCTTCGATGTAGGCGATCAACGGCGTCACCGCGTCCAGATCGAGGCCGGCACCGCGCGTGAAATCACCCGACTCATCCTTGCGGCCTTCGCCGAGCAGCGCACGCACGCCTTCAATCCCAAGCCGATCGCACTTATCGATCGCCCGCAGCACGCCCAACCGCGTGCCCGCATGCGCCTCGCCTGCGAGCCCCGCGCCTTCGAGCACCCCATCCAGGAGCTTGCGGTTGTTGAGACGGATCACGTACTGGCCCCGCGCGATGCCGAGCGCTTCCATGGTGTCGCTGAACAGCATGCAGATCTCGGCATCCGCCGTCATGGCGTCGGTGCCGACGGTATCAGCATCGAACTGGATGAACTGACGGTAGCGCCCCGGCCCCGGCTTTTCGTTGCGCCAGATCGGCCCGTAGGCGTAGCGGCGGAAAGGACGCGGCAAGCGCTCGAAATTCTGCGCCACATAACGCGCCAACGGAGCTGTCAGATCGTAACGCAGCGACATCCATTGCTCGTCCTCGTCTTGGATCGAGAACACGCCCTCGTTGGGCCGGTCGACGTCAGGCAGGAACTTGCCGAGCGCTTCGGTGTATTCAAAGGCGGGCGTGTCAAGCGGCTCAAAGCCGTAGCTTTCATAGACCTGTTGGATGCGGGCGATCATGGCTGCGGTCGCGCGCATCTCGGCGGCCGGCGTATCGATAAAGCCGCGGGGGGCCGTCGCCTTGGGGCGGGCGGTCTTTTTCGGCTTGGCCATGGGTGAGGGTTCCAACCTGGACTGAAGCGTTCGTGCGCGCTGCTCGCGCTGCTCATAAGGCGCCGCTGATCACGCGCTGCTCACGGCGCGTCGTCGGCAAGTCTGCGCTGCCGTGTCCGCATCATCGCGATGCGTTGGCCGCAGCGGGACTGAGGCGCTGTTTCGCGTGCGCTTATAGACGAACGGCTTGTGACGGCAAGGGCGCCGGAGCCGTTGGAGGCCGACCGGGCCAGCACCGCGCAGCCCTTCAGGCTGTTCGCGCCAGCCCATGCGGGCTAACGCAAGCGCGTTTCACGTCTTACCGCCGCCAATCCGAGCGGCATCCTCGGCCCGCAACGCCCCGCTTTCCACCGCCTGCTGCAACGCGTTGGCGAGTTCTTCGCGCGCCTTTTCAGCCTGCTGCTGACGGTTCCACATGGACGCGTAAAGCCCATCTTGCTGCATCAATTCGCCGTGGGTGCCCTGTTCCTTCAAGTTTCCGTCCTCCAACACCAGGATGTTGTCGGCGTGAACGATCGTGGACAGGCGGTGCGCGATGACGAGCGTGGTGCGGTCGCGCGAGACTTCATCAAGCGCGTCCTGGATCTCTTTTTCCGTGTGGCTGTCGAGCGCGCTCGTCGCTTCATCCAGCATCAAGATTGGTGGACTTTTGAGGATCGTGCGGGCGATCGCAACGCGCTGCTTTTCACCACCCGAGAGTTTCAGCCCACGCTCCCCAACCATCGTATCGTAACCCTGCGGCAAGGTGCGGATGAAGCCGTCGATCTGTGCCATTTTCGCGGCCTCGATGACTTCATCATCGCTTGCATCCGGACGCCCGTAGCGGATGTTGTAGAGGATCGTATCGTTGAAAAGGACGGTGTCCTGCGGCACCACACCGATCGCTGCCCGCAGCGAGCTTTGGGTGACATCGCGGATGTCCTCACCGTCGATCAACACTTGGCCGCGGTCGATTTCGTAAAAGCGGAAGAGGATGCGGCTGATGGTTGATTTGCCGGCACCAGAAGGACCGACGATCGCGACCATCTTGCCGGCTGGCACCTCAAAGCTAAGGTCGTGGAGGATCGTACGCTCGCGCTCATAAGCGAAACGCACACCTTCAAATCTCACCGTACCCTGCTTGAGCGCGATCGGCTTCGCACCCGGCTTGTCGGTGATTTCCGGGTACTGGCCGAGCAAGCGGAACATATCTTCAAGGTCCACCAACCCCTGCCTGATCTCACGGTAAATCGTCCCCATGAAATTGAGCGGCAGGTAAAGCTGGATCATCATCGCGTTGATCATCACGAAATCCCCGATCGTATGGGTGCCTTGCGTGATGCCGTAGGCGACCATCATCATCAAGATGGTCAACGCGCTGGTGAAAATCACGGACTGGCCAGAGTTCATCAGGCCAAGCGTGTAGAACGTCCTGATGGCCGCCTTCTCGTAACGTGCCATGGCGCGGTCGAAGCGCTGCGCCTCCATCCCCTCATTGCCGAAATACTTGACCGTCTCATAGTTGAGCAGGCTGTCGATCGCCTTGGTGTTGGCTTCGGTATCGCTGTCGTTCATTTCGCGTCGGATCGCGATCCGCCAGTTGCTGGCAGCGATCGTGAACCAGAAGTAGAGCACGAACATGCAGACGATGATGACGATGTAGGTCCAGTCGAAATAGATCGCGAGAATGACTGCGACCAGCAGCAACTCCACGATCGTGGGCACCACATTCAAGATGCCCATACGGAAGATGAGTTCGATGGCACGCGCGCCGCGTTCGATGACGCGGCTGACCCCGCCGGTCCGCCGCTCCAGGTGGAAGCGCAGCGACAGGCGATGAAGGTGTTTGAACGTGCGGTTGTTGAGTTCGCGGACCGCGTGCTGTGCCACCTTGGTGAAGAAGACGTCGCGGATCTGATTGAGCACCAGCATCAACACGCGACCACCGCCGTAAGCGAGGATCAGCATGATAACGGCGATGCCCATGGTCTGCGCAGCTTGCGCGGCTGCACTGCCAGCTTCGCCTGCGTTTGCGGTCAGCCAATCGGTGGCTTCCTTAAAGGCGATCGGCACCAGGACCGTGACCACCTTGGCAGCCAGCAGTACCACGAAAGCGAGCACCACCCGCAGCCGCAGATCGGGCCGCCCCTGCGGCCACACGAACGGAAGGAGGCCTTCGAGGACGAGGCGGTGGCTGCTGCGCGGCGGCTCAGACGTGGCCCCGTCGCGCGCACCCGATCGGGCGAGATCGGTGGGTGGCGGCGATGTGTCGGTGGTCGCCATGGTGTCCTTGTTTTGACAGGTGCCCGCGCGCGTGGCGCGCGCCGATTGCAGCGCGGGACGTCGTGGCGGTGAGCACGCACGATAGGTTTCGCGCGTCCTGGGTTTCGCGCGTCTGGGAGCGTGCGCCGTGTTTAGCGCAACGCGGCGTCGATTAGAATGGTTCTGAAGAACATGTGTGGGTTAAACGGATGGTGCGCAAGTCCGGATCGCCGACCTGTCGCCGTCGCCCCGATGCGCCCTCACGCCGCCCCGCAATCGGCGGCTAAAGCAACGGGCGTTTTCGGGCTCATCTGAGGTGAATCCGATGATCTAGAACGAGCTGTTCGGCTCCTTCAGGAAGGCCGCTTCCTCGTCGGTGGTCTCGCGACCGAGGATGGCGTTGCGGTGGGGGAAGCGGCCGAAGCGGTCGATGATCTCTTTGTGGCGAAGTGCGAACATGTCGACGTCCGCTTTGCCGATGCTGCGGAACAGATCGATCGCGGCCGCCTGCACGCCTGCATCCTCACTGTGCATGTAGGGCATGAACAGGAACTGGCGTTCTTCAGGCGTCAGGGCGGTGTCATAGCCGCGCGCAACCGAAATTTGCGCAAGCCTTAGCGCATCATCATCCGTGGCGAACATGGCCGGCGTATCGCGGAACATGTTGCGCGGGAATTGGTCGAGCACCAGGATCATGGCGAGGGCGACGGGGCCGTCGGGCGGGTCCAATGTGGATGCACGCGCACGCAAAGCCTCGTACTGGCCTTCAAAGCGCGCCTTGATGGTGGCATCGAGCGCGTCCTGGTCGGCCGGTCGAAACCAGTCGCTTTCGTCCAACTCGATGAACCAGAACCGGCGCACGGCTTCGGGCCAAGCGTCGTCTTGGATGGAACCTTGCACCGCTCAAGCCCTCCGCTCAGCTTTTAAGATCCGCTTGTCTACTTTCCCCGCAAGCCTCACAGCACGGCCCCGCACCTTTTCGCGCACAGCCTCAACCGTGCAGAACGCCCAGCCCTTGAAGCCCATGCCAAACCAGCGCCGCGCCTGCGCAGATGACGAGCGTGGTTAGAACCCCGCGTTTGGCGATGAACATCGCCGCCAGCGCCACCGCAGCGAGCACCACCGCCACCGCATCGTAGGTCGCCAGATCCGGAAGCGCGAGCCTGAAGGGGCCCACCTCCACCTCCCCGACCGTGGCGAACAACACATGCAACGTGAACCACACCGAGAGGTTCAAAATCACGCCGACCACTGCGGCGGTGACGCCGGCGAGCGCCGATTTAAGCCGCGGCGCGTCGTTCAACCGCTCGACATAGGGCGCGCCCGCAAAGATCCACAAAAAGCATGGCGCGAACGTCGCCCAAAGCGTCACCACCACCGCGGCCAACGCCATCGCCCAGGCGGCATCGCCACCTTCCGCGCGCAAGCCGGCAAGGAACCCGACAAACTGCGTGACCAAAATCAGCGGCCCCGGCGTGGTCTCCGCAAGCCCGAGCCCGTCGAGCATCTCTCCTGGTTTGAGCCAGCCGTAGCCTTGGACCGCTTCCTGCGCCATGTAGGCGAGCACCGCGTAGGCGCCCCCAAACGTCACCACAGCGAGCTTGGAGAAGAACCATCCGATCTGCGCCAGCACGTGATCGGGCCCCAGCGCAAACGCGAGCACGGCCAGGGGCACCAACCAGACCGCAAGCCACACCACGACGGTTGTCACGGTATCGGACCATGTTGGGTTCGCGGATGCGGCATCACTGAGCGCAAGCGCTGGCGTCTTGCTTGCGGGGCCCTGCGCACCGTCCGACGCTTTCACCGTCCCGATACCGCGGAAGAAGCCGAACAGGGCAGCCGCAAGGATGATGACCGGGAACGGCACAGCCAGCGCGAAGATGGCAACGAATGCCGCGGCCGCAATGACCCAGTCCGACCCACGCTTGAGCGCACGCTGCGCGATCTTCAACAGAGCACCGATCACGATCGCGAGGACCGCCGCCTTGATGCCGACGAACGCGGCCTCCACCAGCGGCACGTTGCCGAAGAGCGCGTAGATCGCGCTCAGCGCCAGCACCACCAAGGCCCCCGGCAGCACGAAACAAAGCCCTGCCGTCAGGCCGCCCTTGACCCCATGCAAGCGCCAGCCCGCATAGGTCGCCAGTTGCATCGCCTCCGGGCCCGGCAAGAGCATGCAGAAGTTGAGCGCGTTCAAGAATCGCGGCTCATCAAGCCAGCGTTTCTCATCGACAAGCGTGCGGTGCATCAGCGCGATCTGTCCAGCCGGACCGCCAAACGAGATGATGCCGATTTTGGCCCACACCTGAAACGCTTCGGCAAACGACGGCGCAGCGCTTGCCGGTTGTGATGCTGCCGGTCCGCCATCGCTTGAGGTGGGCGCAGCGGTGCTCACATCGCGCGCACCGTCCATCGGGGATTGATCTTGCATCGCTTATCCTCGCACGTGCGCCGACGCGGGCGCCACGGCCGTGTCTTCGCGTTCTTGCGCCTCGGCAAAAAGCCCATCGAAAAGCGCCAGCCCGCAACGAAGCAGCGCCGCATCATCGCCCTGCGCCAACCGGGCGAACCCCGCGTGAACGCGCGCGATCCCCGCGGCTTCAGCCGCCGCCCCGCGCACGATCGCAGCCAGCGTCGTGAGGGCGCGCGCGCGCAGGTCTAGCCGCTCCAGCAGGGTATCGAACGTGGATGTTGCAGGCGCGTGACCATCCACGCAACTGCCGCCGCCAGCGCGGTGATCGGCGTTAGCACCGGCATCGCCAGCCTTACGAACCACCGGCAGAGCGTAAGCACCACACTCTTCGCCAACAGCACCGACCTGGGCTGCGTCGACAAACTGCACTTGTGCATCGGGCGCGACGAACCGGATCAGCAACCACAGGCAAGCGACATCGGCCAGCGAAGGCCCCAGCGGCGAGATGATATCGACGTCGGGCCCGGACGAACGAGGCGTCGGACCGCTTGGATCGCGCGGCGGCCGGTCCGCATCTAGCGGCCCAAGCCCCGGGGCCTTCGCCACCATCAGTCCACCTTGAGCCTTCCAGCCCTCCACGCCGCCTTGCAGCACGCGCGCATGATGACCCATCCGCCGCAACGTGCTCGCCGCCAGCTGGCTGACGTTATGGCCGTGCACGCAGGCGACCACCATCGGTTGGCCAAGCGGGCGTTCCGCACCCCAGCGCGTACAAGCCATGGAGTCTTGCCATCGCGCGCCGGGTATCACCTGCGTGTCGGCGTCGAACGCCTGACGCCTGCGCACATCGAACACGCGCGGCGCATGAGGCGTTGCGATCGTACGCTGCAGGTCGCGGGCTGTGATGAAGAAAGCGGCGGGCGTCGTGGCCGCGCACGTAGAACGATTGAACTGAGGTCCCATAGGCGCAAGGCTCCGTGAAAGAACGGAGCGGCGCTTGGGCTCAGGCGCGCTTGCGAGCGAGCACGTCATCGCCTCAGGTGGGGCGGCCGCGTTAGCCCCAACGCTGGTGCTAAGCGAAGGCGTCTGCGCGGTCAAGTTCATCGCGCATCTTGACGGCCAGCGCTTGACCGGATCGCGCGTGGCTGCCTTGCTGGCGCTGACGCGACACGCACGCACCATAACAAGGAGGACACTATGGACCTGGGGCTGAAGGGGAAGAAAGCGATCGTCTGCGCGGCATCGAAAGGGCTCGGCAAGGGCTGTGCGATGGCCCTTGCGCAGGAGGGCGTGGAGGTGACCATCACGGCCCGCACGCCCGAAACACTGCAGGCGACGGCCGAAGAGATCCGCGCGGCCACCGGGATGACCGTGAACGCCGTCCCCAGCGATGTCACCACCGAAGGCGGGCGCGCAGCGATCCTTGAAGCCTGCCCGCAGCCCGATATCCTCGTGAACAACGCCGGTGGTCCGCCCCCCGGCGACTTCAAGAACTTCGCGCTCGATGATTGGCGCCGCGCCGTCGAAGGCAACATGCTGACGCCCATCGCGCTGATCCACGCTACCGTCTACGGCATGATGGACCGCGGCTTCGGACGCGTCGTCAACATCACGTCGGCGTCGGTGAAAAACCCGATCCCCGTGCTCGAATTGTCGAACGGCGCGCGCTGCGGGTTGACGGGGGCGGTCGCATCGCTTGCGCGCAAAACGGTAGCGCACAACGTCACCATCAACGGCCTGCTGCCTGGCATGCACGACACCGACCGCATCCGCGACACGCTCGAAGGCCGCGCGAAGGCCGACGGCGTCTCCTACGATGAAGCGAAGAACGCGGCGGCCCACGCGATCCCTGCGCGCCGCATGGGCACCATCGAGGAGTTCGGTGCGGCCTGCGCGTTCCTGTGCTCAGCGCACGCGGGCTTTATCACGGGGCAGAACCTGGTCGCAGACGGCGGCGCGTTCTCAGGCACGATGTAGCGCGCGCGCACGGTCCGTTTTGCATCCAGCAAGGCGGACCTGTGCACCCGCCGGCATGGGCGCAGGTCGGCGGGATGTGCGGGCGTCGAGCAGGGACGCGCAATGGTTAGGGTCGGATTTCAGGGTTCAGGGTGTGATCCCAGGCGGAACGCGCGGAGCGGACCAATCCGAATTGAGTAGGGCATGCCTGAAGCGTTTGAAGAAATGTTGACTGGAGGACATCCAAACTCGCTGGGTCGAACCCTTGAGGTGGTTGAGCTCGTGTTAGCTGACCCCAACCGATTTCGTGAATTGTTTGATTGCTACGCCAGCAAGGATGAGGTGGTGCGTCTTCGAACCTCGAACGCGATGAAACGCGTTGAATCTAAGCGACACGATCTTCTTGTTCCCTATATCGATCGCTTCATCATCGAGATCGGCGAACTGGATCAGGCTTCTGCGCAATGGACACTTGCGCAACTGTTTGATCGCTTATCGTCGGACATGGACAAGCGGCAAAAGGCATCTGCCTTAGAAATCATGAAGCGAAATCTTGCCAAGCACGACGACTGGATCGTGCTCAAATCATCGATCGATACATTGTCAAGATGGGCGGTTGACGATCAGGGCTTGCGCAAGTGGTTGGAGCCGCATCTTCAACGCTTATCCGATGACCGTCGCAAAATCGTCGCGTCTAGGGCCACGAAGGCGCTTAAATCACTTACCATCGGAGGTTAGTGGTGTCCGACAAGGACGGCCCGTTACAAAACGGGGTAATCTGTAATATCTTCAGCACCGGAAGCGCTGTGCTCGAGCTGACATTTAAGCGTTTGTACTATAGTGGGCGTTTAATCTCAGCTAACATTGGGCAAAACCATCAACGTGCATGTTAGACTTAACTGGATGGATTCAAATACAGGCGTGAACACAGATGTCAGACAATGAACCTGGCAAGCAAACTAAGTGTGATAACCCTTTCGATGGGGCTCAGCTGCAGGGCGGCAAGTTCACCGCGGCAGACATGAGGAACACCACTTTTGATGGTGTAAACCTTGCTAATGCGAAGTTTTTTGCAGTCCTTTCCGGTGCAGTATTTGACGATTGCAATCTGTCAGACGCAACGTTCAAAAACGTCAATTTATCAAACTCCTCGTTTGACGATGTGAATTTAAGTAACTCGAAATTCCACAATCTCAATCTGTCAGCCACAACGTTTGACTTCCTCAATATGCGTGATGTGCAAGTTACACGAGCCGACATCACAGGAATGAAGATCGACGGGATTCCAGTCTCTGACTTCATCGCCGCCTATGATGAAAAGCATAGCCTTACGCCTGAGAATGACGGCGTCTTGGATCGGGGGCCAAAGGTCGAAACAAATCCCGAGAGTTAGAGTTGCCAGTGTCTGTTCCTGGCCCAACGCGTATACGATACGGTTGCAGGGGCGCGTCGGCTTTGGGCGACCTTTCGGAACAAGACCCCGCCGAGTATCACCCAACGCATTTGGTTAGGAACGAGTTTGGTAAGCAAACGATAGGGTTGCGCTATGGCGGCACTGAATGCAGCGAAGGATCGGTCGCACGATCTTGATGGGCGCTTAACCGTGTCCGACGAGATCGCACGTTTGCGTCGCACACTGCCAGCTACACTCTGCCCCGATTGGCTGGCGGAACTGCTGCAGACGGTTCCAATTGTTGGGTGCGATTTTGAGCTGGCCGAAGACCAGGATGCGTCCGAGCTGGGCGTTGAGATGCGGTTTTTGTCGGTCGACGACATGATCGATGAGGCAACCGAGGCCTATCCAGGGATCGCCGCCCATCGGCTCGGCTATTTGCCTGTCGGTGCGTGCCTCACTGGATCAGGCGATTACTACTATCTAGACCTGCGAAAGCCAGGCGACGACGACCCGCCGTTCGTACGGCTACCGCACGGTGCCGTCGACGGTGAGAGTTATCGAGAGGACGAAATAGAGATCGTAGCCGTTTCCCTGAGCGCGTTCATCCGAGCCGCTACCATTGATTGACCGGCCACTTCTACCGTTGGCCCATCGTGTCGGTCGCTTCGACCAGGTGCAATGCCAGCGCTCACGCCAGCAACGGACCTTGTCTGAGCCGCTGTGTTACGTTCGACGGTACGCGCGACGGATGCGAGCGCGTCGCCCTGCCAAAGGCTCCTAGTTTGGCGCCTGCGGCAGCACTGGGTTTGGCGCCTGCGGCAGCTCTGGCTTCGCTCCCCCAATGTCACCCCTGCCGCATCGCTCCTAAATCGCACCGCGCCGGTCACGCTCGACTTAAGACCCGCTACGGCCGTCCGCGACAGCGCGAAGTGGCAAAGGCGGATAGCTGATCACGCCCGGCGCGGGTTAAGACGCGACGAAGCTCGTCTCTGCGAACGAACAGCAAGCGGCGGCTTACGGTGTGACCCTGCCCCTCCAAACGTCCTGATTGTGAGCTAGAGTCTGTCGATCCAGGGAGGAGAGACGAACGATGCGCAAGAGCAGGTTTTCGGAAGAGCAGATCATTGCGATCCTGAAGGAGCAGACGGCCGGCATGAAGACGGCCGAGGTCTGCCGCAGACACGGCATCTC
>JBCBJZ010000084.1:0-15987 GCA_038522635.1 Pseudomonadota bacterium | reverse complement strand
CATCAGTTGACGCAGACGGCCCGTGGTGTCCTTCGCCAGCAGGTCTTCCCAACCGCGCCCCCAGACAACCTTGATGACGTTCCAGCCTGAACCGCGGAAATCACCCTCCAACTCCTGGATGATCTTGCCGTTGCCGCGCACCGGACCATCGAGCCGCTGCAGGTTGCAGTTGATCACGAAAATCAGGTTGTCGAGTTTCTCGCGTGCGGCAAGCGAGATCGCGCCGAGGCTTTCAGGCTCATCCATTTCGCCATCGCCAAGAAACGCCCACACCTTGCGGTCGCCCTTATCGATCATGCCGCGGTTGTGCATGTAGGCCATAAACCGCGCCTGGTAGATCGCCATCAGCGGGCCGAGCCCCATCGACACGGTGGGGAACTGCCAGTAGTCCGGCATCAACCACGGGTGCGGATAAGAACTCAGCCCCTCACCGTCGACTTCGGTGCGGAAGTTCTCAAGCTGCTCACGCGTGAGCCGCCCTTCCATGAAGGACCGCGCGTAAATGCCCGGCACCGCATGGCCCTGGAAGAACACCAGATCGCCGCCATGCTTGTCGCTGGGTGCGCGCCAGAAATGGTTGAGCCCAACATCGTAAAGCACAGCCGCCGAAGCAAATGACGCGATATGCCCGCCATACTCGCTCGACACCTTGTTGCGCTTGACGACCATCGCCATCGCATTCCACCGGTTGATGGCGCGGATCCGCCATTCCATCTCGGGATCGCCGGGGTAGTCGGGCTGCATATAGCCGGGAATCGAATTGACGTAATCGGTGGTCGAGCCGATCGCCAGGTTGGCCCCGCTTTCGCGCGCGCGCCGCACCGCTTCGTTCAGCAAAAAACGCGCCCGTTCCGCGCCATCGCGATCGATGACGTCTTCGACCGCATCGGTCCATTCATTGGTTTCGATGGGATCAATGTCAGACGTGTCGAGCTTGGGGTCTTGAGCCATGGTCGCCTTGGGTCGCTTTGTGATTTGCCTGTTGGTGCGTTGCGAGCGGATGGGTTGCCCGCGCTGAAGGTATGTCAATGTCGGCCAGGCCGAGACGCCCAGCGTGCCCTGAAGGAGGGTGCTGGCACCGGCTGGCGTTGATCCACGCACGAACGGTGCAAGCTGCTCTCATCGAAACGACACGAGGTGGCGACACGGCACGGGGTGGCTGTCCCATGCGTCACCGCCCGCGCCCGCCCGGCGCGCTGCCAAGTCTCACGCTCAGCGCCGATGCACGGACTTTTGCCCATGATGGGCTCGCGGACAAGGGTCGGGAGACCTCAAGTGTGAGGCTGGGTGCCCGTTTTCGACAGAACGTGGTTACCCGTCAAACAAGCGAAACACAGCGCTGGCGGCAACGCAAAAATGCGTGCGCAGAGCTGCGTTGCATCCCGCTCATGAAGGTCGGCTGGGAGACTATAGGCAGGGTTGCTGTGAGGCTGTCCCGCACGCTCGCATACCCGCACGCGGGCCTGCTGGGCTAAAGGAAGAAGTCGTCCGCGCTCAAATCGTCGAGCGTCACACCCTTCAATGTCACGCTATCGCCTGGCGCGAAGTTCAACACCACGTCGCCTTCCTCGTGCGTTGACGCTTCCGCCAGCACATCGGTGAAGGCCTCAAAATCGTAGCTGCGCAAATCCAGCCGGTCGTTGCCATTGCCAAAGTCGAGCACGGTATCGTGACCGCTGCCAGCTTCAAAAATGAACCGATCCGACCCGCTGTTGCCGGTCATCGTGTCAGCGCCCGCACCGCCCGTCAGGTAATCGGTGCCGCTGCCGCCTTCGAGCGCATCATCGCCGCTCCCGCCGTTCAGCGTGTCGTTGCCCGAACCGCCAATCAGCCGATCATCACCCGCATCGCCTGACAGGCTATCGAAGTTGCTGTCACCCTTGATCTCGTCATCGCCGTCGCCGCCGTTGATGACATCCCGGCCCTTGCCGCCGAAGATCCAGTCCGCACCCGCGTCCCCCGAGACGACATCGTCGCCGTCGTTGCCGCGCAACGTGTCATCGCCTTCGCCGCCTGCGATCGTATCGATGCCGGTGTTGCCTGAGATGCTATCGTCGCCCGCACCGCCCGAAATCTGATCGACCCCTTTGCCGCCTGAGATGACGTCGCCCCCGTCGCCACCCGCGATCACATCATCCCCATCGCGGCCGAACAGGGTGTCATCGCCTGCGCCGCCATCGATCGTATCTGCGCCCGTATCGCCTGAAATGATGTCATGGCCATCATCACCGCTGAGCGTGTCAGCGCCCTGGTTGCCGGAAATCGTATCATCGCCAAGCGCACCGGCGAGCACATCGCTGCCGCGTCCCCCTGACAGGTCAAGCCCGCCGGGCACCTCGATCAGGCGAACCTCATCGCGCATGTCGCCGTCAAACGTGTTGTCGCGGATCACCGTGCCGCCAACTTCGCCCTCGCGCTCATGGATGCCGTAGCTGCCTGACAACCCCTCGCTCCAGCCGATGGTGTTGCCTTCGATCAGGTTGTCGCGCGCTTCGAACACGCCGCCGCTGACGTCGAAGTCCTCGTCTTCACGGATCTGCACGCCTGCGAACCGCCCATCGTCACTGCGCGAATTGTTGAGGATTTCGTTGTCGATGATGCTCACTTGGCTCGAGCCGAACACCCGTACGCCGTAGGTGCCGTTATCGGTGATCGTGACGTCGCGGATCTCGACGTTGTTGGACATCTGGATCAGCACGCCATCGCGCGCGTTCCCGGTCGCTTCGCCACCCACAATCAAGATGTTCTCAGGCGAAGGTATATCCTCTGAACCGCGCTGGACCACGATCCCCGCGCCACCGTTGTCGCGCGCCACGTTATCGGCGAGCAGCATATCGTTTGAGCTGGTGACGATGTTGAAGCCGTGGCGATCGTTGGCGTAGGCGAGGTTGTTTTCGTAGTTGCTATCAATCAAGTAGTCGGCGACGAAGCCGTCGAGCCCGTTGTGGTGGGCAACGCTGTCCTTGATCGTGAGGCGCTCGGTGCGCTCGTGCGGATCAAAGCCGTAGCCCGAGGCGTTGGCCGCTTCGACGCGCAGCACCCAGGCGTCTTGATCGGTGATTGTCCCGCCCGGCCTGCCGCCTGAATAGTAGGCATCGACCTTGCCCGATGTGTTGTCGCGGTTGCCATCGAGCGTGATGTCCGCAAGGCCGTAGTTAACGGTGGCTTCGTGAGGCAGCGTGCGCACGATGCCGGTTACCTTGTCGGTGGAGCCATCGACGATCCGCAGGGAGGTCTCGCCCATGCCGGCGCCCTGCAGGAAGACGTTGCTCTTCAAGTGCACCGCGCCCAGCCCACCGGGGTTCGCCGCGACGCCGTAGACGCCGGCTTCCAGAACCACGAGCCCGCCACCCGCTTCGTGTGCAGCATCGATCGCGGCTTGGATCGCAGCGCGGTTGTCCACGCTTGGGTCGGCGACGGCGCCATAGTCGGCGACGTTGTAGACCGGCTGGTCGGCCGCAGGCGGCGTGCCGTCAAAGAAGGACGCGGGCGGTGCGTAGCCGTAGACGCCGTGGCTGGTGATACCATCGACGGTGATCGCGGAACCGGTCATGGAGGACCTCGGCGGTGTTGGGAAGAGCGTTGATGCGATGCGCCTGATGCGCGTAAAGGCGCTCACGTACAGTTTCACGCCCGTGCTACGATCAGACTAAGAACATAGTGAGAATTGTAACTAGATCCGCTCTTTCCCGAAGCGCCCGCGCTGGCTGAGAGGCGCACGCCGCACGAGGCGCAACGTCGGGCATGGTGACCCCGGCAGGACTCGAACCTGCTACCCCGAGATTAGGAATCTCGTGCTCTATCCTGATGAGCTACGGGGCCACACGCGTACACTACCGCAGGCTTGCCATCGGGTCGATCCTGAACGCTCAACGAGGCGCGCTGATGCCCTTGTCGCCGTCCGGGCGGTCATGTCAGATGCATGAGCATCGAACGGCAGCAGCCCCGCGCCCATGCCGAAGGTTACACGCTTCACACTAAGAGGGACCACAGACCGTGCCCCTGGCCATGAACCGCGACGTGTTCATCACCTGCGCCATCACGGGCTCCGGTGCCACGCAGGATCGCAGCCCGCATGTGCCGCGCTCGCCGGCGCAAATCGCTGAGAGCGCCATCGAAGCTGCGAAAGCCGGCGCCGCGATCGTCCACTGCCATGTCCGCGATCCCGATACCGGGGCGCCTTCACGCGAACTCGACCACTACCGCGACGTCACAGACCGCATCCGCGCCGCCGACGTCGACATGGTTTTGAACCTGACCGCCGGCATGGGCGGCGATCTCGTTTTCGGATCGCCGGACGCCCCCTTCCCCCTCAATGATGCGGCAACCGACATGATCGGTGCCCGTGAACGCGTCGGGCATATCGCTCAATGCCTGCCGGAGATCTGCACGCTCGATTGCGGCACGATGAACTTCGCCGAGGCCGATTACGTGATGACCAACACGCCAGGCATGCTGCGGGCAATGGGCGGGCTCATGACGGAATTCGGCGTCAAGCCCGAGATCGAGGCCTTCGATACGGGGCATCTGTGGTTTGCCAAACAGTTGGTCGCGGACGGCACCTTGGCGAGCCCCGCCCTGGCGCAGCTCTGCATGGGTGTGCCGTGGGGCGCGCCGAACGATCTCAATACGTTTCTCGCCATGGTCAACAACGTCCCAAAAGACTGGACCTGGTCGGCCTTTTCGTTAGGTCGCGATCAGATGGCGTATGTCGCCGCTGCGGTGTTGGCCGGCGGGCATGTAAGGGTTGGCCTTGAAGACAACCTTTGGCTTGAAAAGGGTGTGCTGGCGACGAACGCACAGTTGGTGGAGCGTGCGGTTCGTATCATTGAGGGCATGGGCGGCCGCGTGCTGGGCGCCGCCGACGTTCGCGCCAAGCTCGATCTTCAAAAGCGACAGCCCCAATGACCCGCAAGGCTGCGATCGTTGGTGGTGGGGTCATTGGCGGGGGATGGGCGGCCCGGTTTCTGCTGAACGGTTGGGATGTCGCGGTCTTCGATACCGATCGGGAAGCGGAGCGGAAGATCGCTGCCGTTGTCGCCAATGCGCGGCGCTCGTTGCCGTCGCTCTACGATCGATCCTTGCCGCCGGAAGGCGCGCTCACGTTTCACAGCGATCTGGCGCAAGCGGTTAGGGATGCGGCGTGGGTGCAAGAATCCGTACCCGAGCGGCTCGATCTCAAACATCGCGTGTTCGCCGCCATCGATGCAGCCGCCCCCGCCGAGGCGATCATCGGCTCGTCGACGTCGGGCTTCAAGCCTTCGCAGCTGAACGCCCAAGGCGCGCGCGCCATCGTCGCCCACCCGTTCAACCCCGTGTATCTGCTGCCGCTGGTCGAACTCGTCGGAGATGGGCAAACCTGTAAGCGCGCCGCCGCTGAGCTGCGCGCGCTCGGCATGTTTGCGCTGACCGTGAGGAAGGAAATCGATGCCCACATCGCCGACCGCCTGCTGGAAGCGGTCTGGCGCGAGAGCCTGTGGCTCGTGAAAGATGGCGTCGCGACCACCGAGGACATCGATGATGCGATCCGTATGGGGTTCGGGTTGCGTTGGGCGCAGATGGGACTTTTTGAAACCTACCGCTTGGCCGGTGGTGAAGCGGGCATGAAGCATTTCATGGCGCAGTTCGGTCCCGCGCTCGCGTGGCCGTGGACGAAGTTGACCGACGTTCCCGCTTTCGACGACGACCTTGTGACGCTGATCGCAGACCAATCTGACGCGCAGTCAGGCCACCTGAGCATCCGCGAACTCGAAGCCCGCCGCGATGACAACCTGGTTGGTCTGCTCCGCGCATTGAAGCGGAACGGCAGCGGTGCAGGCGCGGTCATCGCCGCCCATGAAAGTGCGCTTGCGCCACCGGGCACCGGGCGCAGCAGCGCGCTGCCGGTCACGGTTGAGCGCCAGGTCCCGCAAAGCTGGACCGACCACAACGGCCACATGAATGAAACGCACTATCTGGAGGTCGGATCGCTCGCTTCAGATCGCCTTCTTGAACTGATCGGCGTCGATGCCGACACCATCGCGAACGGCTTCAGTTATTTCACCGTTGAAAGCCGCATCACATTTCTGGCTGAGCTGCGGCAGGGCGAACGCATCCTGGCGCAAACGGAGGTGCTGGGCGGCGACGGAAGGAAGCTGCAGCTACGCCATCGGATCTTTCGCGATGACGGCACGCATGCGGCAAGCGTCGAGACCTTGCTGGTCCATGTTGATCTCAAGACACGGCAAAGCTGCCATCCTGCCCCGGCGATCGCCGCTGCCATCTCAGCCCTTGTGAAGGCGCATCGCGCTGTGGCTGGCGCGGGCACCTAGAGTTCATCCGCTTCAGGTGGAATCACCTGAGGCGAAAGATGAACGGAAAAATAAAAACTTGGAAGTCGGTTCTGCTTCGATTTGAAGCGAACCGACTATAGTCAGAGCAACGGGCGATCGATCTCAGCCCACCGGCGCCATCTATACGCTTTCAGGTCGGCAAGCGTACGTCCAGGTGTCGACGAACCTCACCTTTTTGCGGTTGAGGATCGACGGCGGGCCATCCGACATAATCCAGGTGATGACTTGAGCGACGGCCAGGTCGCTGGAGGTCGCGCTGCGCCGCGAGACGGTGATGTGGCCGCTCTTGCGCCCAACCGTCGCTTTGATCGGCCCCTCAGCCACAAGGGATCGCTGCGTTGCGCGTACCGGCGGCAGATCAGCGATGACCCAGGGTTGCGCTGTCTGACGCGCCACCCGCACACGGCCACCGGTTATGGAGAGCCGCCACGGGTTGCCCAGATTGACCCGGCGGTAGAAAGCGTCGGGCTTTGTCGGCTTGCCGTCTTGTGTCGTCACAAGGCTCGTGACGCGGCAAATCGATTGTCTCGGGAACGCTGTTAGAGCCTTGGCAGCCCCGGCATCAAGCGCGGGCCGCGAGGCACCCGGCAGACATCCGGCGACAAGGGCCGCCATAAAGAACATCCCCATGAGCGCAAAAATGGTTCGAGGCTGCACGAAGCATCTCCTTCGCATGCCCGACCACGATCATGGGTCGTTTAGGCCCTGCGTCATGCGGCAGGGCTGTGCAACGGTTGCGCAGCCCTTCACATACTTCACTATAGCGGGAACGTGCGGCCCGCGTTCAGCGGCAGCAATGGCGCAGGCGAAACAGCCAGCGTTGCCAGATCGGGCAGCCATCGCGGCAGCGCCCCTTGCCGCCAAGCCGTCTGCAGCGTCTTGGCATAGTGTTCGACCTCGTTCTCAGATCTATCGACGTTTCCGCCGCTATCGCATCCACCACCACGGAATTACCGCTGCGGCACCGGCCCAAGCTTAATGAAATCGTGGCGCTTGTTAAAGGCGCTCATCTTCAGAGGATTGGCGCGGTCGAGCCGTGAGAGCGCATTGTACTCCGAAAGGAACCTGTCGAAGCCGCCGGGCTGGAAGATCATGATCATTTTCGCCCGCTTAGCGCCAGGCGTGATGGCGGCGGCATGCGGTACGCCAGGCGGAATGTGTAACGTCGCGCCAGGCTCAAGCGTCAGCCAGTGGTCGACCAGGTAGAAATCGATGCTGCCTTCCAGGATGTAGAACGTCTCCGCGTGCGCCTCGTGCTTGTGCAGGCCGAGCGCGAAACTCGCGTCCATGTTGTCTTCGATGAGCGTGTAAGCCCCATCGGTCTGCGCGGCGGAGACTTTCACGAACAGGTGATCGCTGCCCCAGTTGTAGTTTGTGCCGGTTCCAGACGGCACGTGAACGTAGGGCTTGCCGGATGAAGCGTTGGGCGCGGTGGTCTCTTTCGCTGCAACCGTGGTGGCGAGCGACGGTACGATCATGGCCGCCAGCGCGCCCAGGTAGCTCAGCCACGTGCGCCGCGTGACGTTGTGGGATTCATTGGGCGTGCGCGCCAGTTCAGTAGGTTCGACCTTCATGGCTTGGTTCTCCAACGTACCGACAGTCGTGACGCGGCTCGCAAGTCGACGCACCATGCGCCGTGCACCATGCGCCGTGTTTCAGCGGGCAAGCACCACAGTTTTGAAGCGGCTCTTGCGGGCCACATGGAGCGCGCGAGCCAACCCATCCACGTTCGCGGCCCCCACCGTTTGTAGCACCAGATGGCGCCGCCCCGCAGCAACCGCCGCCTCCAGGCGTGCCGCCAACGTCGCCAGCCTCAGCGGTTCACCGTTCAGCGTCATCGCGTCCGGGCCGGTCAGGCGCAGGATGGCGACCTCGTCGGGTGCGAGCGGCGCGGTCGGGGTGTCGGCGCGGCCCTGCGGCGTCAACGGTAACGCTGAGAACGACAGGAACGTCGATGCGAGCATAAAAAAGACGAGCAGCAGAAACACCACATCGATCAGCGGTGTCAGATCAAAACGCCGCCGCCGCCGCGCGGGCTCATTCAGCCGCATAAGGCGCCTCGCCACTGCGCGCAGCCCCGTAGATGCCGGCGCCGCCAATGCCGGTCGCGAGCCGGTTGGTGGCAAGGCTCGTCAACGCCGATTCCATCGTTGCGCGTTCGCGGTCGATACGCCCCTCAAACCAATAGAGCACGAACGCCGCTGGCATCGCGACTGCGAGCCCCACCGCCGTGGTCAGCAGCGCCACCCAGATGCCGCCGGCGAGTGCAGCTGGATCGTTCGCTGCACCGGCACTTTGCAACGCCTGGAACGCCTTGATCATGCCAAGCACCGTACCGAAAAGGCCCAGCAAGGGCGCCAGTTGAGCGGTCGCCTCAAGCACGCGCAAGTGCTGGCGCAGGCGCGCCAAATGCTCAAGCGCCATGCGTTCTGCATCCTCCCTGATGAGCGCTTCGGGAAGGTTTGCGATGCGCCCATACATGGCGTGCGCGACGACCTTGGCGGCCGGCGATCGGCGGGCGGCGAGATACGCCATGGCGCGAGCGCCATGCCCTTCGAGCCACTCGCGGACGCCAGCTTCGATGGTGCGCCGCGCGCCAACGTTGAGCCAGACGAATTGCCAGGCTTTGAAAAGCGCCACGGTCAGCGCCACCACCGACAACACCAACAAGATGATGACGACCGGACCGCCCTTCGTCAGCAGCCCCAGCCCCGCATTCAGCGTTGCGCCATCAAGCATGCCGAACAGGTCCTGCACGCGAACTCTCTCGTGTTAAGCGCCCGCGACTGAAGCGCCCCTGACTGAAACGCCCAAGACCAATCGGCCCTTGCACAGCCCCGCTCTAAAGCTCGAACGGCACGCCGGTGCGGGACGATACCGCGGTCGCATCCAGACACTTCAGCGCGTTCAGCGGCGGCTTACCACACTTGGTGATGTCGTTCAGCAGCGCACGGCCGATGTCGTCGCAGGGCAGGCCTCGCAGATCGAACTGGCGCACGCGCGTCTTGGCACGCGGAAGGCGGCCGGCATCGATCACAAGCAATTGGATGATGCGCTCACGGCGGTCAAACAGCACCAGTTCGAACATCAGGTGGCTTATGGGGGCGCCCATGTCATTGCGGATGACGAAACCGACGCGGCAATTTTGACCGACGGTCTTCAGGCTGTTCAGTTCCATACGCAGTTGCGGCGTGGCTTTAACTGCGGGTTTGGTGGTTTGTGCCGTGGGCGCTGGCGCAGGCGCCGCCGTTTGCTGTGCCTGCGCCGGAATAGGCGCCAGGGCCGGATTGAGCGCGATGGCCAAGGTTAACGCCATCGCGGCACCGGCAGCACGCGCCTGACGTTTCGATGCCCGATGCCCTCGCTGCGGCAACCCGCATGCCGCTAGCACGCGTCCAACACCAAACCGCCCGCGCGCCTTCTCTCGTCTCACGTCCACAGTGCGTTCCGCCTTCTCCAGCCTCTTGTTCGTCTACGTAGCATAGGGGCTCACGGCGAGGGCGTCAGTTCTTGAATGACGGTGAAACCTTCGAATTCAGGTGCACCGTTGTAGAGGGAACGGATGGAGCCGTCGCCAGCGGTTGCGTGAGCTTTGCGGAACGCTTCCGACTTGGTCCACGCGATGAATGCTTCGTGGTCGCGCCAAACGGTGTGCGATGAATAAAGGATGTGGTCATCGCGATCGGGACCGCGCAACAGATGGAAAGCGACGAAACCGTCGACCTCATCAAGGTAGCTTTCGCGCGTCTTCCAAAGCGTCTCGAAGGCGTCCGCGCTGGCCTTATCCACCTTGAAGCGGTTCATCGCGATGTAGGTGCCCACCGGCGGTCTCCTTTATTCATATGCGTTGATTAAACGCCCGCTTTCCCGTCGCCGTAGCGCTTTGCAACGTAGTCTTCCACGATCTGCTTGAATTCGGCTGCGATGTTGGCACCGCGCAACGTCATCGCCTTCTTGCCGTCGATGAAGACGGGGGCGGCCGGCTGTTCGCCCGTGCCCGGCAGCGAGATCCCGATGTCGGCGTGCTTTGATTCACCGGGGCCGTTGACGATGCAGCCCATGACGGCGAGCTCCATCGATTCGACGCCCGGATAGGTTTGCGACCAGGCCGGCATCCGTGCACGTACGTGGCTTTGGATGTCTTCCGCCAGTTCCTGGAACACCGTCGATGTGGTGCGTCCGCAGCCCGGACAGGCGGCCACGATCGGTACGAACGAACGCAAGCCCATCGTCTGTAGCAACTCCTGCGCGACGATCACCTCGCGGGTGCGGTCGCCGCCAGGCTCCGGGGTGAGCGACACCCGGATCGTGTCACCGATCCCCTGCTGCAGCACCACGCCCATCGCCGCGGCCGAGGCCACCACGCCCTTTGTGCCCATGCCAGCTTCGGTCAACCCCAGATGCAGCGCGTAGTCACAGCGCGCGGCCAGCATGGTGTAGACGCTGATCAGGTCCTGGACTGCGCTCACCTTGGCCGAGATCACGATGCGGTCGGCACCAAGCCCCAACGTCTGTGCGCGCTCAGCCGACAGTAAGGCCGACTGCACGATCGCCTCGTGCATGATCGTGCGGGCATCGCGTGGGGCCTCGGCCTTGGCGTTCTCGTCCATCAAGTGGGTCAGCAAGTCCTGGTCAAGACTGCCCCAGTTGACGCCGATGCGCACCGGCTTGCCGTTCTCAAGCGCCCGTTCGATGATCGATGAAAACTGCACGTCCTTCTTCGCTTTGAAGCCGACGTTGCCCGGGTTGATCCGGTATTTCGCGAGCGCTTCGGCGCAGGCGGGATGGTTCGCCAGCAGCGTGTGCCCGATATAGTGGAAGTCGCCGACGAGGGGGACATCGATGCCGATCCGGTCGAGCCGCTCGCGGATATGGGGCACCGCCGCGGCCGCTTCTTCCCGGTCAACAGTGATCCGCACGAGTTCAGAGCCTGCCTGCGCCAGCGCGGCCACCTGGCGAACCGTGCCGTCAACATCGGCGGTATCCGTGTTGGTCATCGACTGCACGACGATCGGATGATCGCCGCCGATGAGCACACCGCCAACATCGACGCTGACGGCTTTGCGGCGGGGAAGACGTAGTTCGCTCATGGGCTCACTCCGAGTGTCGCTGGCCAAAAGGGCGCTCATGGAACGTCACTGGCCGAAAGATCGCTGGTCGTAGCATCGCGGGCGCCGTGACAATGCCCCGGCCGGCAAGCCGTACCGGGCGGCCACGCCAACACCACGCCGACACCGCGCTAGCATCACTGTGCCTTGTTACGGCGGCAAGACGTCCTTTGACCAGCACGAGATTGCCGCCGCATCGCTGGTCGCGGGTCGCGGCGGCCCATCGCCGGAACCGTGACTGTTGTGCAACAAGCCGAAACAAGAGCATCGCACGTGGCCTGACGAAGCGCGTTCAGCGCAACCTCACCGGGATTTGGCCACCTTTTTATGGCTGCACCCCTCACAACTTTGGAGGCGGCAGCGGGCGAGGAGCATTCAGGTGGAGCGCGTAGAGGCGTATATCGTGGCGGCACGGCGGACCGCCATGGGCCGGGTGGGCGGGTTGCACCGCGCCCGCCGGTTGGAAGCGTTGACGACGCCGGTTCTGGCGGCCGTGCTCAAGGACGCGGGCCTAACGCCGACGCAGGTTGACGAAGTGATCGTCGGCAGCACCGGCAACCATGGTAACCCAGCCCGCATGATCGCGCTCGCCGCAGGGCTGCCCGAAGACGTACCCGCCTACAGCATCGACCAGCAATGCGCCTCCGGTTTCGAAGCGATCATGAGCGCGGTCCGCAAGGTCGCATCCGGCGAGCGCAACGTCATCATTGCCGGCGGTGCGGATTCGCCCTCCACTGCCCCCTGGCGCATCGCTAAACCGCCGTCGCTCTACCACATGCCTCAATTCATTGCGGCACGTCCCACGATCGAGAGCGCCGAAGAGGGCGAGTGGCCGCAGCTGTTCGCCGCCGCCGAAGCGATGGCGCGCGACCTTGCCATCACACGCGCTGCCCAGGATCAGGCAACGCTCGAAGCGCACCAGCGGATCACTTACGCCCGCACCACGGGCCGCTTCGATGATGAGATCGTGCCTCTCAAGACAAGCGACGATGAGCGCCGCGACCAGGCCGTTGGCGAACTGTCGCGCGAGGCACTTGAAGAGTTTGACCCGCTGTTGCCGCCCGAAGGCACGTTGACCATCGGCAATACGGCCCACGCCCACGACGGCGCGGCGCTGACCGCGATCGTCTCACGCGACATCTTTGAGGGGCTGGGCCGGCCACCCGCACTTCAAGTCATCGCGCATGCTGCACTTGGTGTGCCGCCCGGCCAGGAAGCGGCGGCACCGATGGCGGCCATGGAGCGGTTGTCGCGGGCATGGAACGGCTTCGATTGCGCCGATGTCGCGCAGGTGGAGCTGGCTGAAACATCCAGCGCCCAGGCGATCGCGTTCGGGCAGGCGTTCGCGTTTGACGAGACGCGGCTTAACCCTGATGGCGGGGCGGTGGTGCGCGGGCATCCGCAAGGGGCAGCCGGCGCGGTGCTGATCACGCGGCTTTTTTCAGGCCTGGCGCGCGGTCAACGCGATGCCCGCTATGGCATCGCCGCACAGGGCGCACTTGGCGGCCTCGGGATGGCGGCTCTGTTCGAAGCGGTCTGAAGCTGCGCAGTGTTCGCGAGACCCGACGATCAGTTTGCCACCGAACAATGCTGGCGCTCGAAAGGTCTCGCGCGCGTGCCTCATGCGCGTAGCCTCGACGCCTGCGACGGGGCATGCTGGTTAGCGAACCGAAGGCAGCGGAGCCAGCGCCACCCATGTCTACAGCATCGAAGCCTACAGCGTCGAAGTCCACAGCGTCGAAGTCCACAGCGTCGAAGTCCACAGCGTCGAAGCCCTCACCGGCTCAACCCGCATCGCCTCGCCTCACGTCCCCGTCGCCGCTGACCGCTTCGCACAACGCGCGCTCACAAGGCAGGCTGCTCGCGCGGATCGGCCTGATCACGGATACGCACGTGCGCGCGCCGGGCGGCGACCGCTCATCGCCCTTTCCCGTTAACCTCAAGGCCAACGCGCGGGCGCGTTACGCGGTCAACCTGCTGGCCGCCCAGGCCCCTGAGGTGAGCTTTCACCTCGGCGACATCGTGCACGTGCTGCCGCATATGCCTGAATACGCCCAGGCGGCGGCGGAGGCCGAACGCATCCTTGCGCCGCTGAAACCCGCGCTGCACCGCATCCCCGGCAACCACGACATCGGCGACAAGCCATCGCCTGGCATGCCGGCCAAGGCGGCAACGCCGGCAAGCGTTGCGACCTATACGCAGACGTTCGGCGCGAGCTGGCGGCACGTGGTCCATCAAGTTGCGCTTACGCCGGACCACGGCGAAGCGGCGGCAGCACCTCTGGAAATCCACGTCTTGCTGGTGAACGCGTCGATCGTGAACAGCGGGCTGCCGGCGGAAGCGGAGCAACGCGCCTGGCTTGAGGCACAACTTGCCGCGCTCGAAGGTGCGCGCATTTTCGTGCTCTCGCACTATCCCCCGTTCATTGCCGCGCCCGACGAGCAGGACCACTACGACAACTACGCAGAACCGGGCCGCCGTTGGTTCCTCGACCTGATGGCCGCGCACAAGGTGGAGGCCGTCTTCAGCGGCCACGTGCACCATTACTTCTTCAACGAGGATCGCGGCGTCGCCTACTACTGCCTGCCGCCGACGAGTTTCATCCGTCAGGATTACGCGGAGCTGTTTCCCACGCTTCCCGCCGCCGAACATGGCCGCGATGATGAGGGCAAATACGCGGTCAGCGTGCTGCAGATTTATGAGCACGGTCATACGTTGCGCGTCCTGCCGACGCGCGGCCGTGAAAGGAGCGATGACGACGACGCGCGAGCCGAGATCAAGGCCCAAGGCCAGACCGAGCGGCAGGCCGAGCGACAGGGGCAAGGGCAGGCGCAGGCTACATTGGACGCGCCGACGCCCCGTCGCTTCGACGGCCTGATCCCACATTTGCGGCACGCATGGGCGGAACCGCGCAGTCTGCCTTACAATGGGCCGATGGAGGAGTTCGCCCGCAAGCGCGTACGCAACGATTATGGGTTGTTGCGGCTGCAGCAGATGGGCATCGACGTGGTGCGCGTGCCGTTGAGCGATGCGATGTCACCGCAGATCAGCGCCCGCATGGCGCAGGTCGCACGGCTTGGCTTGCGCTTCGTGGTGTTCAGCTTGGGCCTGCCCGACAAGCGCGGTCTGCAAACGTTGAACGCGCTGGGAGAGCAACTGCACGCGCTAGAGGTGGTGGTCGCGCGCAGCGAAGCCGAGCCGACCTGGGCTGCCCTGCGGGGCGTTTCAGACCTGCTTCAGCGGCCGTGCTGGATCAGCGCACTCACCTCGTTCGACGCCATGGTGGAGGCGGACCCGAAATACGCCGCCCACCCGTTCGCCCATACCGTGAGTTGCGGCTTCCTTGCCCGCGAGCTCGCCGCCGGCTTGCCCTGGCTCAAGGCCGCATCGGCGCCCGCGCCAACGCCGGCGCCCGCGCCAAGACCCCTGACAACACCTGTGCCAGCGCTGGCAAACGACGGTGCCACGTCGCCAGCGCGCGCCGGTGTGGTGGTGCAATGCCCTTGGGGCGATGATCCCGCCGATGTCATCAGCGCGCTCGCGGCCTTCACGCAGCCGCGTGGCCTCACAGGCGTGGTCAACCTACGGCTCAGCCACGTGGACCCCGCTGTCGCCAACACCGATGACGAAGCGATCGCGCGCACATTGGGCGCCGCACTCAGATCGGCAGCGCAGCACGGCTGCACGTTGCAATGCGACACATTTGAGGATGTCGACCGCGGCTATCATCCACGCCACGGGTTGGTCAACCGACGCGGCAATCTGCGCTTCTGGGATGATGATGAAGCCTGACGGGCCGGCCACATAGCGCCCGTTGCTCCCTGGTTCTTGCACAATCAGCCCTCGGCCAGCGCCGGCGAGCGCCCCTTGAGGCCGGCACGGATCAGCGCTGCCACCGTGATGGCCGTCAACGCCCAGAACACCCAGGTTATCGGGCTGCGGAACAGGATCGCGCCATCCCCGCCCGACATCAGCATGGCCTGGCGGAAGTTATCCTCCAGCAATGGCCCCAGGATGAAGGCGATCAAGAAGGGCGCGGGCGGGATGTCGTTGCGCATCATGAAGTAGCCGACCCACCCCATCGCCAGCATCACGCCGATATCGAAGACGTTGTTGTTCACCGCGTAGACGCCGAACACGCACAGTGTGAACACGGTCGGCATGAGGACCGCGCGCGGGATTTCGGCGATGTAGCGGAAGAAGCGGATCGCGACGGACCCCACGAACAGCAGCAATACCGACGATACGATCAGGCCAAGGAACAACGCGTAGATGATGTTGGCGTTGGCGATGAACATCATCGGCCCCGGTTGCAGGCCGTGGATCATGAACGCGCCGATGATGATGGCGGTGATGATGTCGCCTGGAACGCCAAGCGCGAGCAGCGGGATGAGCGTTGCCCCGCAGACCCCGTTGTTGCCCGCTTCCGACGCCGCCACGCCCTCCACTTCGCCCTTGCCGAAGTTCTCTTTGCGCGGCGAATTGCGACGCGCCTCGCTGTAGCTGAGGAAGGCCGACGGTGCTGCGCCGATGCCGGGGATGCTGCC
>JBCBJZ010000083.1:0-16059 GCA_038522635.1 Pseudomonadota bacterium | reverse complement strand
CACTTCCGCGCCGTTGCGACGCGCTACGACAAGCACGACGGCAACTATCTCGCCCTCGTCAAACTTGCCGCCGCACGCATTTGGATGCGCTTTATGAGTCGATGACCTAGAGTTCATCCGCTTCAGGTGGAACCACCTGAGGCGAAAGATGAACGGCAAAACAAAAGATTAGATGTCGGGTCCGCTTCAAGCTGGAGCGGACCGACCCTAGGCTGAGCGCGAGAGGCTGGGATGTTCAGCGCCGAGCGTTGCGTAGTGCGCAGCACGCAGGTCGAAGGCGATCAGGTCGCGGTCCGCATCGCGTGAGGCAAGGTAGTGAACGTGGACTTCGTTCGCGCCGAGGTGGGCTGCACGATGGCGGATCGTAGCCAGATTGACAGAGCCACTGGTGTGCTCTGTTCGCCCGATCCGCAGGGCGCTGCGGCTGCCGTCAGCGTTGCGGCGCACCAGCACGTAGTTGGCGGTCAGAACGTCGGGGCAGGTGAACAGATCGTAGACGGAGTGAACGTAGTCACGTCCGGATGCGCCGCGCCAAAACTCAAAGCGCTCCGGCGTCGTCGCTGTGGCCAGAGCCGCTGCGCTGGCCGTGCCGGCTACGCTCGGCGTGAGCGACGGTTCCGTTGCTGCAACCGGTCCGGCTGCGCCCCTGACGTGCGCTGCATGATGCTTTTGCCGACCTTCGAAAGCGATGATCTGTGCGCCCATCACCAACTACCCCATACAATCTTCAATGAAGCTACAACGCCGCGTGATCTTTGTGGTTCCATTGAAACATAGGGTGAGTTTTCAGCGAAATTGAGGCCCTCACGGTGAATTTTTGCGTCGTGATCGTGCGCCCGTCGGGCGCGTACCCTTACCCACAGCGGGCGTAGCCACATTGCGGGCACATCAGGCAACCCTCCTGCGCGATCAAGCCGGGGTGCTGGCAGCGCGGGCAAAACTTGCGCGTGCCGGAAGCTGGCACCTGAGGCCCCACCCCATCGGGGAAAGCTTCGGTGCGAACCGCGCCATCGGACGCCGGAGCAGGGACACCGGCTCCTGCGGCGGTCGTTCGCAGCGCCGGCTCGCTAAGGTCCGGTGCGTGGCGATCTGCCGTCGGTTCGCGTGAAGACCCGGCCGCGCGCGCAAGCGTCATCGAAGCGCGCGGCCGGCTGCTGCTACCCTGCCGACCAGGCGCCTCGCGCACGCGCGGCCCAGCCAGATGGCGGCCTGACGCCGACGAGGCCTTCGATGCCGTTTCGGCTCGACCGTCGCGGGCCCTAGCGCCAGCCTTTGCTTCGGCGGTGTCTGCGGCGTTGGCGCTCGCGCCGGTTCCCGAGCCGACACCTTCGCCAGGGGCATCGCGCAGGAAGCCGATCGCGCGCATGTGCTGGGCGATCACGTCACCGATGGCCGCAATCAGGCTCGGCACGTAACGCCCACCGACAAAATGGCCGCCTTGCGGATCGTAGATCGCGCGCAGTTCTTCCACGACGAACGACACATCGCCGCCGCGCCGGAAGACCGCACTGATCATCCGTGTGAGCGCAACCGTCCAGGCATGGTGCTCGAGGTTCTTGGTGTTGATGAAAATCTCGAACGGGCGTGCGCGGTCGCCCTCCTCGATGTCGTTGATGGTGATGTAAAGCGCATGATCGTTGCCGGGCCAGCGCAGCTTATAGGTGCGCCCGATCAGAACGTTGGCGCGGGCCAGCGGCTCGGCCATGTAGATGACGGCAGCTTCGCCCATGCCGCTTCCCGGCCTGGCCGATGCCGATCCTGCGGCAGGCCTGGCGGCGCTCGCGTCGGCAGGCGGCGTCGCGACGGAAGGCGGCCACTCACCGGCGGCCGGGCTGGTAGCGGCGCCAAACGCGGCCTCCGCTGTCTCGCCTTTCTCCGCCGACCACGGTCCCGTCCCCGTCTCCACGGGCCCGGTATCAGCGATCACCTGAAGCGCCCCCGGCGTGACGCCGGCCTCGCGTGCAGCCGGTACGGTCGCCGCCTCCGTCGCAGCACCTGTTGTCGCTTCGCTCGCCGTTGTCCGGCTATCACCGTCAGCATCATCGGCAACCGTTGCAAGCACACTGCCGGTGACGGCGTTAGGTCTGAACGTCGTACAACCCTTAAGCCCCTGATCGTAGGCGGCCAGGTAAACCTCTTCGAAAGCGTCGAAGGGAAGATCCGCCGGGCAGTTGATCGTCTTCGAGATGGCGCTATCGACATGCGGCTGAAGGGCTGCCTGCATGGCGATATGATCGTGCGGTGCAAGGTCTTGCGCGCTGATGAAAGCATCGGGCAAACGCCCCTCTGCCGCGTCATCGCCACAAGCAGCGCGCAACCGTGCCAACGCCGCATCTTCCACCCGAACCTCTCGATGGCTGCCTTCGGGTTGCAACAAGCGGCGGTCGTATCGCCAGGCGAACACCGGCTCGATCCCGCTTGAGACGTTGCCCGCCAGCAGCGAGATCGTTCCCGTTGGCGCAATCGACGTGACAAGACCGTTACGCATACCATCGCGAGCGATCGCTTCGCGCACACTGGGTGGCAAGCGTTGGACGCCAGGGGCCTGCAGAACCGCATCGCGGTCATAGAGCGGGAACACCCCCTTTTCAGCAGCCAGCGCGACGCTAGCGCGGTAGGCCTCATGCTGCAGGACGCCCAACCAGCGCGCCGCCGTCGCCCTGCCTTCTTCGTGGTCGTAGCGTGCGCCCACCATGATCAGCGCATCGGCGAGCCCCGTGACCCCAAGCCCGAGCCGCCGCTTCGCCAGGGCCTCGGCACGCTGTTGCACCAGCGGATAGCCCGACACATCGATGATGTTGTCAAGAAACCGCACGGCCGTACGCACCAAGGCGCTGAGCCGACCCTCATCGAGGCGCGCGCGGTCAGTGAACGGATCACGCACCAACGCACTCAGATTGATCGAACCGAGCAGACACGCGCCATAGGGCGGCAAAGGCTGTTCACCACATGGATTGGTGGCGTTGATCGTCTCGCAATAGCTGAGGTTGTTTTGCGCGTTGATCCGATCGATGAAAATGACGCCCGGCTCGGCGTAGTCATACGTCGCCCGCATGATGCGTTGCCAAAGATCGCGGGCCCGCACCGTCCGGTAGGTCTTGCCAGCAAACACCAACGGCCATGCGTCATCCTTGCGGACCGCCGCCATGAATGCATCGCTCACCAGCACCGAAAGGTTGAAATTTCGCAGCTTTTGAGGATCGCGCTTGGCGTCGACGAACGCCTCGATGTCCGGGTGATCGCAGCGCATCGTCCCCATCATCGCCCCGCGTCGCGCGCCCGCCGACATGATCGTGCGGCACATGGCGTCCCACACATCCATGAAACTCACCGGGCCGGACGCATCCGCGCCGATGCTCGCCACGAGCGCGCCCCGCGGCCTCAGGGTGGAGAAATCATGACCGATCCCGCCACCCTGCTGCATCGTGGTGGCCGCTGCCTTGACCTCATCGAAAATCGCGCCGAGGTCATCATCAATGCGCCCCATGACAAAGCAGTTGAACAACGTCACCTCACGGCCGGTGCCGGCGCCCGCCAGGATGCGTCCGCCCGGCAAAAAGCCGAAGCCGTTCATGGCGTCGTAGAACGTTTGCGACCACGCGCTGCGCGCTTCCGGCGCCTCCACCGACGCTGCGGCGTCAGCAACCCGTCGCCAGGTGTCCGCCAGCGTCATGTCGATGGGCGCACCGTCGGCGTGCTTGAGCCGATATTTCGCATCCCAGATGGCGTGCGAAAGCGGTGAAAGGGACTCATGCGAAGGGGACTGAAGATCTGAGGACATGCTGGCTCTTCGGGCGTTGATCACCGGTGGCTGCTTAAGAGGCGCACCAGTGGCAGTGCTTCCATCTAACGCTCAACTTAGGCCCCGACTAACCCAGAGTCAATAAATGTTCTTTTAATGTTCGAATTTTGATCTATGATGGGTCCGTGCGGTGAGGTCGGCTATGCGCGGCCATTGGCCGACTTCACAGCGCGCGAACTGTCGCTATGCTGCACCGCGAAATTAAAGCGGTGTGGGCCGTCTCGGCGGAACGCCGTGATGCTTGGCGCATCACAGTCCCACCGGGGCGCCGCTCACCGCAAGCGTGCAACGATTGTGAAGGATACGATCCATGGCCGAAGCTCTCTCTTACAGTGCCGATGGCAACGCCGACCCCAAGGGCTCGATGGTGCTGGCGCAGGCCGCCGACGCCATGCGCGCTGTCGATGCCTTCATGGCACGCGCGAAAACGCAGGTCCGTGAGGTGATCGAAGCCGCGGGTGGGCTCGACGCCGCGCAACACGAGGCCCACGGCTTTGCCTGGTATGCGACCTACGCCGAAGCGCTGCGGCAATTGCACGGCTGGGCTGATCGGGCGGCGGCGGAAGGCCAACTTAGCGAAATCGAAGAGCTGATCCTCGGCGCCGGGTTTGGCGAATATCTCACCCAGATGGTGAGCGGCCTCGCGATGAGCCAGGGCGAAATCGTGCGTCCCGGCGACATCGGCCTGACCAGCGATGACGTTGATGCGCTGCGCAACGCGCCTGCGGTCGAAACACTGATGACGCATGGCTACACGGCGCAGGTACGCGCTCGCCTGGCGACGCTGCTCGGGGAGAGCGCGGGCGCGGTGTCGTTCGGGCAAGCCGGGCTCGACGATGTCCACACGGCGATGCGCGATGAGATGCGCCGGTTCTCCGAAGCCGAAGTGGTGCCGCACGCGCACGAATGGCATTTGCAGAACGAATATATCCCGCTCGAGACGATCACGAAGATGAGCGAACTTGGCGTCTTCGGCCTCTCGATCCCGGAAGCCTACGGTGGCATGGGGCTTGGCAAGGAAGCGATGTGCGTGGTCTCAGAGGAGCTGTCGCGCGGCTACATCGGCGTGGGCTCGCTCGGGACGCGATCGGAAATCGCTGCGGAGTTGATCTTGCTCGGCGGTACCGACGCGCAGAAGGAGACGTTCCTGCCCAGAATCGCGTCCGGCGAAATCCTGCCAACGGCGGTCTTCACCGAGCCGAACACCGGGTCGGATCTGGCTTCGTTGCGCACACGCGCGGAAAAAGCGGGCGACACCTACACGATCACCGGACAGAAGACGTGGATCACGCATCCGGTGCGCGCTGATTTGATGACGTTGCTGGCGCGAACCAATCCCGATGAGCCCGGTTATAAGGGATTGTCGATGTTTCTCGCCGAAAAGCCACGCGGCAGCGACGAGACGCCGTTCCCGGCCGACGGCATGAGCGGTGGTGAGATCGAAGTGCTCGGCTACCGCGGCATGAAGGAATACGAGATTTCCTTTGATGGCTTCGAAGTGCCCGCCTCGCATTTGCTTGGCGGCGAAGAGGGACAGGGCTTCAAACAATTGATGGCGACGTTTGAATCAGCGCGCATTCAAACAGCTGCCCGCGCGGTCGGGGTCGCCCAGGCTGCCCTCGACGTTGGTCTCTCCTACGCGTTGGAACGCAAGCAGTTCGGCAAGCCGATCTTCGCCTTCCCGCGCGTGAGCAACAAACTCGTTTGGATGGCGGTCGAAACGATGATCGTGCGGCAGCTGACCTACTTTGCGGCGCGCGAGAAAGATCAGGACCGGCGCTGCGATGTCGAAGCGGGCATGGCCAAATTGCTCGCGGCCCGTGTCGCCTGGGCGGCATCGGACAACGCGCTTCAGATCCATGGAGGTAACGGCTTTGCGCTTGAATATCCGATCAGCCGTGTGCTGTGCGATGCGCGGATCCTCAACATCTTCGAGGGCGCTGCTGAGATCCAAGCGCATGTGATCGTGCGCCGCCTCCTCAGTGACAAGAACTGACGCAGCTTCGCCGCTCCTCCGCCGCTAACGGGCCAGCCGGCGGGGTTGCGGTTGACGCTCCGTGCGAACACGGGCGTAGTGCGGTGATGCAGCTCTCCGTCCTTGATCAAGCGCCGGTGATCGGCAATGCGACCCCGGCCGATGCGATCGCCGCGACCATCGATCTCGCGCGCGCTGCCGATGGGCTTGGCTTCCACCGCTACTGGCTGGCCGAGCACCACGGCCTGGCCGGCCTTGCGATCGCCTCGCCTGAGGTGCTGCTCGCGCGGCTTGGCGCTGAGACCCGCCGCATCCGCTTGGGGACCGGCGGGATGCTGCTGCCCTACGTGGCGCCGTTTCGGCTCATCGAACAATTCCGCATGCTCGAAGCGCTCTACCCGGGGCGCATCGATCTCGGGCTCGGCCGTGCGCCAGGCGGCCACCCGCGCACCGCATTGGCTGTCGCCGATGGTCACTACGACAGCGGCAAAGAGCACATGCGCAAGATCGCGGAGATTTCCGCGATGCTGCGCGACGACATCCCCCACGGGCATCCCTACTACGGGCATCGGGCGAACCCGGAACGCGTGGGCGCCCCGCAGCTTTGGATGCTGGGCTCGACCATCGACGGCGCCGAGATCGCGGCCATGCTGGGGCTTCGGTTCGCGCTGGCCCACTTCATCAACGCGCGTGAAGCTGCGCAGGTGGGCATGCATTACCGCGCGCAGTTCCGCGAGGGCCACGAAGCGGCGCCCCATTTGGCCATCGCGGTGCTGGCTGTGGTCGCGGCGGACCGCACTGAAGCGCAACGCATCGAGCGCGCACTGCTGTTGCGCTGGGCCTTGATCGGGCTTGGCGAAGATCGACCGGTGCCGACCCTTGAAGAAGCTGACCTCCACGAGTTCACCACGCAGCAGATGCTGATGGCCGACCGCGAACGCCCGCGCGCTATCGTCGGTGAAGCCAACGAGGTCGCCGATCGCATCGCCGAACTGGCGCAAGCGAGCCGCGCCGATGAGGTGATCACGTTGTCGCTGGCGCCGTCTTACGCGCTGCGGTTGCGCACGATCGAAGCGTTGGCTGCGGCGTTCAGCTTGCGCGCGCTGGCAGCTTGACGGCGCGCGTGTTTGACCGGTTACGCGCACCCTGTGCCCGTCGCTCTGGACGAAGCCCGGGCAACGCCCGATCGCCCTCAAATGTCCTTCACCAACCGCAGCGCATCGTAGATGGCGGCGTGCACGTTGCGTGAAGCGACCGCATCGCCAATGCGGTAAAGCGCGTAACGCCCGTCGGCATTCGCCGTGATGGCCTGCGCTGCGCCGACCACCAACGCTTCGTGATCGACGGCACCGCCGTTGCGCGACCCGGGTTTGAGCGCAACGTAAAGATCATCGAGCGGCAGGGTCCCGTGTTCGACCACGATCTGATCGAAGGTTTGCGTGTGTGTGCGTTCGCCGTGGTCAGACCCTATCACCGCGTTCAGACGGTTGCCGGAGCGCTCCACCCGCAGGAGGCGTTTGTTGATCTGGATCGGCGTCGCCGTTTCGTGGAACAGCTTGGCGTAGGCGGCGTGGTTAAGCCCGCCGATGTCGGGCGCAAAGTAGCGCTCAGGCGTGACGATCTCGACCGTTGCGCCGGCCTGAAGCGCGAACTCCGCGGCCGCCAGACCCGCATGAGCGCCGTTGTCATCGAAGACGAGGATCGTATCAGCGGGCTTCACGTGACCCGACAACAGGTCCCACCCGGAGATGACGAGATCACCACCCGCTTGCAGCACATCGGTGTTCGGGAGCCCGCCCGTCGCGATGATGATGACATCGGCTTGGCCGGCTTCTACCAGCGCTTCGATCATGGTGGCGTCGGCGAGCGAGTTGAAGGCGAAGGTGACGCCGTCACGCTGGCACTGGGCCATGCGCCAATCGATGATGCCTTGCATTTCGCGGCGCCGTGGCACGCGGGCGAACAGGCTCACCTGACCACCGGGTTGATCGGTCGCTTCGAACACCTGGACGTGATGGCCCCGCGCCGCAGCGACCCGGGCGGCTTCGAGGCCAGCTGCTCCAGCGCCCACGATGACCACATGTTTGCGCGCGGTGTTCGTCGGCGCGATCACATGCGGCATCGTCGCTTCGCGGCCCGTCGCCGGGTTATGGATGCACAGCGCTTCGTGGCCCTCGTAGATGCGGTCAAGGCAATAGGTGGCGCCAACGCAGGGCCGGATCTCGTGCTCGCTTTGAGCCGCGATCTTAGCGCCGATGTGGGGGTCTGCGATGTGCGCGCGCGTCATGCCAACGAGGTCGAGCTTGCCTTCAGCCACCGCGTGGCGGGCGGTCGCGACATCGTTGATGCGGGCGGCGTGTAGCACGGGGAACTTCACAGCAGCCCGCACTTCGCCGCAGAAATCCAAGTGCGGAGCGGCGGGCATACCCTGGATCGGGATCACGTTGGCGAGCACCGCGTCGCTCTCAATGTGCCCGCGGATCAGGTTGAGGAAATCGATGTCGCCGGTGGCCACCAGTCGCCGCGCGATCTCGACGCCTTCCGCCCGGCTCAAGCCCTTGTCCCAGTCTTCATCGGCAACCATACGGATGCCCACGATGAACGCTGTCCCGACGCGCTTGCGGATCGCTTCGATGAGGCGCAGCGAAAACCGCATGCGGTTTTCTAGGCTCCCGCCGTAGTCATCGTCCCGGTGGTTGGTGGCGGGTGACCAGAACTGGTCTGTCAGATGGCCGTAGGCTTCAAGCTCGATGCCGTCGAGGCCGCCAGCCTGCATGCGTTCGGCCGCATCGGCGTAGTCGGCGATGATCCGCTCGATATCCCACGCTTCGGCGGCTTTCGGGAAGGCGCGGTGGGCAGGTTCGCGGATCGGCGAGGGCGCCAGTACGGGAAACCAATCGGCCTGATTCCAACTGGTGCGGCGGCCCAGATGCGTGATCTGCATCATGATCGCCGCGCCGTGCTCGTGAACCGCATCGCTCAACTCGCGCAGCCATGGCACGATCGCGTCATCGTAGGCGTAGAGGTTGCCGAAGGCTGGCGGGCTATCGCGCGAGACGATCGCCGATCCGGCCGTCATGGTCAGCGCGATGCCGCCTTTGGCTTTTTCCGCGTGGTACAGCCGGTAGCGCGCCTTGGGCATGCCATCGTGCGCGTAGGCGGGCTCGTGCGCGGTCGAAATCAGCCGGTTGCGCAACGTGAGGTGCTTCAGCGTGTAGGGCTGCAGCAGCGGGTCGCTGGTGCTGGCTGGATGCTGGTAGAGCGTGGGCATAGCGGTGCGCGTCCATGCTGCAAGGGGACGTCCGCAGTATGGGAGGGGCGCGCAGGCGTGTCGATGCTTGGCGTACCGTCAGGGTCTGCTGGCGCCATCGTAGGTGCGATCGCCCTGGCTGTAGCGATAAAGGTCGTACGCATCGATCGCGAGGCTTACCGTCATCGTGATGACGATGTAGCCAGCCAGCAGCGCAAACAGCGTCAGACCTTCCTGCCAAGCGGTTAAGGCGACCACCGGCAACACCGGCAGCCACCACAGTTGGCACAACCCGATCAACCGGCTCATGGGCGCGTGACGGTGGATCCATCCGGCGGTCAGCATCGTCGCCGTCCAAGCGGCCAGGATCAGCGCACCTTCCCACCGCCAAATGAAGATGAAGCCGCCGATCACCTGCGGCATGTTGAGCGCGGCAGCCCACCGGTCGACATGCTTGGGCAACCGCCGCTTGATCGCCAACACCAGCGCAAGGGGGTCGTGGTAGGCGAACGCGGCCAACCGTTGGATCACGGTTTGCGCCTCGCGTTTGAGGCTGTGGTTCGCTTGCGCCGACGCGCGTCCCCAGGCGCTTGCCGGATGTCGCGCTCGCCGCGCAGTACTGCGAACACATCGGCCACGCGTTTCGCTTGGGTCTCAGCGCGCTTGGCGCTCGCCACCAGGTAAGCGAGGCCGCGCTGCTTGCCGGGCGTCAACGCGTCCCAGGCCTTAGCGATGGCAGCGTCCTGCGCGAGCGCTGTGGCAAGCGCTTCGGGCACGTCGACAGCGTCCTGGTCATCGCATGCGAAGCGCACATCCACCGTGTCGCCGACCTCAGCTTCGATTGCTTTCAACATGGCTTTGGAAAGCAGAATGTACCAAGCGCCGCGCACCGGTGTCAGCGCGCTGGCGAAGGGGTGATCGTTGATTTCGCCCTTCACGCGCAGTCGCGGATGCTGGTCGAGTGGCAGGTCTTCGGCGACCTGCGGCGGCACGAAGACGACGGTGTAGGCGTACCGCGCGCTCCCCACGTCGTGGTAGACGATCGGCGCTTCGAAGCTGTGCGGGTAGTAGCTCAAGGCCTCACCGGCTCACAGGCATGTTCGCGTACATTTCGCGTACATGTTAGCGCAGGAGGGCTGGTGCCTGCGCGGCTTGGCACCGCATCCCGTGGCATTCCCGTCGCCTGCTCGTAACCGGCAAAGCGAGCCGCGCCCAAGCCAAAGCAGGGCGCGGCATGCTGTGAGTTCAACGGTTCACGCGGCAACCGCGACGGCGCTCGATGCGGCGGATGCGCGTGACCCGACGGGCATCCGCACGTGACAGGCGCGGGTTGCGCGTGAAGCAATCGGCGTTGTTGAAGACGCGGCGGCCGAGCCTGGTCCGGAAGCAAAAACCGTAGGCATTGAAGATGGCGTTGCGCGCAAACCAGAGGTCGTAGCAGCTCTGGGCGTGGGCCGTGGTCGGTGTCATCGTGAGGGTCGACACGGCAATGACCGCAGCGGCGATGAGAGACTTCAGCATAATGGGGCAACTCCTTTGGGCTAAACAACGTGGTGATCTGAGCGGGCAGGACAGTTCGAGCGTTCGGCCCCGCTTCTACGCGAAATCGACCGTCTTCTGAAGAACGATCCGCGCGATAAGATTACTAAAGGCGGTTCGCTTCAAGCTGAAGCAGATCCGGCATCTTGGCCTGTGTTTTGCCGTACATTTTTCGCACCATGCGCACGAGCGGTGACGGCCGCGTCGTCACTGCGGTGCAGGCGAAAGAAAGGAGCTTTCTGGCATCTGCGGCCCGCGTCAGGGCGCTGGGCCGCGCGCGTCGGCGATGATCTTGCCGCCAATGGCGATGAAGCAAGCGCCAGCAACCCGCTCCACCGTATGGCGCGCGGCCATCACCTGGCGCATGACAGGCGGTGACGCCATGAAGGCCGTCACGATCGCGTACCAGATCAGGCCGGACGCGAAGACCAGCGCGATCATCGCGATGAGCAACCATGACGGCGTTTGCTCGGTGACGGCGGTCGCGAAGACGCTGGCGAACAGCACGACCGCTTTCGGGTTGGTGAGCGTCACCGCAAAGCCGAACAGCACCGTTTGCCCGGTGGGCGCGGGCGCCAACGTCTCCACATCGATGGTTTCAGGCCGCGTGAGGATCAGTCGTATGCCCAGGTAGATCAGGTAACCGCCGCCAAGAACGCGCACCACCCACGTCAGCCACTGGTACTCGACAAGCAGCGCGGAAAGGCCGAGCAGGCTTAACGTTGCGTAGAATGCGAGGCCAAGGCTGACACCGAGCGCGGTGCCGAGCCCGCCCCAAAGCCCGCGGGTCAGGGCTGAGCGCACAACGGCGATGAAGTCCGGGCCGGGCAACAGCAGTGCGGGGATGAAAATCGCGAACACGGTTGCAAGGGTCAGCAAGGGGTCCAAAGCGATACCTCTTTACGGCCGGCGGACATCTGTCGCTGCCGCGGTCTTGCCGGGTTGAGCAGAACGAACGCTCTTCGTGGCACTCCTCAGGCGTCGTTTGCCACGCGGTTTAAAGCGCCGGCTTGGGAATGCCGTGGCGGGCGCAGGCGGCCATCACCGTGTTGCGCAAAAGGCAGGCGATCGTCATCGGGCCGACACCACCGGGCACCGGCGTAATGGCACCGGCGACCTCTTTGGCGCTCTCGAAATCGACGTCGCCCACGAGTTTGGTCTTGCCTTCCTGTGCGCCTGGGACGCGGTTGATGCCGACATCGATGACGATGGCGCCCGGCTTGATCCAGTCGCCCGTCACCATCTCAGGGCGGCCCACAGCGGCGATGACGAGGTCCGCCCGGCGCGTCACCGCGGCCAGGTCAGCCGTGCGCGAATGCGCGATCGTCACCGTGCAGTTTTCAGCCAGCAGAAGTTGCGCAACCGGTTTGCCAACGATGTTCGAGCGGCCGATCACCACCGCCTCAAGACCGCTCAGGTCCGGTTGCGCCGCCTTCGCTAGGATCACGCTGCCGACCGGCGTGCACGGCACAAGCGCTTCTTCGCCGGTTGAAAGCCTGCCGACATTGATGGGGTGGAACCCGTCGACATCCTTGGCCGCGTCGATCGCTTCCAGGACCTTCTTGCTGTCGATCGCGGCGGGAAGCGGAAGTTGCACCAAGATGCCGTCCACAGCGTCGTCGGCGTTGAGCTTCGCAATGAGAGCGAGCAGGTCGGCTTCGGGCGTCTCGACGCTTAAGCGGTGCTCGAACGACTGCATGCCGACTTCGACCGTCTGCTTGGCTTTGTTGGCAACATAAACGCGGCTCGCGGGATCTTCGCCCACCAGCACCACGGCAAGGCCCGGCGTCACGTTGTGGTCGTCCTTGAGCGCTTTGACGGCGCCGGCAAGGGTTGCCCGCAAGTCGGCCGCGACCGCTTTCCCATCGATGATTTGCGCTGCCATGGCGGGTCTCCGGATCGGTGTTTGTGAGGGGGTGACGAAGAAAGTCGGCGCGCGGTGCGGCGCCGCGAGATCAGCGCGCGGCGGCCAGATAGGCCTTGAGCAGGTTCGGGATGATCACGTCGGTGACGAAGATGCAGCCCAGCAGCAGGATCATCGGTGACAAGTCGATGCCGCCGAGGTCCGGCATGAAGCGCCGGATGGGACGCAACAAGGGCTCGGTCAGCGCGTTGATGCCCTGGGCGAGCGCGCGCACGAAGCCATTGTGATAGTTGATGACGTTGAAGGCGAACAACCAGCTCAACACCACGTTGGCGATCACGACGTACATGTAGAGCGTGACAACGTAGCGGACGAAAAGCAGCAGTTCGGGCATCGAGGCGGCCTTGTGATCTGTCGCATTCGGGCTGCGCACCGCACAAGTGGACATGAGCCGGAGGGCTCGCGTCCAGATGCAGGCATTGCAACGCTGGCGAGGCTTGAGGGCAGTGCTGACGCGTGACGGCGCACTGCGAGGCCGGTTTAGCGGTGGGGCTGTGTCAGGGCAAGGGGCGGAGCGCGCGCGGGAGGGCACAGGGGGAGGACTTTGGGGTTCACCTATGGTGATCCCGATCAATCGCGATGATCGAGCCAGCCTGGGGGAGGCCCAACGCGGTTACGTCATCCGTTGCGGCGCGAACCAAGCCGTGAGCGTACGCATCCCACTGTTTACACGCGGTGGTAGGGGTGCCCGGCGAGGATCGTCGAAGCCCGGTAAAGCTGTTCGGCGATGACGATGCGCGCGAGCCCGTGCGGGAATGTCATGGGGCCAAGCGCCAGCGTTAGGCTTGCACGTTCGAGCAGCGCTGGTCCGTGCCCGTCTGGTCCGCCCAGGACGAAAGCCACGTGAGCTTCGCCCCCATCACGCCAGCGCTCTAGCGTCTCGGCAAGCTGAGCGGACGTCAGACCACGCCCCGTTTCATCGAGCGCGATCACAACGCTCGCATCGTCAACCGCATCGATCAGGCGGCGCGCTTCATCGTCCTTGCGGGTGAGCGCGGTGGCATGGCGGGCCTCGCTCAGCTCGCGCACCGTGACGCTTTTGATGCCAAGCTGACGGCCGGACGCCTTGAGACGCTCCACGTAGCGCTCGCAAAGCGAACGTTCCGCGCCATCCTTGAGACGGCCGACAGCGGCCAGCGTCAGGCGCACCGCGTTCAGTGCGACGTGTTGGTGTCGCCCAGGCGGTCGCCGACCCACATTTTTTCAAGGTTATAGAACTCGCGCACTTCCGGGCGGAACACGTGCACGATGATGTCGCCGGTGTCGATCAGCACCCAGTCGCAGGTCTCTTTACCCTCGACGCGTACGCGTTGCTGGCCGGCTTCCTTGAGCTTGACCTGGACCTGGTCGGCAATGGCGCCCACGTGGCGGTCGTTTAGACCCGAGGCGATCACCATGTAGTCCCCGATCGAGGACTTGCCTTCCAAATTGATGACGATGATGCCTTCGGCTTTGGCATCATCCAGCCAGGTCTTGATGGTTCCAACTAACGCGTCCGTGTCGGCCCTATCGTCCATGACATCGGTCGGAAGCATGCTGTTTGCAGCCGCCTCTTGTGTTGTTCGCATCGTTGGGTCGGTTTCCTTCTGTTGACCAGGTTGCGATCTCAAGATCGCTGGTAGCGCGCAGACCTAAGCCGCTTTTGTGACGCTGTCCTAACGTGTTCCTGAAAGCGGACCGCAACGGGCCTGCGGGGCGATAGAACGCGCGGCATGGCTGCACACCAACCGAACTATGCAAGGGCGAGACCGAACTGCAAGCGTTTTCATAGGCCTTAGCGAGCGCACAAGGCAGCGTGAGCTGCGCTTCAGGCGGTGTGAACGTTGTTCTGATCGCGAAGCTGCGTGGATGATAGCTCGCTCAGGGGGCCGGTTAGAAACACCCAGGCGGGCGCGCTTTTGTAGGCGAGCAGTGGCGCCTCTTGTTCCGGCAAGCGGTGGCGGGCGAACGCATGGGCCGCCGGTGCGCTAAGTGCTTTGAGGTGGAAGCCTGGCCGGTTCACCACCGCGATGGGGAAAGTGGCAAAAATATCACGCCACAGATGCCAGCGGTGGATGGTTGCCAGGTTGTCAGCGCCCATCAGCCAGACGAATCGCACGTGCGGGAACCGCCGCTTGAGGACCGCCAGCGTCGCCACCGTTATGGGCTGCGGCATCGCGCGCTCAAACGCCGTGATGGTGACGCGATTGTCAGGGACGAGCGCCCGCGACAGCGCCAGGCGCATTTCGAGCGATGCAAGTCCATCGTGGGATTTGAGCGGATTGCCTGGCGTCACCACCCACCACAGCTGATGCAACCTCAACCGGCGCAGCGCGATCTCGGTGATCAGGCGGTGGCCCTCATGGGGTGGGTTGAACGAGCCGCCAAGCAGCCCGATTGCCATGCCGGGTGCGCTCAGGGGTGGGCGCACGCGAAGGCTGCCAAAGCGAATGGGGGCTGACTTGAAGAGCATGGGGGCCTTTTGCGGCGGGGCGGGGAAGACTAATCGCGTGGCGTGGCGCGTTGCGAGCCTTTGGGGACTTCGGGGCTTTGAAGGTTTTGCAGGCGCGAAGCAAAGCGTAGCCGACGGGAGCTCGCGCCGTGCCGTCATGCAGGGGCGTGCGGCGCCGGCGGGATCAATCCGGTCTGATCTGGCCGCTGCCGCGCACCACGTATTTAAAGCTCGTTAATTGCTCAAGACCGACGGGGCCGCGCGCGTGCATGCGCCCGGTCGCGATGCCGATTTCCGCGCCCATACCGAACTCACCACCATCGGCAAACTGCGTCGAGCAATTGTGCAGCACGATGGCGCTATCGACCCGCTTCAAGAAGCGTTCCGCCGTGGCGTAGCACTCGGTGAGGATGGCGTCCGTGTGGTTTGATCCGTAACGGGCGATGTGGGCGATGGCCTGGTCCACGCCCTCAACGGTTTTGATGGCGCAGATCGTGTCGAGATACTCCGTGGTCCAGTCGGCGTCGTTCGCTTGCGTCACGCGGGGATCGGCAGCTTGGGCGGCTTCATCGCCGCGCACCGCGCAGCCTGCGTCAAGCAGACCGCGGACCACCCGTGTCAGCCCCTCAGAGCCGAGCGCTTCATCGACCAACACCGTTTCCGTGGCGCCACAAATCCCGGTGCGGCGCATCTTGGCGTTCACGACGATGGCGACGGCCTCTTCAAGGTCCGCGCCTCGGTCAACGTAGGTGTGGCAAAGGCCTTCCAAGTGAGCGAACACCGGCACCCGGGCTTCGTTTTGTACGCGCTCAACGAGGCTTCGACCGCCGCGCGGCACGATCACGTCGAGCGAGCCATTGAGACCTGCCAGCATATGCCCGACGGCCGCGCGGTCGGGCGTGGTGACCAGTTGCACGCTCGCTTCCGGCAGGCCTGCGGTGCGCAAGCCGTGCGCCAAGGCCGCGTGGATCGCCCGCGCGGAATGTAGGCTGTCCGAGCCCCCGCGCAGGATCGCGGCATTGCCTGACCGCACGCACAGAGCGCCTGCATCGGCGGTCACGTTCGGGCGGCTTTCATAAATGATGCCGATCACACCGAGCGGACAAGCGACGCGCGCGATGTCGAGGCCATTGGGCGG
>JBCBJZ010000082.1:0-16081 GCA_038522635.1 Pseudomonadota bacterium | reverse complement strand
CTTTCGCCTCAGGTGATTCCACCTGAACCGGATGAACTCTAGGGCGGCGTGGCTGCGGCATCGCGGCCGCGCGGTGGTGAGGCGGTGCCGGTAGCGGCAAGCATCTGGCGGTCAGCGTGTCGCTTTTCACCATCGGGCAGCTGACCACGGCTGTCGGCCGCCCATGAGCTGTTTTGGCAGACGTTGAGCGCGTGATGGCGATCTATTTCATCAATCGGTTTTTTTACCCCGATCACGCCGCCACATCGCAAATCCTGTCCGACCTCGCCTTCGCGCTCGCGGCCCGGGGACATGAGATCCACATCATCACCTCGCGGCTGCGTTATGACGATGCCAGCCAGCGCCTTCGCGCCGCGGAAACGATCAAGGGCGTGCACGTCCATCGCATTTGGAGCACTGGCTTTGGCCGCGGTCGGCTCGCGGGGCGATTCATCGACTACGCGACCTTTTACGCAAGCCTCGTGTTCTCACTGCTGAAACACGTGCGGCGCGCGGACGTCGTGGTGGCCAAAACCGACCCGCCGATGTTGTCGGTGATCGCCGGGCCCCTCTGCCGCCTGCGCCGCGCGGTCGCGGTCAACTGGCTACAGGACATCTTTCCCGAGGTGGTGCTCGCTTCGCCCGAGCGGGCCGCCTGGTGGAAACGTGCGGGCTTCAACATCCTTGCAGCCTTGCGCACGCGCAGCTGCCGCTTGGCCGCGACCAACGTGGTGCTTGGCGCCCGCATGGCAGAGCGCGTGAAGAGCTGGGCGCCCACGATTGAGACCACGGTCATTGCGAACTGGGCCGTGGGCGAGGAGGTTCGCCCGGTGCCAGCAAGCGCCAATGGGCTTCGCAAGGACTGGGGTCTGGAGCGCGCTTTCGTCATCGGTTATTCGGGCAACCTCGGCCGCGCGCACGAGATGGCGACCTTCGTACAGGCCTTTGATGCGCTGCATCAGCGGTTTGGGCAGACGTCTAAGGTTACGCTGCCCGATGGGCGCACGTTACAGGCGCTTTTTATCGGTGGCGGCGCGCTTTACGAAGCGTTGCGCGCTCACGTCGAGGTGCAAGGCCCGACCTGGGTGCGGTTTGAACCGTATATGCCGCGTGAGGCGCTGGCGGAAAGTCTGTCGGTGCCCGACGTTCATTTGGTGTCGCTGCGCCCGGAGCTTGAAGGGCTGATCGTGCCGAGCAAGATTTACGGGATCGCGGCGGCTGGGCGCGCGGCCGTCTTTGTGGGTGATCCCGACGGCGAGGTTGCGCGGTTGCTCAAGGCCGGTGATGCAGGTTTGACGGTGGCGCCGGGCGATGGCGAGGGGCTTGCCGAAGCGTTGCTCGCGTTGGCGCGCGATTCCGAACGGACCGCCCAGATGGGGGTGAATGCGCGGGCGATGTTCGATGATGCCTTTGACGTTGGCCATGCCATCGCCGCCTGGGAGCAATTGCTTGCCCGGCTGGGCGCACCAGCGCCCGATGCAGCCCTCCATCGCCTGCCCGCTTCACGCGATAGCTTGTAGGCTCAGATGTCCGAGTTCCTTTGGAAGCTCTATGGTCACGCATTGCGGTCAACCCAGGCGGCGACGCAAGTCCGCGATCAGCTCAGCCTTCCCTTCGACGCCCAGGCCCGGCAAGTCCGGCAGCGTGGTGTAGCCCTCGATGATCGGCACACCGTCCGCGAAACCACCGTAGGGCTGGAACACGCCGGGATAACTTTCCGATCCGCCCAATTGCAGCCCGGCCGCCATGTGCAGCGCCAACTGATGCCCGCCGTGTGGGATGAGGCGGCGGCGCAGCCAGCCCATCGGTTTGATGACGGTGCGCAACAGATCAAGGTAGTGCGTGAGGCCGTAGCTCAATGCCGGATCGAGTTGAATCCAGTCCCTGTCGGGGCGCAGGCCGCCGTAGCGCAGGAGGTTGCGGGCATCAACGGCGGAGAAAAGGTTTTCACCGGTTGCCATCGCGCCAGGGTAAGCGTGGGCCACAACCGCGTTCGCCTGATAGTCAAGCGGGTCGCACGCCTCTTCAAACCACAACAGATCGCGGGCGCTGAGGCTCTCAGCATACCGCAGCGCGGTGCGCATGTTGAACCGTCCGTTCGCGTCGACCGCGAGGTCGGTGCTAGCCCCGCCGCGGCCGCGCAGCAGATCGATCACGGCATCGATGCGCTCTAAATCGGTCTCCATCGACGCGCCGCCGATCTTCATCTTGACGGCCTTGTAGCCTTGATCGAGGTACGTCGTCATTTCCCCGCGCAGGCCCTCAAGTTCCTTGCCCGGATAATAGTAGCCACCGCCCGGATAGACGAAAATCTTGGTGTCGAAGTGCTTGGAATTATAGCGCTCCGACAGCACCCGCCAAAGCGGTTTGCCGGCGATCTTCGCAACCGCATCCCAGACCGCCATGTCGAGCGCGCCCGCCGCATGCGCACGGTCGCCGTGGCCGCCCGGTTTCTCGTTGGCGAGCACCGTGCGTTGGATCGCGAAGGGGTCGAGATTGTCGTGGTCGGCATCGACAAGCGTCGCTGGATCGGCGTTGTGCAAGCGCGGCAGAAACCGTTCGCGCAGGATGCCGCCTTGCGCGTAACGCCCGTTCGATGAGAAGCCGTAGCCGACCACCGGCTTGCCCTCGCGCACCACATCGGTGTGCAGCGCGATAACGCTCGCGCTCATCGTATCGAACGCGATGTAGGCGTTGCGCATGGGGGAGGCGATCGGCGCGACCGCCTCACGGATGTCGGTGATCCTCATGCGCGCAACTGTAGTGCGGGCAGCGATGACGCGGTATCACAAAGTGAGCAGCACGCCCCGGGTCGCGATCATGAGGGGAAGGTGCAGCCCTAGAAAATGGATCGGGTGCCGCCAATCAGGGCAGCCCCCCAAAGTGTTGCGGCCCCAAGTGTTGCATCAGCAAGGACCGCGGCCCCAAGCGCTACCGTGGGTCGAACGCGCTGATCACGCGCTACGGTAAAGCTTGGTCATCACGAACTCGCGATGACCCAGGGCTTCGGCAGCCGTGTTGCGCCCATTCGCGGTTCGCCTGATCATGTCGATCAGCGCATCGCCCGCATCATCGAGCGTCATCTCGCGGCGAAGAATGCCAGAGACATCGACGTCCACGTGTTCAGGCATCGTGCGCACGGTGCGTGGGTTCGCGGTGATCTTGATGACGGGCACGATCGGGTTGCCGACCACGTTGCCTTGCCCGGTCGGGAAGGTGTGGATGGCGTAGCCGCCGGCAGCCATCAACGTCACGCATTCAGCCGCCGCGGATGAGGTATCCATGTAGTAGAGGCCAGCGCCTTTCGCCGGCGTTTCCGCGGGCTCCAGCACGTCGATGTAGCGGCACTCACGCCCGATCTTTTCAAGGTTGCCGAGCGCCTTTTCCTCGATGGTCGAAAGCCCGCCCTCGATGTTGCCTTTAGTCGGCTGGCTGTCTGAGAGATCCGATGTCTTGTGCGGTTCAATAACCTCGTCCTGATAGGCCTGGAAGGTCTTCATGAACTTCTTGCCAACCGCCTTGCTGGCGGCGCGCGCTTCGCAGATATGCTCAGCACCCGTGATTTCGGACGTTTCGCCGAAGACGCCATAAATGCCGCGCGGCACCAGCTTGTCGTACATGTTGCCGACGGTGGGGCACGAGCCAAGGCCGGTGGTGGTATCGCTTTCCCCGCACTTGGTTGAGACCCATAGGTCGTCGACGCTGCACGGCTCGCGCTGCAGTTCGGTGGCCCAATGCACGTACTCTTTGGCGGTGCGTGAGGCGTCCATGATCGTCTTGAGGTCGCCGTTCTGCTCAATCGAGAAGCCGGTGACCGGCTTGCCCGTGGCCGCGATCCCATCGGTGATGACTTTGGTCCAGCCGGGCTCAATGCCGATCACGATCACGGCGGCGACATTCGGGTTGGCACCGGTCCCGATCAGGGTGCGGAAGTGCAGCTCAAGGTCGGCGCCGAATTGCAGGCGGCCGTAGGAATGCGGGATCGCAAGCGTGCCCTTAATGTTGTTGCCAACCGCCTCGCAGGCCGCGTTCGAGATGTCGTCCACGGGCAGGATGATCACATGGTTGCGAACGCCCACGCGGCCGTTCTCGCGGCGGTAGCCCATGAAATCGAAATCGTAAGAGACGGCTTTGCCGTTGCGCTTGGGCGCAGCGTTGGCGGCTTTCCTGGTCGTGCGCTTGGCTGTGGTCGCTTTGGCCATGGTGTCGGGTTCCTCGGGCGCTACCAGCGCTTCGTCTTGAGATTGTGCGTGTGGATGTGATCGCCCTTTTTGGCGGCCTTGATGATTTTGCCGATGTCGACGCCGTATTTCATGACGGTGTCGCCCTTCTTGAAATCGGTCAGCGCGACCTTGTGGCCGATCGGGATGTCGTGGTTGGCGGCGACGTTGAGGTCGCTGTTGTCGGCGGTGATCACGCCGAGCATGGCGGTGCCGGCTTCCAGGCCCTCGATGACGACGACGCCGACGTTGTCTTCGCGGTCATGCACCAGGAAGTGGGGAATGGTGGTCTGCGATGCCGGACCATGTGACGATTGTTCGGCCTTCGTTTTGGCCGGCTTGGCTTTTGTTTTGGCCATGCGTGTTGCGCTCACTCTTCTAACGCTGCGTTCTGCCGTTCATCTCGCCGCATTTTCGATGCTTCCACCGATAGCCGATGAACGCTCCCTTTTGGCACTCATCTTTCGCCTTCGGTGATTCCACCTACGGCGGATGAACTTTAGACTGTCACGGGGCGATGGTTCACTGGGTCGGTGAACACGCCCCGCCCTACCGTTCATGATCGTTTTGCTGGATCTGGCGGAGCCGCAGCCTAGGCCCTCCAGGCAGCTTTTGAAATGGAAGATTTCGATGTTCAAGTTGAGCGTTAACGAAGCTCGTTCAGATCGGCGCTTAGGCGCACGCAAGGCCGTCATGGCGCGGCTGCGTGCGGTTGCGGTGGGGGCGGCAACGCTCACGCTGGCGGGATGCTACGACGTTGATATTGCCGTTGAGGTGCGCGGTGGCAGCGTGAACCAGACGACGATTGCGACCACCGTCGTTTATCCAAGCGACCATGAAGCTCTTGCGACGTTGCTTGCCAACTTCTTGGCGCTGGATGGTGCAGGCTTTGATCAGATCGGGAACGACGACTTGGCGCGCCTTGGCCTGTGCGGGGCGCTTGATGCGCAGAGCCGCAGGAGCACGTCGCCTAATCAACCGGTGGTGCGTGCGCGTACGTTCCGCAGCGATCGCCAGCGTGGCTGCCACGTGGTGGTCAGCGGCATCAAGACCGAGAGGTTCTTGACGGAGCTTGCGCGGGAAAACCTGAAGCCCAACAGCATGATCAGGTTAGAGGAGACACCTTCGGGGCACCAGCGGCTCACGCTGCGGCGGCCCAACATCGCCGAGATTCAGAGCGCTATGGCCCAGACGATCAGGGGAGCGATCTCAGCGACCCGCCGCGACAAGGCCGATCCATCACGGCTGGCGGCGGCGGCCCGGGCGGCGCTGCGCTCGATCATCGCGCTCGCCCGGCATAACGGGGCCAAAAACCGATTGCGCCTCTCGATCACCGCGCCTGAAATCATCGCCACCAACGGCCGACTCGGTCTGGGTGCGCTGGGATCAGGTCAGACGACAACGTTCGAATGGACGTGGGCGGCGCTCGCCAAAGAGTTGCTCGATCCCAACGTGAAGCCGAAAAGCTATGTCGTGGAGGCACGCCCGTGAGTGAAATGAAAAGCCGATTTTCCCTTGAAGGGCGCACCGCGCTGGTGACGGGCGCGTCCAGCGGCCTTGGCGCGCATTTCGCGCGGACCTTGGCGGCGGCAGGAGCTAACGTTGTGCTGGCCGCGCGTCGTCGTGAGCGGATTGAAGCGCTTGCGCGTGACCTGCAGGGGAGCGGCGCATCCGCTCTTGCCGTCGCGCTCGATGTCAGTGGATCATCCGCGTCATCCACACCGCCCGCGGGGGCTGATGATGCGCAGGCCGCCTTCGCGCGCGCGCAAGAAGCGTTTGGACCGGTCCACATCGTTGTCAACAACGCCGGCGTCTCGCAAGAAGCGTTCATCGCCGCCATGGACGAGGACAAATGGCGTCACGTGATGGACGTCAACCTGGACGGCGTGTTCCGCGTGGGCCAGGCGGCCGCGCGCCACATGCAGGCGCACGGCGAAGGCGGTTCGATCATCAACATCGCCTCGATTTTGGGGTTCGCGGTCACAAAGACGCTGGGCGCCTACGCCGCCTCCAAAGCGGCCGTGCTGTCCCTTACCCGCTCGATGGCGCTCGAATTGGCGCGCGACAACATCCGCGTCAACGCGATCGCGCCTGGCTATTTTTCCACCGAGATCAACGCCGACTTTCTGGCGAGCCAGCAGGGTCAGGGCATGCTCGCCGCGGTGCCGATGCGACGCCACGGCGAACTTGAAGAGTTGAGCGGGCCGCTGTTGTTGCTGGCAAGCGACGCAGGCGCTTACATGACCGGCAGTGTGATCGTGGCCGATGGCGGCCATCTGCTGGTCGGCGGCTGAGCGTGTCGCGCGCTCAATGCGCGCTCAAGGGGCCGCGTGCGTAAGAGCGAGGCGCTGGCCTGGCCACCGGCAAAGCGATGATCACGGAACAGGGACATAAGGTGCGCCGATGATGAACTTCACGCTTTCGCCCGAAATCGAAGATGTGCGGGTGCGGACCGCGCGGTTTGTGGCAGCCCACATCCTGCCGCTCGAAGCCGACCCTGCGAACTATGACGCGCACGAGAACATCCGCCTCGATCTTCTGGAGGAGGTGCGCGCCAAGGCGAAAGCCGAAGGGCTGTGGTGCCCGCAGATCCCCAAGGCGATGGGTGGCATGGGCCTGCCGATGGTCGGCCAGGCGGTGATGTATGAGGAGGCCAACCGCTCGATCTTCGGGCCCTGCGTGTTCCATGCGGCCGCACCTGAGGATGGCAACATGCGCGTGCTCAGCCAGGTGGCGACGCCCGATCAACAGGCGCGCTGGCTGCAGCCGCTGATCGAGGGCAAGGTGCGTTCCGCGCTAGCCATGACGGAGCCGGCACCCGGCGGCGGTTCGGACCCGACCATGATCCGCACGCGCGCCACGCCGAAAGGCAACACCGCCTGGAGCATCTCCGGGACCAAGTGGTTCATCACCGGCGCCGAAGAAGCCGAGCACTTCATCGTCATCGCACGCACATCTGATGAGCCCCGCCGCAACCTGACCGCCTTCCTGTTCCATCGCGATACGCCGGGCTTCCGCATCAAGCGGCGCATCGGGATCATGGGGCCGGAGGAACACGGCGGCCATTGCGAGTTGGCGTTCGACGACATGGAGATCCCCGATGAGGACCGGCTGATGGAGGTCGGCGAGGGCATGAAGATGGCCCAAATCCGGCTTGGACCGGCGCGGCTGACCCACTGTATGCGGTGGCTTGGCCTTGCCAAACGCTGCATGGAAATCGCGCAGGCATACATCGAAACGCGCGAGAGCTTTGGCATCAAGTTGAAGGACCGCGAGAGCGTGCAACTCATGATGGGTGATGTGGCCAAGGACATTCAGGTGGGGCGGTTGTTGACCATGCATGCCGCCTGGATGCTCGACCAGGGTGAGCGGGCGAACCAGGAAGTCTCGATGGCCAAGCTGCACGTGGCGGGCCTGCTGCATAAGGCGGCCGATACCGCGATCCAGCTTAACGGGGCGCGCGGTTATTCCAAGGACACCGTGTTAGAGTGGATCTATCGCTACGCCCGCCAGGCGCGGCTGGTCGATGGCGCCGATGAGGTGCACAAGATGGTGCTGGCACGCAATTACAGCGCCAACGGTTCCGACGTTTGGCGTTGGGGCGTTTGAACCATGCGGCTGACGAGGTCGTGCCGGTTTAGGGCAACGGGCGCAAAGCTAGACTCAATGGTCTAAACACGCACGCCTCGCCTTTGCGCCCCAGGATGATCTAGCGTGCTCGGATGACGAGCGGCATGCCGCCCTTCGGCCGAAGCGTGACGCGTGAGATGGGCTTGGGCTGGTGCTCCCGGCCTTTGGCGTCGACGCCGGGTGCAAAGCGGAAACCGCGCGCCAGCGTCGCCAGTAAGGCGGTCGCTTCCAGCATGGCGAAGGACGCGCCAATGCATACGCGGGCACCGGCGCCGAACGGCATATACTGGGTGCGTGGGTAGACCCCTTGCGGGCCCAGGAACCGGCTTGGATCGAAGCGGTCGGGGTCGCGCCAGAGTTTGCGGTGGCGGTGCAGCGCGTAGATCGGTACCACAACGAGCTGGTCCTTGTGCATGCGGTGTGCACCCAACTGCGTATCCTCGCAGGCGTATCGCGTCAGCACCGGCCCGGGTGGATACAGCCGCATCGTTTCGCGCAAGAACGCTTGCGTCAGCGGCAGGTCCGTTGCGACGCTCTCGCCGTCGAGCGCGCCTTCACGCATCGCAGCATCGGCTTCGGCTGCCAACGCATCGGCCCAGGCTGGTGCGCGCGCCAGCAGGTAAAGCGCCCAAGTGAGCGCCTTCGCCGTCGTCTCGTGGCCGGCGCTGACCAACGTCAGCAACGCATCGATCAGCAAAGCGCGCGGCCACGGCTCACCTTCAGGCGTGCGCGTGCCAAGCATGCGGGTCAGGATGTCATCGGCCACGGGCGCACCGCGGGCGATCTCCGCGCGCCGCGTGTCGATCAACTCACCAACCCCGCGGCGCAGATCACGCTCAGCGCGGCGCATCGCGCGCTGACCGGGAAAGGGCGCCCACCTGGGCAGGTTGATCAGCGAATAGGCGATCGGCCACGAAATCGGTCCGAGGTAATCGCCGGTTGCCCGCTCGATGATCCGTTCGATGGGTGGGGCGCCGCCGGTCAGGACCGTGCTCGTGATCACCTCAAACGTCATGGCGGTGATCGGCGCTTCGATATCCTCGCGAAGGACGCCGTCGGGCGACCCGTCGAGGGCCTCGCGCCAGCGCGCCACTTGCGCTTCGCCCGCCGCCACCATCGCGGGCACGTAGCCGAGCAACGTCGCCTGCCTGAAGAGCGGCGCCATCGCCTGGCGCTGCCAGCGCCACACCTCGTCGCGGGCGGTCAAGAGGCCGTCACCCAGCAGGGGGCTGAGGACGCGGCGTTCAATCGGGGTCTTGGGATAAAGCGCGCGATCGCGCACGAGCACCTGCTCGATCAGGTCGGGCGCGCAGATCCATGAGAGCCGCACCACGCTTGTCACCGAGGTGACGTCCTGGTGGTAGACGGCCTCCGGCAGCACTTCCAATGGGTTGCGCACGAAATGGAACAGGAACCGGGGGAAGGCGATCGGTTTCGCCGGCGGCAAGACGCGGGGCGGGTACACGGCTGGCGCGTTGCTGATCGTTGCAGGGAGCGGTGGCGTTTCAGCCGCGCCGATCGCTGGACCTGGATCTGCTTCTGAGGGGGCGGCAGTCGCGCCAGCGCGTTCCGGTGCCGCTTGCTTGCGCGGCTGAGCTGGCGGCGTCGCAGCGGCGGCGGCTTCGTCCATGTCGGTCATGCGCCCCGTCCGCCGTTTTTCTGTTCGCCGCTTGCCGCGTGCAGAACCTACGCGTTCATTGCACCGCCCATCGCAGCCCAAAGCCGGGGCCGAGCGTGGCCAACGCCCACGCCATCGAAGATAGGAAGCTTGCCAGCAGAAACCAGTGCAATGGCATATGCGTGATCCCCGCAACGATCGGGATGATGGGGCGCATGAAGCCGGTAAACTTGCCTGCGAGGACTGCCAGCCAGCCCCAGCGGTCGAACACGCGCACGGTCTGTGGCAGCAGGGTCGGGAAGCGCTTGAGGGGCCACATATGCTGGACGTTGCCGCTGTAACGCGCACCAAAAGCGTAGGAGATCGCATCACCTGCCGTCGCGCCGATGCTGGCTGCGAGCCAGATGCCCCACAGTTCACCCCCTGCCGCCGCATGCAGCGCGCCGATACCGAGAAACACCACGGTGGAGGGTACGAAAAAGGACAGCCCGATGATGCTTTCAGCCAGCGCCATCGCGAAGATTGAGGGTACGAGATAGGCTTCGTTCGCCTGCACGAATGCCAGGATCTGATCTTTGATTTGGGTGAGGAGCGTGACCGTATCGCCCGTCGGTTCACTCATGCTTCGTCCTTTTCGCGTGCCCTAAACGGGCTCAGCTCCAGCCGAGCGCCTTCCAGGTCCACCCGATCGCACGCGTGATAACATCGCCAAATAACAAGAGCACGGCGGCCCACAGGAAAGCCGATGCCCAGTTTGCGATCTGGAACGTGAGGCGGGGCATTTCGACGATGCCGGCAACCAGCGGTACGGAGGCACGCAAGGGGCCGGAGAAGCGGCCCAGCACGATGGCCCAGACGCCCCATTTTTCGAAGAAGGCATGGCCGCGGGGGAGCAGGTCGGGGTAGCGCGACAGCGGCCAGACCTTGGCGATCTGCGTGTTGTAGCGGTGCCCGATCCAGTAGGAGACCCAGTCGCCGAGTGCAGCACCGATGGCGGCGGCGATGAGGATGGCGGTGAAGTCCAAGCCGCTGGCCTGCAGCACCGTGCCCAAGGTGACGAGCATTGCCCAGAACGGCAGCACGAGCGAGATGAACGCGAGCGATTCACCGAACGCGAGCAGGCCGACCACCGGCGCGGCCCAGGCGCGATTGTCGCGCACGAACGCGATGATGGCGGCGGATATCTCCTCAAGGGTCATGGTGATGGCCGGTGTTTGCGTCGGGGGAACGTCGGGGAACGAGGTGGCGAGCCGCGAAGGGCGCGCGCCTAAAGGGGGGAAGGGCAATGTCGAACTTGAGAAAGCGCACAGGCGAAGCGCCAGAGAACCTGCGTGCTCCGCGTTGTCAATGCCACCTGCGAAACGATGTTGAGGGTGGCTGGCGCGTGACTTGCTAGAGGCTTGGTTGATGGACCAGAGGGTTGATTAGACGCTTCGCGACCTTTGAGCCAGGCGGGGATCTTAGCGCCCGGGCCGAGCCCCTCGCTTACGGGCCATGACGTGGGGCGGGAACGCAAAGGGCGTGCGATCGTGATCAGTGCCATTGTCAAACGATTGCCGTCCCGCCGTGGAGGCATTCTTGCTGTGTTGGTCGCAGCTCTTGTGGGGCTCGCGATGGCACCGCTCGGCGCCTACGTGCAACTCTTCGATGTTTTCGCGCACGTGCCGCTCCACCTCGCCGGCACAGCCGTTGTGGCCGGTGTTGCGCTCGTTGTGCCGCGCCATGGCCTGAAGGTGATGGCCTTCGGACTCACGCTGCTGCTCGCGGTGATACCAGCGCTGAGCCTCTTTCACGCCTCGATGGCCACGACATCGCCGCACGTTGACAGCGTGAAGCAAGCGCTGGGCCCCGCACGGAGCGATGCCACCCCGGCCAAGGGGCCTTCGCTGCGCGTGCTCGCTTTCAACACCTGGCACCGCAACCACGATCTGGCTCGCCTGCAGCGCTACCTGCTGAGCGCCGACGCCGATGTGATCGTGTTAAGCGAGTTTGGCCCCTCCAAGCTGCCGATCCTGGCTGCGTTGAAGGCGCGCTACCCGCACACCGTCTCGTGCGCGGAAAACTGGCATTGCTCGCTCGTCATCCTCTCACGCCATCGCATCGTCGCCTCGCAAGTGATCCACACGTTGCGCAACCGGCCCGGCATGGTGATCGCGACGCTCGATATGCCAGCATGGCCGAACGCGCTACGGCGGGTCACGCTTGTCGGGACGCATATTTTCCGGCCGACGCTTAACCCCTGGCGACACTACCGGCACATGGATGTGCTGCTCGCCAAGCTGGCGTCACTGCGTGGGCCGCTGGTGGTCGCAGGCGACTTTAACGCGACGCCGTTCTCGTGGTCGTACAAGCGACTGTTGGCGCGGGCCCGTCTTCGCGATTTGCCGGGACAAAGGCCGACGTGGCCGGCGTGGCCGGTGGCGTGGGCGCAGTTTGCGCTGGACCATGTGGTGGTGTCGCCGTCGCTTGCGGTGGTTCGCGCGTCAGCGGGGCCGGCACAGGGGTCCGATCACCTGCCGATATGGGCTGAAGTTCGCCCCGCGCGGCAAGCGGCAGCGACGCCGACCCTGTCTGGGGCTGCGTCCGATGCCGCGGGACTGCGCGTCAAGACAGCGGCTTCTTGCAGGCTGGCGATCCCTTGCGGATCGTCTCCGCGATAAACGTCGCTTCGCCCAAAAGCGGCACCGAGATCGTAAACGTCTGACCGCACAGCGGCTCGATCACCACCGGTCGGGAGATGGTGCGACAGCCAACCTGGATGGCGATCTGTTGGCCCACGGCCTTGCGGCTTAGCGCGCAGATCTGTGCTGCGACGGCTGGAGCGACGGAGATGGTGAGCGCTGGCGGCCGCAACGTCGATGGCCGGGGTTTGACTTTCACGCGCGGCTTGGAGGCGACCGGTACGTCGATTTGGCCGCCACCGCCGATCACGGAAAAGGCGATCTCGCCAGCGTGGGTCGGGGCGGTCGATGCGAAACTCAGCGTGAGCGCCACGAGGGCGGTGAGAGCGATCGCCGGAGGGCCTGACGTGGTGGAGCGGGGCAGCTTGAACATGCCGTACCCTGGCAGGGAAAGACGCAAGGGGCCAGGACGTTCTCCCAAGCTCTCGTGAGGACACCCGTTATGCGCCTTCAGGAACCCTTCTTTTGAGGTGTCGGGCTCAGCACCGCAGAGAGATCCCACACCCGCAACGTCCCTTCGCCATCGCCCGTCACCAGCACGCGCCCGCGCGGTCCGAACGCCACCGCCCGCGCGCCTGCCGCATGCCCCCCGATCGCACGGCGCACACGCCCGCGTCGCACATCCCACAGCCGCACCGTGCCATCCGCCCCCGCACTCGCCAGCAAGGAGCCATCGGGTGAGAACGCCATCGCGCCAACCTTCCCACGATGACCACGCAGGGTGGCGCGCGTGCGTGAAGAGCGTGCGGACAGCAGCCGCACATCGCCTTTGAGCGTGGCAGCGGCAATCCGCTTCCCGTCCGGCGTAAACGAAAGTGCGGTCACGAAGTCCGGCATGCGGCGGTAGGTGCGCACCAGCGACAAAGTCGCCGTGTTCCACAGTTTGACGGCCCGGTCCGCGCCGCCTGACGCGAGGTAAGGCCCGCGCGGCGAAAACGCCACCGCTTGTGCTGCATTGGTGTGGCCGGCGAAGACGTGGTTGGGCGCTGCCGTGGAGCCTGCGTCCCAAAGGGCAACCGCCCAGTCGTGGCCCGCGCTGGCGAAGCGGTCGTCGGCGCCGGCAAACGCGAGCGACCAGATCTCAGCTTCGTTGCGTCGGAAGCGGGCCTTCAGCGTCCCGGTGTTCAGGTCCCACAGGCTGATGTGGCCGGTGGCATCGCCCGTCAGGACGACATCGTTGCGCACCGCCAGCGCCGTTGCCGGGCCGTGGTCGAGTTCGATCGTGCGTGCAAGATGACGACCAAGCCCGCTCCACACTTTCAGCGTGCCGTCCTTGCCCGTGGTGAGCAACCAGCGGCCATCGCGCGTGCGTGCGAGCCCGGTGATCGGCTGGCTGTTGTGAATGCGGATTTGACGCAGCAGTCCCAGTCCCGATTGGTGGCTGGCAGCGATCGTCCGGCCCCGGCTTTCGAGGCTCGGCATGCGTTGTTGCACCATGACGGCAACGCTGGCGACGGCGAGGCCGATGGCGAATTTGAACGCGAGCGGGCGCAGCGTGCGTCCGATAGGGACGCGCGGGCGGCGGGGTCTGCGCGGGCGTGCGGGGACCGGAACGACGGCTTTGGCGTTCGCACGTGCTGCGGGGTTTGGGACGCGGGGTGACGCGGCTTGGCGGCCGTTGGGTTGAGCGGCTTTGTCCGGTGAAGCGGCGAGTTCTGGTGCAGCGAGCGCCGTCCCTGCCGGTGCCCCCCTTGCCGGTAAGGGGGTGGCGTTGGCCGGCTGCGGGTGCGCGCGTGGCTTGCTGGGCTTGAACGCTGCTGCGGCGCGCTTCACCAGGGCAATGAAGGGCGCACCGCCAGCAAAGGTTGACCGTCCGGGCGCTTGGCCCTGCGCATCATTCGTCGCTCGGGCAGGCGTCGCGACCGCGTTCGCAGGCTCCGCAGGCGTCTCTTGCGTGACGGCCTCTTGCCGCGTGGCCGCTGCGTTCGGCTTGCTGCCCGGGGTTTTGGCCGGCGTCTTGGGTTGGGCCGGCGGCGCGGCATCTTTGCGCCGGGCGCGACGTTTGGCGAAGATCGACGGGGCACGCGGCACGGTGCCGGCGACCTGCGTGGCGGCCGGTTCCGCGGCCGCGTCGCCTTGTTGGCCGGAAGGTACGGGAGCCGCGTGGCGTTGCGGTGCGTGGTGCGCGCCATGGCGTTGGTCGACGGGCGAGGCTCGATCCGCCAGCGGTTGTGTCGGGCCTGCTCCCGCAGGGTGCACCGTCGCGTCTGCTGGCGGTGGCGTCGCCGCAGCGGGGCGAACATCCACGTGCGGTGTTGTGGGCTGACCCGCAAGGTTCGGCGACGCTGCCGGCGCAGCTTGTGCCGGCGCCTTCGCCTGTCGTTCGGGCGCCGCCGCCCGTGCCGCCATCTGTGCTTGGGCCTGAGCCCGTTTTGGGGCCCGTGTTGGGGCCTGTGCTTCGCCGCCAACCGCAAGGCCTGCCATCAACATGCGTCGCCACGCTTGCACCGTCTGCGGTCGGTCGGTCGCCTTTAATGCGAGCGCCGCATCGATCGCCTCGAGAAACTGCGGCCTGAACGCACCCACCGCCACCTCGCGCGCGGGCGCCAGCTCATCCTTCGCAAGCCGCGAAGGTGCATCGAGCGGCCGTTTCCCTGTCACCGCCTGATAAAGCGTGGCGCCCAGCGAGTAGATGTCGGTCCACGGCCCCTGCTGGCGCGCGTTCTCGCCGTACTGCTCAAAGGGGCTGTAGCCCGGCTTGACGAGTGCGCTCACGGTGCGTGAACCGGCCGCCAACGCACCGCGCGCCGCGCCGAAGTCGATCAGCACCGGCGCGCCCGACGGCCGCATGATGATGTTGTCCGGCGCGATATCCCGGTGCAGGAAATCGCTGGCGTGGATCACTTCGAGCGCGTTGAGCAACGGCCCCGCGATGTGATCGATCTCGTGTTGACGAGGGCTGCGTTCAAGCGCCTTCAGCCACGCTTTGAGGCTGCGGCCGTGTTCGTACTGCAGCACCATGTAGCCCGTCGCGTTGGCGCGAAAGTAGCGATACACGCGGCAGATGTTGGGGTGATCGAAACGGGCCAGGATCTGCGCTTCATCGATGAAGCGTTCAAGACCCCATTGGAAATCGGCCGCGCAGGCCTGCGAGCGAGGGCTGGCCGCGATCTGATCGGCGCGCGCGGCAAAGTCGCTTGGGAAGTATTCTTTGATCGTGACCAGGCGGTCGAGCGGCAGTTCCTGTGCCAAATAGGTGATGCCGAACCCGCCTGCGCCAAGCACGCGATCGATGCGGTAGTCGTTGGCAAGCACCGTTCCGCTTGGAAGCGCGAGCAGGTTGGTCATCGTCCCCATCACCACCTCACGCCTGAGCGGGCGCGTGCCGTCATCGCGTGCTGCCGTCGTTAGAGGGCGCCTTAGCCTAAGCCTTAGCGCGGAAGCCTCGACGGGCAGTTTATCCCCGTTTTGCCTGCGTGTTGAACGCGGGCGCGGGCGCTTCTTGCGGCGCCATGCTTGTGGTGAGGAGAACGCGTTCCGGGGGCGATTTTGTGACGCGGTGGGCTTGAGGGCGTGAAGGGCGGCTTAAAGTGGCGCGCGCTTCGGCAATCCGCGCTTTGTCCACATTGAGCACAACCGCGGCCATGGTTTGGCCGCCATCACGGCGAAATCTTTTCCTCGTTGCTTTTGGAGGTCGCGGTTGTGTGGCGTACGTTGCGGATCGGTCGAAGGGCGGTGCGAGGGATCGCGACCGCGATCGTCGTGCTGGCGGCGCTCATCGCAGCGGCCGTGAGCGTCGAGGCGCAGCAGCTTCGCCAGCGTGACGGCGCGCCGCCCTCTTCACAACCGCAGCCCCGTGTTGTCGCGCCCTTACCGCAACTGCTGCGCGCGCCCACACTTGCTACGCCGCCGGCGACGCGCCGCGTCAAAACGCAGATCGTACCGGCGCTGAAACCAACGGCTGCGCCGGTCGGGCAAACGGCAGATCGGGCGCAAGGCATCATCGCAGTGGC
>JBCBJZ010000081.1:0-16273 GCA_038522635.1 Pseudomonadota bacterium | reverse complement strand
CGCCTCGCCGTTCCTGCTCTGGATCGGCATCAAGCGCGACTGGTCGGGCATCAAAGAGGGACGCGGCGCAGCCAGCGGCAAGCCGTCGGGCGCGTAACGTGGCCGACCCGCGCGCCCGCTTCACACAGTTCCTGCCCGAACGCGCGCCGATCGATGCCTACGGCGACGGCGGCTTTCGGTTCGCCGAGATGAGCCATCGCGGCAGCCTGCTTTGCCTGCCAAGCGGCATCTACGGTTGGCCGGTTGAAAGCGTTGCGGCGTTGGGCGTGAGCGGGTTGGACGCCGAAGTTTCAGGCGCTGAACCGTCAGGTGCTGAGGTTTCAGGCGTCGCCGTCTCTGAGGCTGACGCAGCGGCTTTGGAAGCGCTCTTCGCCCCCGTGGTCGCAGATCGCGACGCGCTTGGTTTCCTGCTGCTTGGCACAGGCGCGCGCCAAGTGTTCCCTTCACCGGCCCTGCGCGCCCTCTTCAACAACCTCAACCTCGGCCTCGACACCATGGACACGGGCGCGGCCGCCCGCACTTACAACATCCTGCTGGGCGAAGGCCGCCCGGTGGGCGCTGCCCTGATCGCCGTACCCTGACGCCATCGTAAAGCACGAACGGCCCTCACCGTTACTCAACACCACCGACCCGCTTCAACGCCCTCACCCCCAACAGCCATCACCCCACCATGACCGCCCTCACCCAAGCGCTCACCACCACACCCCTTCGCGCAGCCCTTGCCGGCATCATCCTCGCGGCGGCACTGAGCGTGCTTTGGCTGCTTGGCACCGGCACGGACGCGGCAAGCTTCACGACCTTCATCACGCGCTTCATCCACGTCTTCGCCGGCATGGTCTGGGTTGGCCTCATCTGGTTCGTGAACTTCGTGCAACTCATCGTGGTCGCCCGCCTCGATGAGGGCGCCCGCGCCGGGCTGATGCGCGAAGTCGCCCCCCGCGTCGCCTATTGGTTCCGCATCGCTTCGCACGTGACGCTTGCGAGCGGCCTGATCCTGCTAGTGCTGACTGGCTACCTCTTGCCCTCGATCATGTTCGGGGCCGGTGCGTTCAGGGCGGGCGGCTGGCAGCTGTTGACCTGGGTCGGCACCGCTGGCGGCATCATCATGTGGGTTTTGGTCAACATGGTCATCTGGCCCAACCTGAAACGCGTGATCGGGCTGACGCCGGCGGATGAGGATGCCAAGGCCCAGGCGCGCGCCAAAGTGATGCGCTATGCCCGCGTGAACCTTCTGCTGTCGATCCCCGTCACCTACGCGATGGTGGCGGCAGCGCATCTGTCGTGAGTGGTCAGAGTCGTCGGGCGGCGTGAGGCAGCGTGAGGCGGCAGCGGTGGTGAAACGGGAGCGCTTTGAGCTGAGCCCTGCCGGTTTTGCGGCCGCGCGCGAAGACGCGCAAAGCGTTCGTGACCTGTACGTTAGCGCGCTGATGCAGCCGGGCGGCTATGCACCGGCCATGCTGGCGCTTGCGGGGTTCATGGGCGCGCTGGCGCAGCTCCCAGCCAAGGTGAACGAGCCGCTTATCGGGGAAATCCGTCTGCAATGGTGGCGCGATGCGTTGCAGCGTGGCGCGTTTGCGTTGGACGGAACGACGCGCGATGCGCCTTCGACCACACCAACTTCGGCCGCGCCAACATCGCCCCCCTCAACAACCGCCGCCCGCCCAGCAGAAGGCGCCGGCGGCACCCCCCTCAGCGACCAGATCAACGCCTTGCGGGCCGCCTATACACTGCCTACGACTCGGTTCATCGCCATCATAGATGCGCACACCGACCTGATCTACCCTGAGCCGCCCGTTTCCTTTGCGGCCATGGAAGAGGCTGCAACAGCGCGTTACGCCAACCTCTTCGCCCTCGCCTATGCTGTGCGCCAGGCGACATCCGACCCGGGAGGCGCGGGAGGCAGGGGTGGCGCGGACGACGCAATGATGCCGCCTGCGCTCGTTGAAGCGGGGCGCGCTTATGGATTGCTGGCGTTGTGGCAGGCGCTACCAGCCCTTTATGCACAGGGTCGCGCGCCGCTGCCGCCGGCCCTGCTTGACGCGCACGGTATCGGCGAAGCGGACCTTGCCGCAGCCACGCGAACGCAGGCCATGGCGCGTCTCAGCGAGGATTTTGCGCAACCGATCGCGCAAGCCTACCGGGCCGCTGCCCCAACACTTAGGCAGAACAATGCGCTGCGCGCGGCAGCTTTGCCGGTCGCCCTGGTCCCTGCGATGCTCCGCCTGATCGCAGCGCAAACGACCAATCCGCTCCGCCAGAGCGTGGCGCTCTCGCCGTTACGCCGCTTTTGGCTGCTAGGCCGCGCGCGCGTGCGCTTGCCGGGCTTAGGTCAAGGCTATAGATAGACGTTGGACAGCGTTTCTCTTTGGAAGATCAGGCGTCTAGAGTTCATCCGCCGTAGGCGAAAGATGAACGGTGAAGCAAAGCGTTCATCCGCCGTAGGCGAAAGATGAACGATGAAGCAGAGCGTTCATTTGCCGTAAGCGAAAGATGAACGGCAAGACCGAGAGTTCATCCACCGTAGCACCGCATTGAGAGCTTCGGATGGATCGGACGCATAGGGTTGGCACGGCCGCGGCGCGGACGCTTCGGGCGTGAGCTCATGGTGAGCGACATGGTCTGCAAACGCGGCAAGGCTCAAGGAGACGGCGTGCGGCACCTTGGCGTGGTTAGCATCGCCGTGGCGCTGGCGGGCCTTGCGGCCTTCGCCGCGCTGCTTCACCTCCCGACCGGGCAAGCCCACGCGCAACAAGGCACCGTCACCATCGCACCGCCCGCGCAGCCCGGCGCGGATGTCCCGGCCATGCGCGCTGATCAAGAACGCCGGCGTGACGCCGTGCGCCGCCTGCTGGGAACACGCCCCTCCGCGCAGACGCCTGAACCCACACCTCAGCCCGCGCGCGCCCTCCCGAGCCGCCGCACCGATGGCGCGCGCCCGCCAACGCGTCGCGCCAATCCGCTACGCAACATCTTCAAAGCAACGCCGCCGCCAGAGACGCCCCCTGCGGGCGCACCGATGGGGCCGGACGAGCAGCCCCCGCGCGCAGCCACACCCACGCCCACGCCTTATCGCCCGACAGCACCGTCTTCGGGTTGGGAACAGCCTCCCGCCGTGGTGGAGCCGCGCCTGGAATGGCAGGTCGAAAATCCGTTCCGCTTCTTCAAAGACCCGGCCGACACCGCCGTTCATCGCGCGGTCTATGACAAACTCAGCGCCGTTGAGCGCCGCGCGCCCGTGCTCAACGCGGAGCGGGCGCTTGCCATGCGGCACCGCGACGGTTGGGCCGCAACCATGGCCTCGAAGACCTGCTGGGATGCACGCGACAACCGCTACGGCTGCCCCTCGCCCACCGCCTACATCCGCCCGAAAGCGCACACGGTGATCGCGCGCATGCGCAACATCGGCGGTGATGAACGCGACGCGCAAAGCGTGGACTGCACATGGGTGAGCGTGCCGCGGGCAGCAAAGCGCAAACGTCCGGCGAAGGTGACGCTCCCCTGCGACACTCCGGTGAAGCTCAAAATTCCCTACCCCGCCGGGGCCGATGTGACGGTGACCGTCGGAGGACGCGCCATCGCGAAAGCGCAGATCAAGGTCGAAGACCTGTTGATCGTCGGGCTTGGCGACAGCTTCGCATCGGGCGAGGGCAATCCTGATGTTCCGGTGCGGCTCTCGCGCGAACGCAGCGCCGATTACGGCGGGCCCGATAGGCGCCAACGCTTCGACGGTTATCCGGCGCGGGTCGGCGCCTGGCGCCAGATCGGGGATCGTCGCTTTATCCGGGAAAACGCGCGCTGGCTCGATCAGGCCTGCCATCGCTCGCTTTACTCCCATCAATTGCGCGCAGCGTTGCAGTTGGCGCTTGAGGTGCCGTCGCGGGCGGTCACCTTCGTCGGGCTTGCGTGTTCGGGCGCGGAGACCACGCGCGGTCTCTTCCTGCGCTACAAGGGCAACGAATGGGTGCCGAACCCACCTGGCTATTCGCAGATCTCGGCGGTCGCGCGCGCACAATGCGCCGGCCGTCGCGCACGGGCGGTCGACCTGCCAGAGGCCTACCACATGCGCGGGCGTCTGCCGCAGTTGCAGGGGTTGATCCTGCATAAGTGCGCTGCCGATGAAGCGCGGCCGATCGACCTGTTGTTCCTTTCGGTCGGCGGTAACGACATCGGCTTTTCGCGGCTTGTTGCAAACGCTGTGCTTTCGGATCGCTCGAACCTGCGGCGGTTGGGGGGCTGGATCGGCCAGGTGCATGGCCCCGATGAAGCGCGCGCGGCTTTGGCGCGCCTACCCTTCCGCTACAAATCGCTGAACCGCGCCTTCCATGCGGTCTTGCACATGCCGTGGAGTGAGCCCGGCCGCATCATCCTGACCGCCTACCCCCGCATGGCGCTGCTCGAAGACGGTCGCTCGGTCTGTCCTGACGGCGCGCTCGGGATGGGCGTGTTTCCGGCGTTCCAGTTGAGCGCGCGTAAGGCGAAAGCTGGTGGGCGCATCGCGGAGCGCCTGTTCAAGGTGATGCAGCGCACCGCCTCCACATACGGCTGGTCCTTTGCCGCAACGCACCGGGCTGCGTTCCGGGGGCGGGGCATCTGTGCGGGTTGGTCTGGCGCCACCCTCAACCCGGATGATGACTTGCGCCTGCCGCGCAAGGTCGGAAGGCGATGGATACCCTATAACCCAGCCGATTGGCGACCCTACGCGCCGCGCCTGCGCTGGTTTCGCACACCCAACGACGCCTTCATGACCGGCAACTTCCACGTCAGCGCCTCGCTGGCACAACGCGTTTTGAAACTGCAGCGTTTCTCCTGGTTCCAACTGCTGCTCGCCAGCACGTATTCGGGTGCCTTTCACCCGACCGCCGAAGGCCAGGCCGCGATCGCCGATGCGGTGGTCATGCAGGCCCGTCAGGCGCTCAAGCGGTACGGCCCGCGCGCGCCCTACCGCACAAGGAGCCGTAGCCGGAAACGCTCAAACCTCCCACCGCGCCTGCCCCCCAACGCGCGGGCCAACCGATGAGCGAGACGGCCCACCCCGCAGGCGATCCGCTGTGGCGGGGCCGTCGGGGGTGGCGCGCCGAGAGCGTGTGGCGCACGCTGACCCGTTACCCGCTGGCCATCGTCTTCGCGCTTGCCCTCACGCTTTACGGCGCGCGCCATCTCATCGCAGATGAAACGCTTTACGCGGAGCTGCCCCGCCTCACCGGTTGGGCGCTCGCCTGCGGTTACCTGTGGGTCATCATCGCGACGTTATGGGCCCGGGCCAATGCACGCTCATGGTCAGAATTCGCGCTCGCGTTGGTGGTCGGCCTTGCCGTCCTCGCGCTGGTGATGGCCGCTGGCGATGCGCTCAACACGATGCCGAGCCTCATCCTCATCATCGAACTGCTGGTCCTCACCTTCGCCGCCTATCCCGGCCGCAAAGCCCGCAACGCGATGTTCTGGGCCTATAACCAGCGGCTGTGGCTTGGCGCAGGCATCGCGTTCAGCGTGGGCGCGGTGGTCGCCATCATCGCCACGCTGACGCTGCTGACGACATGCTACCTGCTTGCGATCGGGCTCGATGACGGCACGCTTTTGCGCGTCTTCGTGCTGACGCTTGGTTCCGTGGCAGCGCTCAGTTGGTTGACGCTGCTGCCTGAGCGCTTTGACGTGATCCCGCGCTGGCGGGCCCGGGCGGGCGCGGGCCGAGGCGTTGCCCTGGTGACGCTCGCGTCCTTCCTGGCGCTACCGCTGATTAGCATCCTGACGCTGGTGCTGGTGCGCTACGCGTTCGATGTGTGGCGGCTTGGCACGTTGCCCGACGGCCGCCTTGGCTGGGTGCTTGTCTCGTTCATCGGCGCGGGGCTTGCGTTCTATCTGCTGTGCTACCCGCTGCGAGAACGAGGCCACCGCTGGCTCAACGCGTTCTGGCGCGGCTGGTTCGTGATCACGCTGGTGCCGATCGGCCTGCTCGGCGTCGCGGTCTACGTGCGCATTCAGGCCTACGGGCTGACCGAAGCGCGCTACCTGCTGGCGCTGGTGACGGTATGGCTCGGCGCGCTGGCGATGCTCTACACTTTCACGCGCGTGCGCGATCTACGTTTGGTGCCGGCGAGCCTGGCCGCCTTGCTGATGGTGGGCGCTGTCGGCCCGTTGGGTGCGGCGGAGTTATCGCTGCGCTCACAGCGCGCCATCCTTGGTGACCTGCTGCAAGACAAGGGGCTGCTGCGCAAAGGACGCATCATCGAACGCGCAGAAGGGAGCGTGACGCTTGGCCCTGCGGCCGAGCGACGGCTGCGTTCCGGGCTCACGTTCTTCACCAGCCGCAAAGCGCTAGACTGGCTGCGTCCCTGGTTCGCGCAAACACGCGATGATCCGTTCGTCCGCTTCCAGGGCCCGGGCGGTGCGCGCTTGCGGGCGGCAGCCATCGCCAGGGCCTTCCACGTCCCGCTTTCGCCCGTTGGCACACGCGCGCGTCGCGCGGTGGTGTTCTTCGCCGCCGAGCCAACGCTGATCCCGGGCCAAACGCTGCTGCGAATCGCAGGGCCGATCACGCTGTCGCTGCCGCCAAGCGGCGAACGCCAGCAGATCATCATCGGTGCGGGCACCGGCCGCGACCTGGTGGTCTCGCTCGATCAACGCGTGTTGATGGTGACCGACCGGCGCGGTCGGCGTGCGCTGTTCGATTTGGCAGCTGTGGCGCGGACGATCCCCTGGTTTGAGAACCGCGCGCGCGTCGAGCCCGCGGTGACGCGTCCGCGGGTGATCAGCCCCCGCACTGAGCCAACCGGCCAACGCCTGGCCGTCAAGCTTGCGATGACGGCGATGCAGGCACAGCGCAGCCGCGAAGGGGCCTACAGCGTCAAACAAATCGCCGGCTGGTTGCTCCTCGAACGCGCCCGGCCCTAACGAGGCGCGGCATGCCAGTGCGATGCCGCACGGGCGTCGGCAGCGGCGACAAACACCTGTCATCCTCGCCCCTGTGGCGACGATCCACCCCTCAGCGCGTTCGAACGGTCGCGATGGCACGCCGCTGGTACAGCGGGCACCGCGTCCCGACCGACCACGCCGGTTGAGAGATGGATCCTACCCACAGGGGGTAGGATGACAGCGGAGGGTGCTTTGGCGTCGGTGGCCGCGAAGACGGGTCCGCGCGGGCCGCCATGAAGGCTGGTGCCACGGCGGTGGCAGCCACCAAACCTGACATCCTCGCCTTTGTGGCGACCGTCAGTGAGGCTGGATGGGGCGATGGCGCATGCCACTCGTGCGGCGGACGTCGCGTCTTGGCAAAGGCCGGTTACGCAGCAGTTGCGCCTGCGTCCGCATCGCCTTTGTCCGTGTGATCCGTGGCACCTGCGATCGGGAGCTGCAAGGCGCCATCGCCATCCCCGACCTGGCTTGCGAGCAACCATGGCTCAAGGGCCGCCAGCGCGCGCCGCGACATCAAACGCTTCTTGGCATGCGTGCGCGCTTTGCCCTTAAGCCGTTTGCCGTCGGCGTCGGTGCGCGGCGGTGCCATCGGCGGAAGCAGGCCGTAGTTGATGTTCATCGGCTGAAACGAGCGCGCACGCGATCGCGGTGCGGCCTCACCGTCGCCTTCATCGGCCGAGGCGGCGGCAGCCTCCCCGTGCTCGCCGCTATCGCTCAGATGGCCGCCGGTGATGTGGTTGATCAACGCACCAAGCGCGGTCTCGGCCGGTGGCATCGGGCAAGCGATCCCCAAAGCCTCAGCGCGCGCAAAACGGCCCGCCAAGAGGCCTATCGCCGCCGATTCCACATACCCTTCCACGCCCGTGATCTGCCCGGCGAAGCGCACCTGAGGGCGCGTGCGCAAGCGCAAGTCCCGCGTTAGCAGGACAGGCGCGTTTAAAAACGTGTTGCGGTGCAAACCACCCAGGCGCGCGAACTCAGCGCCTTCAAGCCCGGGGATCATGCGGAAGATCCGCGTTTGCTCAGCGTGCTTCAGCTTGGTCTGAAAGCCGACCATATTCCACAGCGTGCCAAGCGCGTTGTCCTGGCGTAGCTGCACCACGGCGTACGGCCGCACGGGCGTGTGCGGATTGGTTAGGCCCACCGGCTTCATGGGGCCAAAGCGCAAGGTCTCGCGCCCGCGGGCTGCCATCACCTCGATCGGCAAGCAGCCGTCGAAATACGGCGTGTCGGCTTCCCAGTCCTTGAAGTCGGTGTAAGCGCCGCTCAACAGCGCATCGATCAACGCGTTGTACTGCGCCTCATCGAGGGGGCAGTTGAGGTAGTCCGCGCCGGAGCCGCCTGGACCGGCCTTGTCGTAGCGCGACTGGCGCCACGCAACCTGCATATCAATGCTGTCGGCATGCAACACAGGCGCGATCGCATCGAAGAAGGCCAGCTCATCCTGGCCGGTCTCGGCTTGAATGGCCGCGCTCAGTCCCGATGATGTGAGCGGCCCCGTCGCGATGATGGTGGGGCCGGCGTCAGGCGGCGGCAACGCTTCGACCGGCGTGCGTTCGATGGTCACCAGAGGGTGCGCTTCGAGCGCGTCGGTCACGCATTGGGAAAAGTGATCGCGATCGACCGCGAGCGCGCCGCCAGCCGGCAGCTTATGGCGATCCCCCGCCGCCATGATCAGCGAGCCCGCGCGGCGCATCTCTTCGTGCAGCAAACCAACCGCGTTGTTCTCCCAATCGTCAGACCGGAAGGAGTTGGAGCACACAAGCTCGGCAAGGCCGCCGGTGTGATGCGCCGGCGTTCCCTGCACCGGGCGCATCTCAAACAACCGAACGGGCACGCCCGCTTGCGCGATCTGCCATGCCGCTTCGGAACCCGCTAGGCCGCCGCCGATCACATCCACAGGCTTGATATCGCTGCTTTTTTTCAAGGTGTGACTTGTCATCCGCGCAACCTAGCGAAAACGCCGTGCCACCTCAATGAGGCCGTTTGGGACGAATCACAGCGGTGCTAGCGCTTCACCGAGCGAGAGGCGGGCCGTTGCCCACGTTTCAAAGCTGAACGCGAACCAACTCTAAGCGACGGAGGACGGCGCATGCGCCACACGGGCAACCGCTACGCGACCGGCATGGGCCTCGCCCTCGCGGCGGGCGCCACCGTGGTCCTAACCGCGTGCACGTATGAGCGGAATGGCCTCGTCGGCCAGCACTTCAACGACTTCCAGACCCGCGCACCCTACCGCAACACCGTGCACGTGTGCCGCGCCTACGGTTGCCGCGTGCAAACCAAATTCAAGTTCACGCGCGATGACATTAGAGCGATCCGTCGCCTGATGCGGCGCACCGCAAAGAACCGCTCAGCCTTCCAGGAGCGACGCGCAATTGCCTACGCGATCGGCTGGATGGAGCGGCGCGTGGGCAAGGCGCTTGGCACGTCCGTCGATCGCCCCGGCATGGACCTCGCAGGGTCAGGCGATCCAAGCCAGCACGACTGCGTGGACGAGGCGACGAATTCGACGAGCTATCTGCTCGTCCTGCAGTCAAACGGGCTGTTGAAGCATCACACCGTCGGCACGCCCTTCTCAAAGGGCAACATCCTTATGGGCATCCGCAAATGGCCCCACTGGGGTGCGGTGCTATGGGAGCGCGGCAAAGGTCGCAAGCGCGGCAAGCCCGGCGGCCGCGTCAAATACGTGGTGGACAGTTGGCCCGGTCCGAACGGCGAAAATCCGGCCATCGTACGCGCCAGCAAATGGTACCTGGCCGACCTCGATAACCTGCCCAAAGCGCTACGGTAAAGGGCTGGTGGCTGCCGACGCCCCGTCCATCTTTGAGCGATCCGGGTCAGCTACGATCAGCCCGATCAATCGCCCGATGATCTAGCCGCGACCTTTGCCTGTGCTGACGCCGGCTCTCGCGTTAGCGCCACCAACTTTTCTTCAAGCCGCGCGATATCGGCGCGCGTCGCAGGCCTGTCAGCGTCGTCCATGGCGGCGAGATCGTCGGCCGCGTGTGCGGTCTGCATCGCGTCCACGATGATACCGATGAAGAGGTTGAGCACGGCAAAGCTGGTCACCACGATGAAGGGCACGAAGAACGCCCACGCAAGCGGGAACAGCTCCATGGTCGGGCGCACGATCCCCATCGACCAACTCTCGAGCGTCATCACTTGGAAGAGCGTGTAAGCCGATGCCCACACGCTGCCGAACCACTCCTGCATGCGCGGATCAGGGTGGGTCCCAAACAGCTTCGTCGCGAGCACAGCGGCGATGTAGAACACCAAGCCCAGCACGCCGATCACGGAAACCATGCCGGGGATCGCATGCCCGATCGCGCCGATCACACGGCGCATTTGCGGCACCACGGATAACAACCGCAGCACCCGCAAGATTCGGAAAGCGCGCAGGATCGCGAGGCCATCGCTCGCCGGCGCCCAGGCAATGGCGACGATGATGAGGTCGAACCAGTTCCAACCCGATGAGAAAAACGAGCGGCGGTACACGTACAGTTTGGCGATAATCTCTGCCGTGAATACGATCAGAACGGTGGTGTCGACCACGCTCAGCAGCGTGCCGAAATTCTCCTTGAGCGCCGCGTTCGTCTCAAGCCCGAGCGTGACCGCGTTCAGCAGGATCAAAGCCGTGATCACATAGGTAAACGGCTGGCTCTCCAGGATCACGCGCAGCCAGCGGCGGTCGCGCACCCGGGCGGCAGGCGAAAGCGCGCGGCGGGCCGTGCTGGCATCCAGCGGCGGGGTGGACAAGCTCATGGGCTGCTCGTGCTCGTTGGTGAGGGAGGACGGTCGATGAAGGAGGCGCGCACGTAGGCTCGAACGCACGCCCATGCCGCGCTGCACAAACACATAAGCTTGAAGCGCAAGCGGTCAAGCGCCCAAACCGCTGTCGCGCTGCTGCCTGAGCGGTGCGCTGCATGTCAAACCATCTGAGCCGCGCCCCTCACATAGGCAGCATGACGAGCGCAGCCAGCGCCACGCAAGCGTGAAGCGCCGCGACGGCATCGTGCTTGGCGTTTGTGCCCGCCCCCGTGGTCAACCACCCGCCAGTCCCTTATGTTCGCACGCAACCGGATCGACGGCGGGAAAACCCCATGCTTACGCAAACGCTCCAGCGCATAGGTCTTCACGCTGCACGGCCCGCACGGGTCTTAAGGGCGCGGCAACTGCCGCCGCGTGTGCGCGCGCTGGTCGATGCCAAAGAGGCGGAGAGTGAACGCCTGATCGGTTGGGTTCAGCTTGGCGTCGTCCTGCTGTTCGCGATGCTTTTCACGCTCGCGCCGCGCCCCGCCGATGCTCCCATGTTCATGATGGACGAGCCGGTGCCACGCGCGCTGCTGGTCTACGCGTTGTTCACGCTCGGGCGCCTTCTCCTCGCCTACTGGCGGCGGCTACCGGCGTTCATCGTCGTGATCTCGATTTTCGCCGACATCGCGCTGTTGCTATGGCTGATCTGGTCGTTCCACGAGCAATACGGGCAACCGGCGGCGTTCTCGCTGAAGGTGCCGACGCTCATCTACATTTTCTTGTTCATCGCGCTAAGGGCGCTGCGCTTCGACCACCGCTACGTGCTGGTCGCAGGCTTTGCCGCCGCACTGGGATGGCTGGCGCTCGTCTACATGGTGCTCGACAAGTCACCCGACGGCGTGGTGACGCGCAGCTTCGTTGAATATGTGAACGCCAACCGCGTGTTGCTCGGCGCTGAAGTCGAGAAGGTGTTCAACATTTTGCTGGTGGCAGGGTTGCTAGCGTTCGCGGTGCAGCGCGCGCGGGCGACGCTGGTCACGGCCGTGCGCGAAGAAGCTGCCGGGCGCGAATACAAGCGGTTCCTGGCAGGCGGTGTTGCTGACGCGATCAGCCAGGCGGAGAGCGAGGTTGAGGCCGGCAAGGCGGAAGAGCGCGATGCTGCCATCATTATGCTCGACATCCGCGGCTTCACGGGCTTTTCGCAAGGCGTGCCCGCGCGCGATGTGGTCCACATGCTGACCGGTCTGCATGCCCGGCTGATGCCGATCGTGTCGGCGCATGGCGGCGTGGTCGACAAGTTCCTGGGCGACGGCGTGATGATCACCTTCGGCGCGGTGGCCCCGTCGGAGACGGCAGCGGCGGACGGCTTACGCGCGCTCGAAGCGATCATGCAGGAAGCGCGCGCGTGGCAAGACGATCTACCGGCAAGCGCGTCGCGCGCGGGCCTTGCGGTCAACGGAGCGATGGTGGCCGGCCCGGTTGTGTTTGCGGCACTCGGGCATACCGATCGCCTCGAATACACGGTCATTGGCGAAGCGGTGAATCTTGCCGCGAAGCTTGAAAAGCATAACAAGGTGGCGCGCACGCGGGCGCTGGTGCCGCGCGATAGTTACGCGCGGGCGCGCACGCAGGGCTATCAGCCCAAGCGGCGCAGCGCGGATGAGGTGTTGGACGTCCGTCAGAAGACCGAGGTTGCCGGCGTGACGACGGCGCTTGATCTCGTCGTGGTGGCGTAATTCCAGCCATGGACGGCGGCGCGTCCGCAACAGTGCCCCTCTCCCCGTTTTCAAGCACGCTATCTTGGCCGCGAGAACTCCAACTCGTTTTCGCTCTGCGCCCACACCGCAGACGGGCCCGACGGCCTGCCACGCGGCGTCGGCGGACGCGCGGACGGCGCCTGCGTTGTCGGACCGACGATCAAGCCGCTGAGCACTTGCGGTTCGGGCGGGATCCCATCCAACGGTCCTTCGCCGCGCTGCTGGGCCAAAGCCAGATTCCTCGACGCAATGTCGATGAACCGGACATCCTTTTGTTGCAGGATGCCGCGCTGCTGCATGGACTGAAGCTGATCGCGCGCTTCGCGCCAGCGCCGCACCGGATCATCCTTCGCGCGCGCCAACGCCCAATAGGCAAGCATCACACGCCGTTCCCAGGTGCGATCATCGGGACGCCTCTCCACGACCGTTTGCGCAAGTTTCAAGGCTTTGCGGGAGTAGGGGATGGCGTAACGCCGGTTGCCTTCATTGCGGTAGGATTTCGCGATCCGCTGGACCGTGATGAACGCGGTCGCGCGCCGGGCGATGCTGTTTGGCTCCGCCTGCAACAGCGCCTTCGCCTGCTCAAGGCCCTGCAAGAAATGACGGCGGGCTTCGCCAGGCCTCTTCCGATACAAGAAGATATCGCCGAGCCGCTCGTGCACCACCAAAACATCGTAGCGCAGCTGTTTGTTCGAAGGCTGCTCACGACGCAGCGCCCGGCGTAGATCCAAGCTCTTGCGCAAGTTGACGATGGCTTCATCCCGGCGACCAGCCTGCGTTTGCGCCTCGGCCATTTTCACCAGCGAAATCGTGTAGCCGCGACGCCGCTGGTACCGGTCGGGAAATCGGTTGTAGAGCTGCTCTGCAATGCGCAGACTCTCGCCATAATGCTCGATGGCCTTGGACGTCTGTTTGATTCGCAGCATCTCGTTGCCGATACGCTCGTTGGCGACCAGCACATCGGCAAGATAGATCGCGTTATTCGGGTCCTGGCCGACCAAACGCTCGGCGATGGCCAGCGACTGGCGTTGTAGGCTGAGCGCGCGTTTGAAGCGGCCAAGCTGAGCCAGGACGTCGCCCAGCTTCGTCTGGTAAAGGGCAAGGTCGCGCTGCCATTGGTCTTTGTCAGGATTACGCTCGGCGAGCCGCGTCGCAATGTCGAGCCCTTCCTGGTAGGCCTCAAGAGCCGCCTGTGTCCGGCGGCGGACACGATGGATGTTGCCGACGCGCACGATCGAGATGCCAAGATCACGCTGCCAGGTCGCCCGGTTGGCATCCTTCGCAACCAACCAACGCGCAATCCGCAAGCTTGCCTGGAACGACGCCATCGCTTGCTCATAACGACGAGCGTCCTCGTGCCGATCGCCCGCGCTCACGTGATCGATCATGATCTGGCGTTGGCTGTTGACATCCTGCGCGAGGGCAGCCGGTCCAGCGCCCAGAACACAGAGCGCACCAAGCGCAACCGCCACAAGCCTCGACCTTAAAGCCCGTCGATCGACCAACCGCATCATCCCTCTCCCGTCGCCCGTCGCCCTCGCTGGTCCCGCGTCCCTCAGCCCTGGCGTGCGCGACGGCCGCTTGACGCGTCACGCACAGCGCGTTCGCTGGCCGCCGCCCTTGTTTGCCAGCAGCCCATACAAACGGGCGATGGGTCCCAATCGATCGGCCTACGATCTGGCCCTTCAGGCGGCACTCCAACCCATCACGGCCTTCGTTTCAAGGAACTCTTCAAAGCCCGCTTCACCCCATTCGCGACCGTTGCCCGAACGCTTATAGCCGCCAAAGGGCGCCCTGGGATCGGCCGGCGCGTAGTTGATATGCACCATGCCTGAGCGCAACCGACGCGCCACCGCCCGCGCGCGTTCTTCATCCGCGCCGCTGACGTAGGCGGCGAGCCCGAACGGGCTGTCGTTGGCGATCGCAACCGCATCATCATCATCGCGGTAGCCGATGATCGCGAGCACGGGCCCGAAGATCTCTTCCTGCGCGATCGTCATGCTGTTCAAGACGTTGGCGAAGACCGTTGGGCGCACGTAATAGCCCCGCGCGAGCCCCTGCGGTAGACCTGGCCCACCGGCGATCAGCGTTGCACCTTCATCGAGGCCCGCCTTGATGTAGCCCTGGATCTTGTCCCACTGCGCCTTTGACACCACCGGCCCAAGCGTCGTCGCCTCATCATCGGGTGCGCCAACAACGCTTTCGGCAGCGGCAGCAGCAGCGATGTCTTGCACCTCTTCCATGCGGTCCGCCGGCACCAGCATGCGGGTCGGTGCGTTGCACGATTGCCCGCCGTTGCGCAGGCAGAGCGCCACGCCATCGCGCACCGCTTTGTTGAAGTCGACATCGTCGAGCAGAATGTTGGGGGCCTTGCCGCCGAGTTCCTGGCCCACGCGCTTCACGCTTGGGGCAGCCCGGATGGCGACCTCCACGCCCGCGCCGGTCGAACCGGTGAACGAGATCATGTCGATGTCAGGATGGGCGGCGATCGCCGCGCCGACGTCGGGACCGTTGCCATTGACCAGATTGAAAACCCCGTCCGGGACGCCCGCTTCATCGAGGATATCGGCCAGCAAAAGCGCGGTGAACGGCGCTAGTTCCGAGGGCTTCAAGATCATGGTGCAACCGGTCGCCAAGGCCGGGGCTACCTTGCAGGTGATCTGGTTCGCCGGCCAATTCCAAGGCGTGATCATTCCAACGACACCAATCGGCTCATGCAGCACGCCGGTGCTGCCTTTGACGGTGTCGAACGGGTAGGTCTTGAGCAGTTCAAGCGCGGTGCGGAAGTGGCCGAGGCCAGCGCCGGCCTGCATGCGCGTTGCGAAGGCTAGCGGTGCGCCCATTTCCGCGCTGATCGTCCGGCCCATCTCGGTGAAGCGCCGCTTGTAGATCTTGCAGATGCGCTCAAGCAGCTCGAGGCGCTCTTCGCGCGATGTTTGCGCGTACGCTGGAAAGGCCGCCCGCGCCGCAGCGACCGCACGCTCCACATCGGCCGGCGAGCCCAGCGCGACTTTGCCGATGACGCTCTCATCGGCCGGGTTGTGCACGTCGATCAAAGTGGCAGACGTCGGATCAACCCAGCCGCCGTTGATGTAGAACTTCGCGCCTTTGGAAGTATCGACCATGGTGCTGCTCCGCCTAACCATTTTTGTGTCCTGAGCTAAGGCAAACGAAAAAGGCCCGCAAGATCATGCGGGCCTCGATCGTCTCGATTGCAGCGCGATTTGATGACGCTTGAGCTCAGACGGCTAAGCGCGAGAGCGTTTCGTTGGTGGGCACACCCTCATCGGTCCAGCCGCGCAGGCTGTAGTATTCCGGCAGCATCTTATCGAGGCCATTGACGAGGCCTTCCGCCGGGCCAACCTTGGCGGCCTCTTTGACGAGGCGCTCGGGCAGCTTGTCATCGGCTGCGGTGAAGCCTGCACGGTTATTGAACAGCCGCTCCATGTTCCAGATGCGCTCGCCCGTCTCCATCATCTTGTCGACGCTCCAGTCGCCGGGGATGGCCGCGTTGACCTGCGGGGCGATGTCTTCAAGCGTCCAGGCGAACGTGGTGAAGACGCAAAGGCCGGATGAATCAACCGCTGCTGTGGCGTCCTGGAAGGCCTTCACGAGCGCCGCTTTGCCGTCTGTGACAAGTGGGTCGGTTTTTTCAGGAATGCCGAGGATTTCCGATGACACCGTATAAGAGCGCAGATGGCAGGCGCCACGGTTTGACGTCGCATAGGTAAGGCCCATGCCCTGAATGCCGCGCGGGTCATAGGCCGGGAACTCCTGCCCCTTGACCGTTTGCGACAGCTCCGGATGCCCGTATTTTGCGCACAGACGCGCCGACCCCTGCCCCAGCTCCT
>JBCBJZ010000080.1:0-16335 GCA_038522635.1 Pseudomonadota bacterium | reverse complement strand
CGGTTCCGCTTCAAACTGAAGCGAACCGACATCTGAACTTTTGTTTTGCCGTTCATCTTTCGCCTCAGGTGATTCCACCTGAAGCGGATGAACTCTAACGACCCTCTCATGCGAAACCGCGCAAGGCCGCCCCAACGATGATCAACTTCAAGCCGATCGTCTATGTCCTGGGCCTGATGCTGTGCACGTTGAGCGCAGCCATGATGTTCCCTGTGGGCGTCGACATTTTCCAGGGCAACGACGATTGGACCACGTTCCTCGGCGCATCGATGCTGACCGTGTTTTTCGGTGTCGCGTTCCTCGCCGTCTCCATGGAAGAGCGCGCCTTCAACCTTGATGTGCGTCAGGCGTTCCTGCTGACCGTGATGAGCTGGACGTTGCTGCCGATGTTCGCCTCAACGCCGTTCCTGGCGCTGGGTCTGGCTCCCGCCGATGCGTTCTTCGAAGCCATGTCGGGCTTGACCACCACCGGCGCGACCGTGCTGACGAAGCTCGACGGTCTGCCTGAAGGCGTGCTGCTGTGGCGCAGCATCCTGCAGTGGATCGGTGGCGTTGGCATCGTGCTGATGGCGATCATCCTTTTGCCGTTTTTGCGCGTCGGGGGCATGCAACTGTTCCGCACCGAAAGCTCGGTTCAGGCCGAGAAGATCGTCTCGCGCTCCTTCACGCTCATCACCAACATCATCTGGCTCTACGTCGCGCTCACGCTGATCTGCGCGATCGCCTACGCCTTTCTCGGCATGAGCCGGTTCGATGCGATCTGCCATGCGATGACCACGGTCGCGACGGCCGGGTTCTCAACGCATGATGCTTCGATCGGCTACTTCAATTCGCCCGGCATCGAATGGACCGCCATCACCTTCATGCTGTTGGGCGCGTTGCCCTTCGTCATGTACATCCGCGCGTTGCAGGGGGACGTGCGCGCGCCTTTACGTGACAGCCAGGTCTGGGTGTTTCTGGCGTTCGTAAGCCTGACCGCGCTCAGCGTCGCGTTGTGGCTTTCGCACAATCAGGAGCGCGCCTTCTTCGATGCGTTGCGCGCATCCATGTTTCACGTCACCTCGATCATCACCGGAACGGGCTACGCGGCCGAAAACTACGGCGCATGGGGGGAAGGCGCGCTTGGCATCTTCCTGTTGCTCACGTTCGTTGGCGGGTGTGCAGGCTCAACCACCGGGGGAATCAAGATCTACCGGCTGCAGATCGCCTGGAAGATCGGCCGTACCCATCTGATGCATCTCGTCAGCCCGCACCGCGTGGTCGTGCCGAGCTACAACGGCCACCGCCTCCCGGCCGACGTGCCCTTCTCGGTGCTCTCGTTCCTGGCGATCTATCTCATCACGGTTGGCCTCGTGACGGTGGCGCTGACCGCCATCGGCCTCGACTTCGTGACGGCCCTTTCTTCAAGCGCGACCGCCGTCTCGAACGTGGGGCCGGGCCTTGGCGAGACGGTGGGCCCTGACGGCAATTTTTCCGCGCTGCCGCAGACGGCCAAGTGGATCTTGTCGTTGGCGATGTTGCTCGGGCGGCTTGAGCTCTTCACCGTGATCGTGGTGCTGCACCCGGACTTCTGGAAGCGCTAGATCAATCGCCCGATGAAATAGGCGATGCCCCCTTGTCACGGGCGCTCACCCATCACGCCAAGCCCGCGCAGATAGATCAGCACGCCCGCCTCAAGCAGCTCTTCGGGCGTCATCGGCAGACTGCGGCGTGCGCCATCGCCACGCGCGAACAGGTCCGCGATCCCGTGCGACAACCCCCAAATGTGAAAATTCATCATGCCAACGGGAGGCCGGTCTTCTTCCGGCAGGCTCGCAACCACCGCTTCGGTTGCGCGACGCAGCACGTCGAAAGCGCTGTCGGCGGCACGCGCAAGATCAGGATGCTCGCTATGGGTCAGCCCAGACTCAAACATGGCCGCATAGGCCGCCGGTTCTTCGCGCGCGAAAGCGAGATAGGCAAAGCCCGTGTTGCGGAAAGCTGCGACCGGTTCAGGGCGCGCATCGTTCCAGGCCCGCTCAAGGCGGTCGCGCAGGCTCTGAAAGCCGCGCTCAGCGACGTCGGCCAGCAGTGCGTCGCGGTCGCGGAAATGCCGATAGGGTGCTGCAGCGCTCACGCCGGCTGCGCGCGCTGCTTCCGCGATCGTCAGCCCCGCCGGTCCCTTGCGGGCGATCAAGTCCAGCGCGGCTGCGACCAACGCTTCACGCAGGTTGCCATGATGATAGCCACGTCGGGGGTTGCGTTTCGCCTCGCTCATGGCGCACGCCTACCACGTCTACTGTGACCCGCGAAGGCGCCTCACACGTCGCCGGCGCCTTCGAACATCGCCGTGGTCCGCCGCTGCATTTCGGTGCGATCGAGCCCTTCGACGTCCTGCGAGATGACCCAGACGTGACCGAACGGATCACGCAGGCGCCCGGAGCGGTGCCCGTAATACTGCTCGCCCAAAGCGATCAGGACTTCCGCGCCAGCCTCCACCGCCCGGTCGAACCAGGTTTGGGCGTCATCAACTGCGAGCGCCATGCGCACACTTGGCGGGATCGCCTCATCGGGCGCCATGATGCCCCAGCCGGGCATGGCATCAGCGATCGTGATGATGGACCCGTCAAAGTCCAGTTCAGCGTGTAGGATTTTGCCATCGGGCGTGGTGAGGCGCATGTCGCGTTCCACGGCCGCGAACGCGCGCTTATAAAACTCGATCGCCTGCGCGGCGCCTTCCACCGTGAGCATCGGGGATACGCGCGGGTAGGGGCGAGGCGGTTTGACGTGTTCACTCATCGCAACCTCATCGCTTGTTGCCAGAGGGTACGGCGGGCCGTTTGGGCTCTAAAATGCGCGCAAGCCAACCCGCGGGTCGATGTGAAGCCTACACCAAGGTGGTCCGCTTTGTCGCTACGCCATTGCACCCCTTGTGGCGGTGATGACGTTGCGCTTTACCGTTTTCGGACGCCTGATGCACTCTGATACGGCGCTGAAAGAAGCCCTAGCAACAGCGGTGCCCACGGACAGCCCGCAGCGTCGTAAGCCCCCCATAAGCAAATGGCGCCGCGAGGGCGCCATCCGTGATGATCCGTTGACCCGTGAGCCAGGGCTGGCGCAGGTTCAGGCTACGCGGCCCGGCTTCACCCGCACGCCAGGGGCCGGCCGCTCCATCACCACTTCGCGGCGGAAACGGTAGAGCCGCGCCGGTCGGCCGCCGGTGCGCGTTTTCATGTCGCCGGTCGGTTCAACGAGGCCCGCACTTTCAACCAGCCTGCGGAAATTCTGCTTATGCAGGTGCGGCCCGAGGATCGCTTCCACGCTCTTTTGCAACTCAAACAGCGTGAAGTCGTCGCTCATCAGTTCAAACACTACGGGGCGGTATTTGATCTTAGCCCGCAAGCGCGAGATGGCGGTGGCCAGAATGCGCCGGTGGTCGTGGCGCATGGGCAGCCCCAGGCGCGGTCGCACCGGTGCCTCGTCTGACGTGGTCTCCGACATGGTGCGGCCATCGCGCGCGGCCTCATCGACCAGCCCGGCTTCATAGAGAAGTTCGTAGCGCTCAAGCACCTTCTCTTCGTCCCAGGCGGCACCTTCCTGGCCAAAGCAGATGTTTACCCGCTCTTGCCTCTTCGGCGATGCGCCGTCGGCCGATGCAACCCAACGCTGCAAGTGCGGGACGATCTCGGTTGCGATCACATCAGGGGCACCGCGCCGCCAGTCTTCCCACGGGAAAAAGTCATACCAGCTGCGCCATGAGGCGTTGGCGACGGCATCATCGCTCGCAGCGCGGGTCAACGCGAGGTAGCCGATCGACACCACGTGCGGGCTGATATCGCCGCCTTCAGCGTAACGTCCGCGGTCGCCAAACGTGTAAAGCTGCTCCGCATAGCCAAGCTTTAGCGCGGTCTGATCCTGCACCCAGGAGCGCAAGCCCGCTTCAAGCGTGCGATGGCTGCGCGGTGAGAAGGGGCCGTAAGGCAGCATGTCGATCGCGTCATCATCGCCTTCCGGCGCGTGGCGGATCACGAGCACCTTGGGCTCGTCTTGTTCCACAGAAACGATGGCGGCAGTCAGTCCGATTTCGACCGTCGTCCGGGGGATCGCGCGACCAGAGGGCGTCATATCGACTTCCTGCCGGCCCGCGATGGTGTCGAAGCTTGGCTTCTTGTTCATTTTGCTCTCCTGGCGAGCCCTCGGCCTAACTTTCAGGTCTCCAGCAAGTGGCTTTTCGCCTCACAGGTTCCTTCAAACCTGCGTGTCCCCCTCGCTGCGTTCCTGTTGCCCCCGTTAGTCCATCCTCACCGTCCATTGATCCCATCCGCTCATCCCAAACTGGCCGCGCTTTGCGGCCAACACATGGGCGGATGACTTGACGTTGGAACCCCGTGCCCCAGAAGCATTTCCAACGCAGTGTAGAAAATGGCTGGCGTTTCTGTTGAAAGTGAGGCCAAACTAAGACAAATGCCGGAGAAGTGTCAAGAAGATCAAAGAATTAGATCAGGAACGGAATAAGTCGGACCAAACTTCGTTAGCCGTGTTGGCGGCTGTTCAGCAAGCGCGGACTGCAAGGATGGTTGACGCGTGAACAACGTATCGGCGTAGGCGACCATGCGCGCGTTGGGTTTGGCAGCGTCGGTGGCCGCTCGAAACGTGGCGACGATCTGAACGGTGCTCGCGTCACGATGGCGTGCGGCAAGCACGATCAACGCCGCGGCTGCGGAACGGCTGAGCCCGGCCCAGCAATGGATCAGCAACGGGGCACGGGCATCCCAAGCCTGCGCGAACGCCACGATCGCCTGCACGTGCTCGAGCTTGGGATCGACGAGGCCGGGGGCCGGAACAACGATATCGTTGAAGGCCAGCTTTAAATGGTGTTCAGGCGCGATCGAGGGTGGCGTCGCCGGCATCATGGCGGCGTTGATGCACGAGATCATGTGGCTTGGCCGGTAGGCTTCGATCTCTGTTGGAACCGCGTCGAGGTTGCAGACAACAAGCAGCGCGTTCGACGCAGGTAACTCGCCTGGGGGTGCCTGATCCATCGGGTGCGCTTTCGCAAAGGGGCTGTTCGGCGCCACGCTGACCATCGTGCATCAGCCCACCGCCGCTCGCACACTTAACCCAGCCGCCGCCAAGGGCTCATGACACTTGCGCGCAAGGTTAGCGCGCGTTCGATCGCGCTTCGTCCTTCTTGTTTCACGCCATCGCTTCGTTCAAAGCCGCGAAGCGCTGCAGAAACCGCGCTTGCACCTGCGGCGTCGCCAGCGGCTGCAGCGCGTTGAGCGTCGCCAAGCCGGTCGCAAAGGGCGCTGGCGCGGGCACCGCAAACGCTTCCGCCGCTTCCGATTCGGTGAAACCGGCAAGCGCCGTCGCCTCGACGTAAGCCGCCACACCATCGGCGCGTTTGATCGCCGCCGCCGTCGCATCGTCAAGCCCGCAGCCAATCTCAAAGCGTGCATGGATCGCGTGCTGGAGGCGGCGTTCGACCTGCTTGTAGGTGTCGCCGATGGCGCCCTTAAACGGGCTGATCAGGTCGCCGATCACGTACTCGGCAGCATCGTGGAGCAAGGCGGCACGGTGCGCATCGATGCTGGCGCCCGGCTCCATGGTCTCAAGCAGGGTTTCGACGAGCAGCGAATGGTGGGCGACCGAGAAGCTATGCGCACCCGACGTCTGGCCATTCCAGCGCGCCACCCGTGCAAGCCCGTGGGCGATGTCCTCAATGGCGATGTCATCGGTATGCGGGTTCAGCAAATCGAGACGGCGGCCCGAGAGCATGCGCTGCCAGGCGCGCGCCCGCGGCCGCTCGTTGTGGCCACGCGCAGGCCCAGGGTGTGGCTTCTCATCTGTTGGCCCCATCATGAGCTGCCTCCTGCTAAAGCAACGGGCGCTTGAAGCGCTTCAGCAGCGCCTCGCAAGCGGCGTGGCGATGGCAACTCACCAGGTGGTCGTTGACCATGCCGTGCGATTGCATGAACGCGTAGACCGTGGTCGGCCCAACGAAGCGAAACCCTCGGGCTTTGAGGGCCTTCGACACCGCTTTAGAACGCGGCGTCTGCGCCGGTACTTGCGCCATCGTCTCCCAAGCGTTGAGTTCCGGGCCATCTTCGAAAAAGTCCCACAGGAAACGCGCCAGGCTCTGCTCCTCCTGGAGGGCGAGCAGGGCCTTGGCGTTGGAGATCGTTGCCTCGATCTTGGCGCGGTTGCGCACGATGCCGGGATCGCCCATCAGCCGTGCGACATCCTCATCGCCGTAATCCGCGATCACGTGGGGGTCGAAATTGGCGAATGCTGTGCGAAAATTCTCACGTTTGCGCAAGATCGTGATCCACGACAGCCCGGCCTGGAAGCCTTCGAGCGTCAATTTTTCAAAGAGCGCGCGGTCATCGCCCGAGGGCACCCCCCATTCGGTGTCGTGATAGGTGATGTAGAGCGGGTCCTTACCGGGCCAGGGGCAGCGCGGTTTGTCCATGTCGAGCGAGGCGGGCGAGGGCGAAGGTGAGGGCGCTGGCGAGTCTGCGAGCGGTGGCGACTGCTTTTTGATGCGGGGACGCGTTGGCGCGCGATCACTCGTCGTGCTGGACCGCGCGCGTTCTCCCGTAGTGCGGGACCGCGCGCGTTCTCCCGTTATGCGGGACTTAGAGGTCAAGCTCGGGCCCTCCCGGCGCGCGACGCACGCGCAAGGCGACGCCGTCAGCTTCCATCTTAACGCCCTCGCGCGCCATCTCCGCCAAACGGTCAACGCGGATCAACGCCAGCCCTTGGTCGCCCGAGACCGAGCCAAGCGTGCCGAGCAAGGCGGCCCCTGCGCGCACCTCATGGGCGAGCGCGGGTCCGGGCAGAGGCTCATCCGCGTCCTGCGCAGCAACGGCGATGATGCGTTTGCGCGCGGTACCTCGATGCTGCATGCGGCTCACCACTTCCTGGCCAACGAAGCAGCCCTTGGTGAAGTCGACGCCGTGTTTCACATCGAAGTTGGCTTCGTGCGGGAACGCGCCGCCGAACGCGTAGTCGAGGCCGCCTTCGGCCACGCCGACCGCGATCCTGTGCGCATGATAAGCGCCCAAGCCTGCTGCATCGGCGTCAGCGCCATCTTCCTCAATGTCAGGCGTCGCGGGAACGATCATCCGCCAGCCCATGGCCGGTTCGCGTGGGTCACGAAATCCGCCGCGCGCGTCCTGCGGCGAAGCTGTGGCAAGCGCCGTTGCCGCGCAGAGGCCATCGGGCCGTTCGTCCCCGGCCCCCTCGCCCCACCACGCGATCACGCGATGAGGCACGGGATCGATCTCAACCTTCGCCCGCAACCGGTAAAAGGTAAGCCGCTTGGCCAACGCATCGCGCTGGTCCGCCCGCATATCGAGCAGGAAGCCCTCCGCCGTACGCACCACGAAGAAGTCAAACAGAATTTTTCCCTGCGGCGTCAGCAACGCGGCATGGCAGGCGTCCAGCTCCGACAACTTCGCCACATCGTTGGTGATCAGGTCCTGCAGAAATTTCAGCGCATCGGCGCCCGCCACCCGTAGCACCGCCCGATCGTGCAGCACCGCTTGCCCGCGCTCTTCGCCCATACCCGTGCCTCTCTTCCATCGCAAAGGTCGCTATGGCGCCGACCCCCATGCCCGTCCTACCATAACGTCGCGCGACCGCACGCGTTCAGCGTCTGACTTAGAGAGGGCACCATGGGCGACCGCTACGATCTCGTCATCCGCGGGGGGACCGTGGTCAACCACGATGGCCGCCGCAACTGCGATGTGGCCATCAGCGACGGTGTGATCGCCGCCATCGGCACGATCGCGCCGGGCGTGAGCGATGCGGAAATCGACGCGCGCGGTCTCCACATCTTGCCCGGCGTGATCGATACGCAGGTGCATTTCCGCGAGCCCGGCCTTGAAGCCAAGGAGGACCTCGAAAGCGGCAGCCGCGCGGCCGTGATGGGCGGCGTCACCTGCGTCTTCGAGATGCCGAACACGAAGCCGCTCACCGTCACGCCCGAAGCGCTGGCCGATAAAATTGCCCGCGCCCATCACCGCATGTTCTGCGATTTCGCGTTCTACATGGGGGGCACCGCGGACAACATCGATCAGATCCCTGTGCTCGAAGCCTTGGCGGGAAGCGCCGGCATCAAGGTGTTCATGGGTTCCTCGACGGGAGATCTTTTGATCGACGATGCTGCGACGCTCGATCGCGTGATCGCCAAGCTCTCCAGGCGTGCCGCCTTCCACGCCGAAGATGAGGCCCGTTTGATCGCGCGTGAGGGACTGCGCCGTGAGGGCGATCCGACGTCCCACCCAGAATGGCGTGATCCTGAAGCTGCGATGATCGCAACGCGGCAGTTGGTTGAGCTTGCGCGCAAGCATCGCCGACGCGTTCACGTGCTGCACATCTCAACGGCCGACGAAATCGCGTTCCTGCGCGACCACAAGCGCTGGGCGAGCGTTGAGGTGACGCCGCACCATCTGACGTTGACCGCGCCCGACTGCTACGAGCGCTTGGGCGCGTTGGCGCAAATGAACCCGCCGGTGCGCGATGCAACCCACCAGGCCGGTCTGTGGGCCGGGATCGCCGATGGCACCGTCGATGTGCTCGGCTCCGACCACGCGCCGCACACCCTTGAAGATAAGCAGCAACCCTATCCGAAGTCGCATTCGGGCATGACGGGCGTGCAAACGCTGGTGCCGATGATGTTGACCCATGTTGCCGCCGGTCGGCTATCGCTGGAGCGCTTCGTCGATCTGACGAGCGCAGGCCCGCAACGGTTGTTCGGGCTATCGACCAAGGGGCGGATTGCGGCGGGCTACGACGCCGATTTCACGATCGTCGATCTGGAGCGCCGCGGGGCGATCACGAACGACTGGATCGAGAGCCGCTGCGGGTGGACACCGTACGATGGTGTGACCACGCAAGGCTGGGTGGTGGGCACCGTACTGCGCGGCCACAAGGTCATGTGGGACGGTGAAATCCTGGGGGCCGCGCAGGGCGAAGTCGCTTCGTTCTACCGTACCGCAGCCGCTTAGGGTCGGTTCGCTTCAGCTTGAAGCGGAACCGACATCTAAGCTTTTGTTTTGTCGTCATCTTTCGCTTCAGGCGACTCCACCTGAGGCGGATAAACTCTAACGCATGGGCCCGCGACCGCGCCCTTGCGCAGGCTCACTGCATTTTGTCGGCAGGCCTACTTCATTTTGACGAAGGAGTGCCACGTGCCATCAGCAGCGATCGTGATCGCATAACCGCGGTAGCGCCCGTCGCGCTTCATCGCTTTCACATCGGCCGGCGAAGCAAACCGCAACAACTGCACTTCCTGCGCCGGCGTCAGACCTTTGAGCGAACCGGCCGCGAAATACGGCCACACATACATCGTCCCATTCTCGATATCGCGCCCGCCGCGCACCCGCGCGTAGCCGGCGTCCAGCAGATCCGCAAACAGCGCCAGCATCGTGCGCCCCGCACCATCAGCCGACGTCTTCGTCCAATGGCTGATCGGATCATCGCCCACCTCGGCATCGAATTCCGGCGGCAGTTCGTTCCACTCGATCGCGGTCTTCATGTGCTTGATGTTGCCGCTGCCGATGGCATCGCGGATGTGGTCCACGATGGTCCGCACTGGCAACGGCAGGCCATCGAGCGACGTGCGCCGTTGGGGTGTTTTCGCTTTCGCGGTTGCGCGCTTCGCCTTCCCGCGTTTGGCCGGCGCTTGAGCGTCTTTTCGCCGTTGGTGATTCGCCGCCGTTCGCAGCTGGAGACGCTTGCGGGTTGTGTGCGCTTCATCGACGGGGCCGACCGTGCGCGAAAAGTCCAGCGCCTGCTGGCTCTTGCTGGCCGCTAACGCCGGGGCAAAGGGCGCATGGACAAGGGGCAAAGCGAGCACTAGTGATACGGTCCACCACCACGAACGCCTCATCGTCATCACCCTTTTTGACCTCGCGCGGGGTCTCAGCCTCGCGCCTCAAGGACAGATTTTGCGCTTCACGACGATCACGCCGCGCCTGCCCGCTCAAGCTTGCCCGCCGCATCCAAAGCCATCGCGCAAAGATGACCTCGCCGCCAGGGCGCCCACCAAGGCCGCCTGGGCCACCGTCACGGCCGCACGGGATGTGCCGGCCGCCCGCGTCGCCGCGCCGACAGCTTACTTCAGCGGTGCCACGACGAGCGATGCCCCATGATCGGTATTCCCAATCTGCTGCTGATCATTCCCGTCGGCGCCGTGATCGGTATTTTGGTGGCAGCGCCCGTCGGCCCCGTCAACGTGCTGTGCATCCAGCGCGCTATTTCGCGTGGCTTTTGGGGCGGGGTTGCCGCCGGGACCGGCGCGGTGCTCGGCGATGGTCTCATCGCATTCAGCGCGGCCATGGGCGTGAACGTCATTTCCGATATGGTCAAGACCTACCGCATCGCGATCCAGCTCGTGGGCGGGCTCGCGGTCATGGTGTTTGGCGCTTCGCTCTTCTTCACCAAGCCCAAACGCATCGACCGTGAGGCCACCGCGCGCGATGCCAACGCACGCTTCTTCGACTTCGTCTGGGACGTGCCCAAGACGTTCTTCCTGACGATCACGAACCCGGGTGCGGTGCTCGGCCTGTTCGCGATTTTCGCCGGCGTCAGTACGTTCGTGGAGATCTCAACGAACTTCGAAGCGCTCGTCATGGTGGCCGCAATCATGGGCGGCAGCTTCGGCTGGTGGATGATCCTGTCACACCTGATCGGTCGCATCCGCCACCGGATCGATGAGCAACGCCTGGCGCTCATCAACCAGATCGGCGGCATCATCCTGATCGCGTTCGGCGCGCTGATGTTGGGCGAACTCGCCTACCAATGGCTGCAGGGGACGTTGACGGCGCCTGCGGCGTAGGCGGGGACAGTGCGAGCGCATCGGTTCATGAGGTGGTTGAGCTGCCGGGGCGGACTCAGTGGTGGCGCTGCACGGTGGTGAAGTGGCCCGAACGGACCCGCAGCGCGACGTCGGCCAGAAGATCGGCCACCACATCCTCGCTGTAGCTGTCCACCAGCCCACGCAGGCCGGTGTAAAGCGCAGCGTACGCCATCACCTCAGGCTCCAGCCCTCGATCGCTGCCGCGCTGCAAAGCCTTCAGCATCACACCGAACGCTTCGCGGTTGGCGCGTGAGCGCTCGCGTGCGCCTTCATCATTCGTTTGGCTGGCGGCCATGACGGCATCTCTCCCCGGCGCACTGAAACAACCCCTGATCCGCTCTAGCACGCTCCTTGGCCTGGGATGCGTGAACAACTGTCAGGAGGGTTAAGTTGCGGCCGGGCAAAGCTTGGCGAATGCGCGAGGAACGTCGACAACCAACCCCAGAGCAACGGGCGCAATGCTCCCAAAGTTGCTCTGGGCTCACCGATGATGATCCCAATCGATCGTCCGATGATCTAACGCACAGTGGTCGCAAGGTCGTGCGAGATCGCCGCGCCACGGTCCATGAAGCGCTGGATCGCCGTCTTGGCCGAGGGGGTGCAGTTTGAGTAGGTCCGCTGGTAGTTGCGATAGCCGCGGTTGAAGTTGCGCGTGAGCTCAGCCCGGCGCAGCGCGGTCGAGCCCTCGGTCTTGATCAATGCCTGCATGTGCTGGCGCCACAATTGTTCATCGTTGGCGCCGCAAAGCTCGCGCAGATAATGCGTGGCGCCCAGAATCTCCGCCAACCGCATCAAGCGTTGGTCGTAGGGGCGGCGATCTGCATTCGCTTGCGCGCTGGCAGGCGTGATGCCCGCCGACGTTGCCGCGAGCGCGAGCGCCATCGCGCATGCGCACAATGCAGCAATCGGAACCGACGCGGGGGTATGAACCTTCATACCCGTCGCATAGCGCACTTTGGCGGCGCGCAACAATGCCCCTCGATCATCGATCAACCGGCGCCGCAGGCGCATTGCGCCCAGCAGAAGCCGCGGCCACGCCTACTTGATGATCTCGCCGTCGGGATGAAACGCGTGGAACACGAACGCGAAGGTCACATCGTAGGCGGCGAGGACCGGCTTGCCGTCAGGGCCGGGCTTCGTCGCGATCACGGTTCCAACGTCACGCCCTTTGGCAATCTCACCTTCGTCGAGCGCGGACGCCTGGCCTTTACGCCAGCTCACATCGTAGCCGTTGAGTTTGAACTTTCCCTTTTCCCGCAACAGCTTGAGCGACACCGCTTTCGGCTTGGCCTGGCGCTGGGCTTCCTTGATGACCACCACGCGCGCAAGCGGCTGAATGCCATCGGGCATCTCACCGCGATACAGAAACGGGCGTGTCGCACCATCGTAGCCAACGTAGGGGTTTGATCCGTAGCGCCGCATTTCGGGATTGTTCGGGATCAGCAGTTTAGCCTTGGGCACGCGGCGTTTGGCATCCGCCATCGATTCAAGCCGCGCAGGAATGATCTTCAGCTTCGTACCCAGCATCTCGCCGATGATCGCTTGGCCCGTGAACTGCTGCCACCACGTCTCGGTCTGGCGGTCGTACATCACCAGGTCGGACTTGCGCAGTTTGCCCGTGGTGCCGAACTCCAGCGTCTTGCCGCCCGCGCGCCGGTCGAACACGATCGCGGAATTGCACAGCGGGCAGTAGGTCACCGATACCGGCGTCGCACCAATTTTGTCGTTGACGATCTCGTGCCACATCAAAATGCGCAGCGGATAAACGCGCGCTTCCCCGTTCAGCTCAAGCGTGATGACGGGTTCCATGTCGGCAACCGTCTTGTTTTCGCCAAGCGGCATGAACAGCGGCTTATCGATGGAGGGGATGCCGTCCTTCGGCGGGCCACCCGACAGGATCTCGTTCCATTTCACCGACGTCTTGGAGAAATCGGTTTTCCAGCCCTGTAGCTTCCACATGGAGGGCTCGGCCGCTGCGCTTAAGCTGGAGGCCATCAACGCCACGGCGGCGCCGAAAAGGGCGCTGAGGCGCGCATGGGAAAGGCGCATGCTGGGCTGTCGATATTGCATGGTCGCTCCGCAGGGGTTGGGACGAGGGGTTGAGACGGATGGGGGTAGGGCCGGCTGGCATGGGCGGCTGACGAAGACGCCTGTGCGCCTCGTTCCAACCATGACGTTTGCCCCTCGCTGGCCGAGCCGCAACTAGAGCCTAAGGTCGCCGCAAACGCCAATCGCAAGCGCTCACAGCTTCGTGAGCACGCCCTCACACGTGGCGCTGCAACAGCGCGAGGGCCTGCGCGATGATCTGCCCCGCCCGCGGCGTCATGGCGAAGCCATTCAGCGCATCCAGCGTCACGAACCGCGCATCAGCCGCATCGCTCGCCGCGGCCACGGTGCCTTCCACGTAACGACCCACGAACGAGGCGATCATGTAGTGGACCGCCACCGCGCCATGGTCGTCGTGGCGGATGACGTCGATCACCTCGTTGAGCGCCATAATCTCAGCCACAACGCCGGTCTCTTCGTGCACCTCGCGGGCAGCCCCTGCGCGTGCCGTCTCGCCGGCCTGGAGATGGCCGCCCGGCAAGCTCCAAAGTCCCTGCAAAGGGCCTTTGCCCCGCTGGATGATCAGGACGTGATCTTCCCGAAAGATCGCCGCGCTGACGCCGGCGCGCGGCCAGGTTAGGTTGGGCGAAGCGAGGGGATTGGTAGGGGTATGTGCTGCTGTCATGCCGCTGCTCTTGGCGCTGCTGATCCGTGCCGATGATTTAGCACGCGCGGCGCTCCCCTTCTCGGCAAAGTCGCACGCCACAACGGCAAAGGATGTCACCCATGTGCTCGCGCTACATGCTCACATCGCCCGCAGAGGCTGTGCGAGCCCATTTCGCCCACCACAATGAGGTCGCCTTCCCACCGCGCGCCAACATCGCGCCGACCCAGCCGATCGGGATCATCCGCCTGACCCCAAAACTCGAGCGCAGCTTCGAGTTGGTGCGCTGGGGGTTGATCCCGCCTTGGGTGAAGGACCCTAAAGCCTTCACCACGCTGATCAACGCCCGCAGCGAGACCGCGTTTGAAAAGCCCTCCTTCCGCGCCGCCATGAAGTACCGCCGCTGTTTGATCCCGACCGATGGCTTCTACGAGTGGACCGGCCCTAAGGGTGCCAAGCAGCCTCATTTGATCACGCGCCAGACCAACGCGCCTTTCGCGTTCGCTGGCATTTTCGAGCAATGGATGGGTGCCGATGGCAGCGAAATGGACAGCGCCGCGATCCTGACGACAGCTGCAAACCCGGCGGTGGAAGCGATCCACGACCGCATGCCGGTGCTGTTGCACGAAGCGGACTTTGAAACCTGGCTCGATCCGGGGTTGAACGACAAAGCGGGGCGGGCCGCGCTTGAGCCGCTGTTAAAGCCGTGGCCGCAAGATGATCTGACGATCACAGCGGTCGATCCGGCCATCAACCGCTCGCGTGATAGCGATGCGCAGCCGGTGCCGTTGCAGCGCAAACTGATTTGAGGTTGTCCCGCCGATACCACGCCTCTCGCGCGCCGCAACGCCGCCAAGCGGGGTGGGATCCTTGAGCGGGCCGTCTGCGCGTGCGGTCGCTTCACGTTGCCCTGCCGCGTTACCCGGCCTGATGCCTGTCACACGGGTTGATGCTGCACACCGGCCCAAAGCGGCTTCAATGTTGACTAAGAACGCTTTTCTTCCGTTTTCGGTCTCGCTTTCGTGCGTTCGTAGTTTTATAACCAAACTCCGCGATCTATAATTCGACGCGTTTGTCAAGGCTTTGATCGAGCCTGTGATACGATGCGTTGGGATGAATGTTGCCGCCGGACACGGCACATCAACGAGTGATGCGTGCGCGCCACAGGTGCTGGCATGCAGCGAAACGACCCCAGCGGGCGGCGCCTTTCACGGCGCTGAAGCCCCGCGCTAAGTTACGAGTGGTGCCGGCATGAACGCTGGAGTTTGGACGATGAGCTATCGTGGTGATGACATGGACCTGCGCTTGCCGCAAAGCCGCGCGGTCTCGGCCCGGGAGCGGTACGAACCGGAGCGCGCGAGTCACGCGAATGGTGTTCATGTGCCGGGCTCGAATGGCACGCGCTATCATCCGCCCGCGAGTGGGCGCACGCGCTCTTCGACGCTCTACGTCGATGACACCGTGCTTGCCATCTGCAACGCGGCCCACGAGATCGCGCAGGCGTATCACGCGCCTGAAGTGCTCCTGCAGCACGTCGTCCACGGCATGACGCGGGTAAACCTGTCGATCCAATACTTGCGTGAGCGCTACAACATCGATCACGTGACGTTGCGGCGCGACGTGCTTGCGCTGATCTCGGAAACGTCAGCCCGTGGCCCGGGCTCTGCCGATTTGCCGCTGACGTCGTCTGAGTTCAAGGCCGCGTTGCGGCTTGCCGGTGATGCGGCCGGCCAGCGCGAAGGTGGCGCCATCGAGGTTCAGGACCTCGTGCGCGTGCTGATGCACTATGACATCGACCATCCAGGCGTCGCTGTCCTCACGCGTCACGCCGATACCGATGGCAACCGCGCACCGACGGCCGCAACCCACACGATCGAAGTTGAGCCGCTTTACCGCCAGCAGCCGCCCCGTGCGGCGCGCCCAGAGCCGGCCGAAGAGCGTCCGCAGCCCGTCGCACCCGCACCGCGGCCGGAGCCGACGCCGGAGCCTGCGCGGATCATCGAGCGTGTGCGCGAGCGCGATGACAGTCGCATCGTCGACCGGCTGGTTGCGCTGGAAGACCAGGTGCGCCGCCAGATGAGCGACCTGGACGATGAACGCCGCCAGATCAAAGGCCTGATCGGCGATCTGCAGCGTGATATCGGCTCCCACCGTAAGGAGACGAGCGGCCTGCGCGATACGGTCGCGCACCAACTGCGTGACCTGCGCGAACTTGCTGAACGCGAGCCTGTGCCTGCGCGCGATGATGGCGCGCTCACCGCCTCGATCAACGAACGCATCCGCCGCTTTGAGCAAAGCGTGGACGGGCGCCTAGTCGGGATCACGGACGGCTGGACGAGCCTTCAAGACCAGGTGCGCAAGGTCGAAGCGGCCCTCGATGGCCAGCATGCCGACATGCGCAAGGCGGTCGGCGCGCTGGAGACGGGTATCGCTGAGCGCACAGCATCAAGCCAGCGCGCGTATTTCGCCGAGACGGTGGCCCAACCGCTGCTGAACCGGATGGAGCATCTTGAAGCCTCGCTTGCTGAGCGGCTTGAAGCCATGCCAGCGCCCATGCTGATCAGCGAAGGTGGCGAGGGCCTCGGCACCGACCACATCGAGCGCTTTGAAGCGGCCCTCGAAAAACAGCGCGTCGACATGAACCGCTCGATGCACGAGCGCGAGCGCAACTGGACGGCCGCGAACGAACGCCTCAATCGCATGGAGCACATCCTGCAGAATCAGGCCGAAGTGGTGGAGCGCGCCACCGTCGACCGCCAGCGTCTGATGAGTGGCGTCT
>JBCBJZ010000079.1:0-16594 GCA_038522635.1 Pseudomonadota bacterium | reverse complement strand
CGCCTTTCAGCAGCGCGATGGCCCGCTCAACACTCGATGGCGCTGGGAGCTGCGCAGGCGCTGGATCGACCACCTGAACGAGCGAAGCCGCGCCTGCCTCCCGCGCCATCGTCTGGCCAAAGAGGTTGGCGGGAAGATCGAGGTACACGCCACCAGGACGCCCGGAGCAGGCCGCCCTGATCGCCCGCGCCACGCCAACCCCGATGTCTTGTGCGTGCAACACCCGGTAGGCGGCCTTGCAAAGCGGCTTGGCGACCGCCAGTTGGTCCATTTCCTCGTAATCGCCCTGCTGCAGATCGACGATCTCGCGCTCTGACGAACCGCTGATGAGGATCATCGGAAAACAGTTCGTGGTCGCGTTCGCAAGCGCCGTCAGGCCGTTCAGGAACCCCGGTGCGGACACGGTCAGGCAAACGCCAGGCTTGGCGTTGAGGAAGCCTGCGATCGCCGCCGCGTGGCCGGCGTTTTGTTCGTGGCGAAACGAGATCACCCGCATGCCGTTTGCCTGCGCCAGCCGCCCCAGATCCGTGATCGGAATGCCGGGCACCCCGTAGAGCGTCTCGATGCCGTTCAGCTTCAACGCATCGATCACCAGGTGGAAGCCATCGGTCAGGGCCGTGGCATCGGCGCCAGCGCCGTTTGTTTGCAAGTCCGTCTTGTGCTCACCCATCAGGGTTCATCCTCCGCCGCTTCAGGCTGTCTTCGCGTCAGCCGCTCGGTTGTTCATTGAGGTCGGTTCAGGTCTTGTTGGGATTGACGTTCGTTACGAGGCGGCACGGCCTTGATCGGCGAGCGTGCTGCGCCCACGGGCGCGCAGGCGTGAGGGCTCGCCCAACGCGCCAGCGTAATCCAAATCAACAAAGCGCTCCACGTGATCGCGCAACTTCAAGGTGTGTTCCCGCACCAGGCGTTCGGCCCGCTCAGTGTCGCGCGCTTCAAGCGACGCGATGATCTCTTTGTGGTCCACCACCGAGCGTTGCGCACGGTTGTTTTCCGTGATCGTGCGCTGGCGGATCGCGCGCACGTGGAAGAACAGCTTATCGGTGATGTCTTTGATCATCGTGCAGCCGCTGAGCGCGATGATCGCCTGGTGGAAGCGGATGTTGGCATCCGAGTATTCGCCCAACCGCTGGGCGAGCGCATCGGCGGCAAAATCATCCACCAGCGTGTGCAGTTGGGTGATCGCTGCATCGTCCGCCGACTTGGTGGCCAGACGGGCTGCCATGCTTTCAAGCGCGGCCCAGACCGTGATCATTTCCAAGATTTCAGCCTTGGTCTTGCGCACGATGAAAATCCCGCGCCGAGGCACGACGCTCACAAGTCCTTCATGCTCCAACTGCGCGATCGCTTCACGCAGCGGCGTGCGAGAGATGCCGAACTGCGCGGAAAGTGCGCGCTCATCGAGCCGGAGGTTGGCGTCATCGGCGTAGATGTTGGTGGCCATGATGGCTTCGCGCAGGGCGGCGTGGGCCTGCGCCTTGAGGCTCTCAGGGATCACCAATTGAGTGAGTTTGACCGTGGTGTCAGCCATCGTCGCGATCGCCTTGCGCTTGGGTCGGTGAGCGGATGCCTTGAAGCGGACCGGAGCTCAACGCATCGCCGCAGCTCGTCTGGTATCTGGCATGCCATAGCACGTTTCAGCTTGAGCGCAACAACAAGGCGAACCTTACGCGGCACCAGGCGGCTCCGCAGCACGGCGTTTGAGCACGGCCGTCACCAGCGGCAGCAGCAGGAACAAGATCGCCGCGATCATGATCGGGCCGGCGTAAGGGCGAAGGAAGAAAATCGACGCATCACCACCGCTCATGATCAGCGATTGGCGCAGTGCCGGTTCGGCCAAGGGCCCGAGAACGAGCGCGAGCACGGCAGGCGCAAGCGGGTAATCAAGCTTGCGCATCAGGTAACCGACGATCCCGAACGCCAGCATCAGCCAGACGTCGTACATGTCCTGCGTTGGCGCATAGCCGCCCACGAGGCAGAGCACGAAAATGATCGGTGCAAGCAACGTGAAGGGCAGCTTCAAAACCCAGATGAAGGCGGGGATGAAGGCGATATTCAAGATCAACGCAAAAAGGTTGGCCGCGTAAAGCGAGGCGATCAGCCCCCACACGAAGTCCTTTTGCTCAACGAACAGACGCGGCCCGGGCTCAAGCCCCCACAACACCATTCCGCCGAGCAGGATGGCGGTGGTTGGCGAACCCGGAATGCCCAGGGTCAGCATCGGCAACATCGAGCCCGTCGATGCAGCATTGTTGGCCGCTTCGGGCGCGACCACGCCCTCCAGATTGCCTTTGCCGAAGGTCTCAGGCTCCTTCGACATCTGTTTGCCGATCCCATACGCCATCAGCGAGCCTGGCGTGGCGCCTGCAGCCGGCAAAATGCCGACAAAGTAGCCCAGTACGGACCCCATCAGCATCGTGCGCCAGGTTCGCAGCAACGCGCGAAAATGGCTCAAGGTTCGCTTCACCGACAGCACCGCTTCCGACAGCATCGATTGGCCGCCGTTACGGATGTTTTCTTCGATCGTCCAAAGCATCTCGCCGATGCCGTAGATCCCGATCGCGAGCACCAGGAACTTGATGCCGTTCATGAAGTCGGTGATGTCGCCGAAGATCAGCCGCGGCTCGCCCGACACTTCGTCCATCCCAACGGCCGCCAGCACCAGACCGATGCAAATCGAGAAGATCGTCTTGGCAATATCATCGCCGCCTAGGCCGACGAACGTGGCGAAGGCGAGCAGCATCAGCGCGAAGGTTTCAGGCGGACCGAACACCAGCGCCACATGCGCCAGAGGGGGTGCGGCGAGCGTGAAGAGAACGACGGAGATCGTCCCTCCCACGAACGAAGCTACAGCGGCGGCGATCAACGCCTTGTCGGCAAGCCCCTGCTTGGCCAAGGGTCGTCCATCGAATGTGGTTGCGACCGCGGTCGAGGCGCCGGGAATGCCGAGCATCACCGAGGAGACGGCCCCGCCATACATCGCACCATAGTAGAGGGCGGCGAGAAAGATCACCGCGCCCGTCGGCGGCACCAGATAGGTCAGCGGCAGCAGGATCGCCACGCCATTGACCGAGCCCAAGCCCGGCATCGCGCCAATGAAAAGACCGGCCGCGCAGCCCAGCAAAACCAAAACCAGATTTTGCGGCTGAAGCGCGATGAAGAAGCCGTCGATCAGAAGCGCGAAGGTTTCAGCCACGGGGGGCGCTCCTAAAGGTCTGGGTGGCAGTGGCTGGAGATCGGTTCACAAGGCTCATAGACCGCCCATCCCGAAGAAACGGAACAACGGCAGGAAGACCGGTTCGGTGATCCCCTTGGGCAGGATGATCTTCAGCGCGACCTCGAAAAACAGGAACGTCAGAACCGGTGTCAGCGTTGCGGCCAGCAGCGTTGTGACCACGCCGTGGCGCCCCAGAAACCCTACGTAAAACACCATGAAAGCGGTCAGCGCCACATAGGCACCGAGCGCTGGCGTCTTGAAGCTGCCGATCCCCGGGACGTCCACGGCGACCCCGTTGAACAGCCCCACCGTCACGATCAAAGCGAGCGCGACAGCCGCGACACTCTTGAACACGCCTGCGGGGAAAAACGCGGTTGTGTCGCGCGAAACCGTGCTCGCCCGGCGCACCCAGTTGGCCAGCGTCCACAAGCATGATGCGAACATCACGCTGGCGAGCCAAAAGGGCCAGGCGCCTCCGCCCGGCCCCTCATCTTCAACCCAACCGAAGTTGAGCTCCGTGCTCTTCCACATCAGGTAGGCGGAGAAGGCGGCCATGATCAGCGCCATCAGCAGTTCAGCTGTTCGCGTGGTCACAGTCGCACTCCCCCCACTCCCCCCATGCAGCCCAAGAGCAGCCCATGCAGCCCGGCTTTGTCACGCCCAGCTTGTTCAAGCCAAGCATCAAGCCAACGGAGCCTCATGCGGCCGAGCTTCAACACGCCACGTCATGTCATGCACCTGATGCGCCCGATGTCGGAACGGCTGTCGAGCTATTTGAGCACGCCCATTTTCACCAGCATGGCGCGATGGACGTCACGCTCGCGCTTCCAATAGGCCATCAGGTCATCGCCCGTGAGCGCTTCGCCCTGGAGCGCCTTCTTGGTGCGGTAGGTCTGCCACTTCTTGGAGCCGAACACCTTGCCGAAGAGATCCTTGTAGTAGGCGACCGCTTCCGGCTTCATGCCCGGAGGACCCACGACCGTGCGCTGCATGAAGTACACGAAGTCCTGGCCCAGTTCCTTGAAGGTGGGCGCATCGGGGAAGAGCGCCAAACGCTTGGGCGTGAAGCAGGCGAGCGGACGGGTCTTGGCGTCCTTGTAGAAGCCTTCCTGCTCCGAGGGGTTGTTAACGGTGCTGTCGGCGTTGTTGCCGGCGAGCGCTTTCGCCACGGCACCACCGCCTTTGTAGGGCACGTACTTCATCTTCAGGCCATACGCCTTGTTGAGGAAGTCGGTCAGCAGGTTGTCTTCGGAGTTTTTGCCGGTGCCGGCCATCAGCCATTTGCCGCCCGACGCTTTCACGGCCTTCACGAAGTCATCGACCGTCTTGATGTCGTTGCCATCTTTGCGGCTGGTCGACACCCACAGGCAGAACGTGTCTTCGGCCATCCGCATGATCGGCGTGAACGTGGCGATGTCCACCTTCAGCTTCGGCTGACGCAGCGGCGTCGTATAGAAGCTGTTGAGCGTGAACATAATGGTGTGGTTGTCGCCCTTCTTGTTCTTCAGATAGTTGAGCGCGACCGCGCCGGAGCCGCCGGCCTTATTCACGGGCGTGACGGTGGCCCCAAGCTTGTCCGCCGCGATGATGCCCTGCATCAGACGCACGGCCTTGTCGGCCCCGCCGCCCTTGCCGGCCATCACCACGAATTCAACGGGCTTGGCGGGTTTCCAGCCGGCGCTGTGGGAACCAGCCCAGGCTGGCGTTGCTGCAAAAGCTGCGACGCCCAGGGCGGCGAGCGCGGTAGAACCCCATGCGGGTCCTGTCGATCGGTGCATGGTCGTTTCCTCTTCCCTTGTGATGGTTCGAGTGGGGGGCGTGCTCTTTGCGGCACTTGGGCAACACCAGTCACACGATCACGGGTTTTTGATGACCCGCCTCAGACGCCGGTAGTGTGGCGCGGGACCACAACGCCGCTGCGAGGTATCTGGCATGCCTAGAGAGTATCGATGGCGCCTTTTCAGGCCGGATATACGACTTTCGTCGAATGTGCGGCGCAGCGATGCTGTTACGCCTTGATTGCGCAACGAAAAAATTTCGCCGACGCTGCGCCCGCGAAGGGCGAACCCGTGCTCAAAGCGCGCATAGGCCGTCAGATCGTGCGGCGAGTTCGCTCATGTTGGCATGTGGCATACCATTAGGGCGCCGTGCGGAGCTGCTGGTGCTTTGGGCGACATCGCCAGCGATGTTGCAACGAACTGGCAACCGCGGCGCCACGGTTGATGAGGCAACGTCGCGCCCGGGCCAATCGATAGCGGTTCTTGTCCATGACGCGGTGCCGCGATCACGTTACAAACTGTGGAGAACCACCCGAAGGAAGACTGCGCGCGAGCGCCAACCCTCCCGTATGGCCGGCGTCTACGGGCGCCTCAACGTCACGAACAAGCGGAAAGAACCCTCTCGATCATGAACCTCGTCGATCGCAAGCTGGGGCGTTCACGCCAGCCCCGCCCTTTTCCGAAAGGGCGCCAACTTGAGCCCGCCGCCCGTGAGCGTATCCTCGACCTTCTCAGCGACCGCCCGTTGCGCCGTGATCTGCTGATCGAGCACCTCCACCTGATACAGGACACCTATGGCCACATCGCCGCTTCAGATCTGCACGCGTTGGCCGAAGCGATGCGCCTGCCGATGGCCGAAGTCTTCGAGGTGGCGACGTTCTATGCGCATTTCGATGTGGTGCTCGATGGGGAGCCCGCACCGCCGGCCCATACCATCCGCGTGTGCGACAGCCTGACTTGTGCGCTGCACGGTGCAGCCGAACTTCGTACAGCCCTTGAAGAGGGTGCTGACCCCGCCAGCGTGCGCGTGGCACGCGCGCCCTGCATGGGCCGCTGCGCGTCTGCCCCGGTCTGCGAAGTGGGCCACCGCCATGTCGACCACGCAACATCGCACAGCGTGCTCGAAGCCGTCGCGAGCGGCGACCACGCGCCGGTCATGCCCGCTTACGAAGCGTTCGAGGCCTACGCGGAAGCCGGTGGCTACAAGCTTCTCAAAGCTTGCCGAGACGGCGGCCATGACGTCGACGCGATCATCGCCACGCTGTCCGATGCAGGCTTGCGCGGGCTCGGCGGGGCGGGCTTCCCCGCCGGACGCAAATGGCAGTTCGTGCGCGGCTATGACGCCCCACGCTTGATGACGGTTAACGGCGATGAAGGCGAACCGGGCACCTTCAAAGACCGCTACTGGCTGGAACGCGAGCCGCATAAATTCTTAGAAGGCATGCTGATCGCGGCCTGGGCCGTAGAAGCGGAGCGCGTCTACATCTACATGCGCGATGAATACCCCGCAGTGCTCAAGATCCTTGACCGCGAGATCGCCGCGCTCGAAGCCGCAGACCTCATCGCGCCTGGCTACGTCGAAGTGCGGCGCGGCGCTGGCGCTTACATCTGCGGCGAAGAAAGCGCGATGATCGAGAGCATCGAAGGCAAGCGTGGGCTGCCTCGCCACCGCCCCCCCTACATCGCGCAAGTCGGCCTGTTCGATCGCCCGACGCTCAATCACAACGTCGAGACGCTGTTCTGGATCCGCGACATCATCGAGAAGGGTGCGTCGTGGTTCGCCGATCAGGGCAAGAACGGCGCCAAAGGCCTGCGCTCTTATTCGGTATCAGGCCGTGTCAAAAACCCTGGCGTCATCCTGACCGGCGCAGGGTCCACGGTGCGTGACCTGATCGAGGCGTGCGGCGGCATGGCCGACGGGCACAGTTTCGCCGCCTACCTGCCGGGCGGCGCCTCCGGTGGCATCCTGCCGGCGAGCCGTGATCAAGTGCCGCTCGAGTTCGGCGGTGAATTGGCGGAGCTTGGCTGCTTCGTCGGCTCACACGCGGTGGTGGTGTTGTCCGACCAGGACGACTTGAAGGCGGCCGCGCGCAACCTGATCGCCTTTTTCGAGGACGAAAGCTGCGGGCAGTGCACGCCGTGCCGGCTTGGCTGCGAAAAAGCGCTCAAGCTGATGGCGGCCGAAACCTGGGACACAGCCCTTCTGGAAGAACTCTGCCAGACCATGGCGGACGCCTCCATCTGCGGGCTTGGCCAGGCGGCCCCTAACCCGATCCTCTCCGTGATCCGCATCCTCAAAGCGCAAGAGGCCGGCGCGGCCACCGCGCAGCCGCCAGACCACGCGCCCAGCAACAGTCCATGAGCCGCGCTACGCAACGCGGCAACCGGCGTCTCACCGGCACGTTTCAACCCTTCTTTGACCCGATCTCCGACGCGTTCAGCGCAATAAGGCGGGCCGACGGCATCCAGGATCTGAACTCATGACCAAGCCCATCACCTTTACACTTGATGGAACGCAGGTGACGGCCGAAGCGGGCGAAACCATCTGGCAGGTCGCCAAGCGCGCTGGCACGACCATCCCTCACCTGTGCTGGCTCGATGCGCCAGGCTACCGCGCTGACGGCAATTGCCGTGCCTGCATGGTGGACATCGAAGGTGAGCGCACGCTGGCCGCCTCCTGCATTCGCGAACCGAGCGAAGGCATGGTCGTGAACACGGCGAGCACCCGCGCCGTCGCAGCACGAAAAATGGTGATGGAGCTCTTCATCGCCGATCAACCGGCACCGGAAGAAGCGCACGACCAGGTTTCCAAATTCTGGGACTGGGCGAGGGTGCAGGACGTGAAGGTCAGCCGGTTCCCAGCCCGCGCCGAACAACCTGCGAGCGACGCCTCCCACACCGCCATGCGCGTCAACCTCGATGCCTGCATCACCTGCGGGCTGTGCGTTCGCGCCTGCCGCGAAGTGCAGGTCAACGATGTGATCGGCATGGCCTTTCGCGGCCCCGGCTCGCAGGTCGTGTTCGACTTCGATGACCCCATGGGTGGCTCGACCTGCGTGGCTTGCGGTGAGTGCGTACAGGCTTGCCCGACGGGCGCGCTGATGCCGGCATCGTTGATCGAGGAGGAGACGCAAACGGGCAGCCGCGCGGTCGACGAAGAAGTCCATTCCGTGTGCCCCTACTGCGGGGTTGGCTGCCAACTCACCTACAAGCTTCGCGACGGCAAAATCGCCTTTGTGGAAGGCCGCGAGGGGCCGTCCAACGAGAACCGCTTGTGCGTCAAAGGCCGCTTCGGCTTCGATTACGTGGCAAGCCCGCAGCGCCTCACCCAACCGCTGATCCGCAAGGAGGGCGCACCCAAAGGCCTCAACGTCGACCCTGCCGACATAAGTTCACACTTTCGCCCTGCCACCTGGGACGAGGCGCTCGATGCGGCTGCGCAAGGGCTCGCGCGCCTGTGCGACGAAGACGGGGGGCGTGCCGTCGCCGGCTTTGGCTCCGCCAAATGCTCCAACGAAGAGGCCTACCTCTTCCAAAAGCTGATCCGCACGGGCTTCGGCCACAACAACCTCGACCATTGCACGCGGCTTTGCCACGCCTCATCGGTGGCAGCGCTGATGGAAGGCATTGGCTCAGGTTCGGTCACCGCGAGCTTCAACGAAGCGCTTAACGCCGACGCCATCATCGTGATCGGCGCCAATCCGACGGAGAACCATCCCGTCGCTGCGACCTATTTCAAGCAGGCGGCCAAAGCCGGCGCCGACCTGATCGTCATGGACCCGCGGCGCAACAACCTGACCCGCCACGCGACCCATACGCTGGCGTTCCGGCCCGGCAGCGACGTTGCGATGCTGAACGCGATCATGCATGTGATCGTCGAAGAGGACCTCTATGACCGCCAATACCTGCAGGCGCAAACGGAAGGTTTCGATGCGCTGAAATCACATCTGGCGGCCTTTACGCCGGAAGCGATGACGGAGCTCTGCGGGATCGCGCCTGAAGTGCTGCGCGACGTTGCCCGCACGTTCGCGAAGGCCCGCGCGGGCATCATCTTTTGGGGTATGGGCGTTTCGCAGCACACCCACGGTACGGACAACGCGCGCTGCCTGATCTCGCTCGCCATGATGTGCGGTCACGTCGGACGCGCAGGCACCGGGCTGCATCCGCTGCGCGGCCAAAACAATGTGCAGGGCGCGTCCGACGCCGGCCTGATCCCGATGGTGCTGCCCGACTACATGAAGGTCGGCAATGATGCGGCGCGCGACCTTTGGGCCGAACTTTGGGGCGTTAGCATCGATGCTGAGCCGGGTCTGACGGTGGTTGAAATCATCGATGCGATCGGGCGTCGCGACATTCGCGGGCTGTACGTCATGGGCGAGAACCCGGCGATGTCGGACCCGGACTCGACGCACGCGCGCGAAGCGCTGGCCACGCTCGATCACCTCGTGGTCCAGGACATCTTCATGACCGAGACGGCGATGTTCGCCGACGTCATCCTGCCGGCCAGCGCCTGGCCTGAGAAAAACGGCACGGTCACCAACACCAACCGGCAGGTGCAGATGGGGCGCAAAGCTGTCGAGCCGCCGGGCGAAGCGCGCGAAGACTGGGCGATCACGCAGGCGTTGGCGAACCGGCTCGGCCTCAACTGGACCTACGACAGCCCCGCCGACGTGTTCGCGGAGATGAAGCGGGGCATGCACTCGCTCGACAACATCACGTGGGAGCGCCTCGACGCAGAGGGCGCCGTCACCTACCCCTGCCCGGCACCTGACCACCCGGGGCATTCGATCGTGTTCGGCGATCGCTTTCCCACGGAAACGGGCCGCGCGACCTTGGTCCCCGCCGGCATCCGCAAACCGGCAGAACAGCCCGATTCCGAGTTTCCGATGTTGCTCACCACCGGGCGGCAGTTGGAGCATTGGCATACGGGCGCGATGACACGGCGGGCGTCCGCGCTTGATGCGCTGGAGCCTGCGCCAACGGCGTCGCTGCACCCGCTCACGCTGCGGGCGTTGGGCATCGCGCCGGGCGACCATGTGCGGGTGACAACGCGCCGGGGACAGATCGAGTTGCAGGCACGCGCGGATGAGGCGTTGCAGCGCGACATGGTGTTTGTGCCGTTTGCCTATGTGGAAGCGGCCGCCAACACGTTGACCAATCCGCAGCTTGATCCGGTCGGCAAGATCCCGGAGTTCAAGTTCTCCGCAGCCCGGGTGGAGCCGTTGGAAGCGCGTGAAGCGGCCGAGTAGGTTGTGGCGCGCGCGAGGGAGGCCTTTCACGGCCGGCCGACGCAAACCGCCTTCAGGAGCGCCATGCCATGAATGGGCCCGCTAAGCCGGACGATGGCCTCGAAGCTGCTGACGTCAATGGCAGAGCCCGGCGCGAAGGGCGCGGCGCGGACGCCGAGGCAGACGCGGACGCCGGTGAGCGCTGCCATGCTGTGACCTTGCGCAACCGAGGTGGGCTGACGTTGATGGTGCGCGAGGACGAGGCGATCCTCGACGCGTTTGAGCGGGAAGGCCTGGCGCTGCCCGTCGCGTGCCGTTACGGCGGCTGCATCACCTGTGCGGCCCGGCTGACCACCGGTAAAGTGGTGCAACCCAAGGGCACGGCGCTGAACAAACGCCAGTCGCGGGCCGGCTACGTCCTGCTGTGCGTGGCGCGCCCGCGCAGCGCCTGTACCATCGACGCGGGCGTGGAGAGCCACACCGATCTCTATCAAAACCCGTTTGCGGTGAAGCGGGCCTGAAATTCATCCGGCTCAGGTAGCTATACCTGACGCGAAAGATGCACGTTAGAACAACCGCTTGGCGTACCGTCCGCAGCTGCCGCCGCCGCTGCCGAACGTGAAGGCAAGGCACCTACGTCCGCGCCTTCTCAGTCCTGGAAGATCACCGTCAGCGCCCGGTAGCCTGTCTTGGTGAGAACGCGGGGCAGCACCATCGGTGCGTCAGCGTCATCCCGATCATCGCGCACGCCGGCATCGCCTTCGCCCGCATCGGTCCGCCCCTGCGCTTGCACCGCGGGCGCCTTGGGTGAGCGTGGTGAGCCCGTGGCATCGCCCGGTCGGCCCACGGCAACCACGGGCTTCGCTTGCGTGCCGCCCTGCGCACGGGCGGGCTCTGCGGCGGTCGCAGGCTTTGCAGGCCGTGCAGGTGGTCCTTCGGTCGAGGCTGGCGTTGAGGTTGGGACGGGCGCTGGCGCCGCGTGCAGGCGCCCATCGCGTGTATAACCGTAGCGGTTGGCGTAGCGCTGCCGCTTCCAGAACCGCGGAACTTCGCCCCAGCGCAGCGCCTTCGCCACCTGCTTGTCCCAGCCTTTCAGCCGCGACAACAAAGCCAGCGCGTTACGCTGATGCATGCGGATGCAGCCGTGGCTGTCGATACGGCCAAGCTTGCGGTACTGCCGCGGCGTGGTGCCGTGGAACGCGACGCCCGAGCGACGGCCCGAGCGGTAGTGGTAGTCGATGTACATCACGTGGACCATGCCCGGCGCGTGGTAGCCGCGATGCGAGCGATAGCGACGTTCATCAAGCGCGAACACGCCAAGCGGCGTTGGCCCTGAGCGTTTATCACCGCGATACTTGCGACCCGTGGAGACGAGCCAGCTGAACGGCGGCGCGTCACCGGCGGTCCACTTGTAGCGCGAACGGCGCTTGGCCGATTTCCACCAGCGCTTGTCCCAAAGCGCCAACCGCCATGGCCCGCCAAGGGCATCGCGTTGCAGCACCCACATCCGCTGCGCGTTGCGCCCGCGGGCGCGCGCGTTCACGTAAAGCGCAAGGGTAAAGCGCGGATCGATCTCGCTGGGTGCGAGGTAACCCTTTTTGCCCCTGAGGCTTTCCAGATACGCGAGCCCCGGGTGGGTCACGGACGGAGTCGGCGGCGCCGATCCTTGGTCCTGCGGGGATGCCACCGCGCCAGGAGCGCCAGCCGCAACCGCTACGTCTGGTGTCACCACACCGAGCGACCAGAACGCTGAAAACACCAAACCAAAAGACAAAAAGACTGCAGAGAGGGCGGTTCGCAACCGCCCACGCGCCAAGACGCTGCCCATCACTCACTTGCCCCGCAAACTGAACGCCGCGACGAAGGCGGTTAACCTCAACCCATCTTCATCCTACGAGGACCGCCGTTAAGACGCGGTCACAAAGCCGCGCAAAAACGATTGAGCCCGACCTTTGTGGCCAACCGGCAACATCACGCGCCTGTTACTCGCCGTCGTGGGCGGGTGCCGCATCCTCGTCCTTTGGCCGCGTGACGTAGCCGAGGTAAGCCCAAACAAGCCCGTAAACGAAAGACATCGCAAAGATGCCGCCGACCGCATTCGCATAACCGATGTAGATGCCGAACGCGTCGAGCAGCATCGCGAACATCAAACCAGCAAACGCGGCTGCAAAGGCTGCAACGAGCACTTTGGCTGCCTGATCGGCACGCCGACCGATCAAATAGGCCACCAGAATGGTTGCCGGGTTGAAGAAAGCGACGAGCACCATCTGTTGCAGATCGGGCGGGAAGGTCGGCATCGAGAACCTCTCGTCTGAAAGTGCAGAAACGCCCGCTCTGCGGGGAATGGCTGAAGGCTGAAGATGAACGCTCAAACGCCGATCAGGTGCTGTCGCCAGACGGCGTCTCTCGGTCACCATCACCGTCGGCTTCAGCGCGCAGCTTCTCTTCTTCATACTGGATGAACCAGCCGATCATCTGCCGCCACAGCGCCTCCACCAGATCGGGCGGCAGCCCCTGGCTCTCGGCGCGCGCGCGCACCTTGTCGATCACCTGCTGGTTTCGCCAGGGCACATTGGCGGCGGCCTGCTCGCGCTGCTTGATCTGCCAAGCGCGCTCCACGTAGCCGAAACGCTCCGCCAACAGGTCGACAAGCCCCGCATCCAGCCGGTCGATCTCGACGCGCACGTCGCCCATGTCATTGCAGTCCGCCGGCCGCTTCACCATCGTCACGCCTCTTGCTTAGGGCAGCGCTCTAGAACAAAGCGCGCAACGTGCGAAGCATCGGCTCAAACACCTAACGCCTCGCCTTCGCGCCCGAAGTTGCTCTGCATTGCAGATTTAGATCATCTTTGGTCGATTGCGGGCTCACCTATGGTGATCCCATCCGTCGGCCGATGATCTAGCACGCCATGGGCACCTGGGCCATGCGCAGGCGTACCCTCAAAGTTCACCCGCCGGCCCCGGCCACCATCGCGCGGCTCACCATCTGCGCTGCCAGGTTCGGCCGCTGGCGTCGCAGCATGGCAAGCGCACCTGGAGGCATCGCCACCACGTCGACACGGGCCGCGTTCCGGCCCGCAAACCCGCTCAAGCGCAGCATGCCAAGGTTGACGATTTCGCCCGGGCCCACGGTGAAACTTGCCAGGCTCTGGCGGTAGTGGGGGCTTAGCGCAAAGTTACTTGCCGGCTGACCGACCTTGAAGACGCGAGCGCCGACACCGCAACTGACGAACACGATATGATAGGTGCCGGGTTTCAACCGGACCTGCGGGATGCCGCCAGCATCGGGCCACGCGTCCACGATCTTGATCGGGCGTAGGCCTCGATAAAGCCCTGGCTGGCTTTCCTGCGCCAGCAACGCGTTGGTGACCTTGCAACGCTGCCCTTCGAACGTGAAACCAAGGATCGCGACCGCTTGCTGGCCGCGCAACAGCGCGTTCCGCGTGAGCTGATCGGTCACCCGCGAGGTCGAAGCGCACCCGGCGAGCGCGCCCGCGACAGCCAGCGTCATCGCCATCGTCGTCGCCATGCGTGCCAGACGGCGTCCTGGCGGTATGGCAAGCCGCTGTCGCGTCACGCGGTCCACCAGGCCTCGGGCTTGGCCTGTGGTCCGGCAGCCTCTTCAAGCACCGCGCCGACTTTGAACAAGGTCGCTTCATCGAACGCCTTGCCGATCAGCTGCAAGCCAAGCGGCGTGCCCTCGCCTGACAGGCCCGCCGGCACCGACAGGCCCGGCAGTCCCGCCATGTTCACCGTCACCGTGAAGATGTCGTTGAGGTACATCTGAACCGGATCGCCGACCACCTCGCCGATGCCGAACGCCGGCCCCGGCGTGGTCGGCGTCAACAGCACATCAACGTCTTCGAACGTGGTCTCAAAATCACGCTTGATCAGCGTGCGCACTTGCTGCGCCTTCAAGTAGTAGGCATCGTAATAGCCCGCCGAGAGCACGTATGTGCCGATCAGCACCCGCCGTTTGACTTCGGCGCCGAAGCCCGCCGACCGCGTGTTCTCGTAAAGGTCGATGATGTCGCGCCCTTCGACGCGCTTGCCGTAACGCACGCCATCGTAACGCGCGAGGTTGGAAGAGCATTCCGCAGGCGCGACGATGTAATAGGCGGGCAACGCGTAACGCGTGTGCGGCAGCGACACATCGATGATGTCCGCACCCGCATCCTTGAGCCAGGCGATGCCTTGCTGCCAGAGCGTCTCGATCTCGTCGGGCATGCCGTCGAGGCGGTACTCCTTGGGGACACCGACCTTGAGGCCCTTGATCGAACCGCCAAGCGCCGCCTCGTAGTCGGGCACGGGCAAATCGATGCTGGTGGTGTCCATCGGGTCCACGCTTGCCATGTGCTGCAGCATGATCGCGCTGTCACGCACGGTCTTGGTGATGGGCCCGGCCTGGTCGAGCGATGACGCGAACGCGATGATCCCCCACCGTGAGCAGCGCCCGTAGGTGGGCTTGACGCCGACGGTGCCGGTGATGGCCGCGGGCTGACGGATCGAGCCGCCCGTATCGGTGGCCGTCGCCGCAAGGCAAAGATCGGCGGCAACCGCGCTTGCCGACCCACCGGATGATCCGCCGGGCACAAGCTTCGCGTTAGCGCCATCGTTGCGCCGCCAGGGGTTGACCACCGGGCCGAACGCGCTGGTCTCGTTCGATGAGCCCATGGCGAACTCGTCGTTGTTGAGTTTGCCAAGCATGACGGCGCCGCCATCCCACAGGTTTTGCGTCACGGTCGATTCGTAGGTGGGGACGAAGTTGCCAAGGATGTTGGAGCTCGCCGTGGTGCGCACACCCTTGGTGCAAAACAGGTCCTTGACGCCCAGCGGCAAGCCTTCCAACGCCCGGGCTTCGTCCCTTGCCAGGCGCGCATCGCTCGCATCGGCCTGGGCCAGCGCGTGCTCCGGCGTTGGCAGCACATAAGCGTTGAGCGCACCGTTGCCGCCATCGATTGCGGTCAAAAAGGCTTGTGTGAGTTCGCGCGCGGTGAAGTCCTTGGCGCGCAGGCGGTCACGGGCCTCAGCAAGCGTCAGCGCGGTCAGCGCAGCGTGGTCTGTCATCAGGTGTTTCCAACGTTCAGCGGGGGCAGCGGATACAGTGGCGGCAGCGGGGCCTGATCAGCAGGCTAGCGCGCCATGGCACGCGGGATGAGGGATGCGCAGGCGCGCTACTCGACCACCTTCGGCACCACGAAATAACCGTCATCGGCCACCGGGGCGTTCGCGGTCACCTGATCAGCGATGTCACCTGCGCTCACCACATCCTCTCGCTGGCGCAACGTCGTTTCCACCGCGCTCGTCATCGGCGGCACGCCGTCGGTATCGACCTCATTGAGCTGCTCAACCCAGGTCAGGATGCCCGACAGCTCACCCTTCAGCGCGGCCGCCTCCTCATCGCTCACCTTGATGCGCGCCAACCGCGCAATCCGGCGCACCGTGGCCTCATCGACGTCCATGGGAAGCTCCTCGTGGTCCCGGCGCGCACACCGCCCGCGCATGTTGATCAGCGCGCTTTCTACGCGTAGGCAGGCCACCATGCAATGCGATGCAAGCTCGGCTCTCGACGCCGCTGTTGACGCGGCTCTGCTGCAACCGTCGCGCGAAACTGCCAGCCTCAAACGCAGGAGCGGCCATGAACGCACCGCCATTTAAGCCCGCCACGCAACGCGTGATCGACGCCTGCCGGCGGGCAGGCCTCAACGTGGATGTGGTGCAGCACGGCGAAAGCACGCGGACGGCCGAAGACGCCGCCCGCGCCTGCGGTTGTGCGGTCGGGCAGATCATTAAGTCGCTCGTCTTTCAGCGCCGCGATGATGAGACCCCGGTGCTGCTGTTGGTCGCCGGCGATAACCGTGTCAACGAGAAGGCGGTCGCAGGCGTGCTCGGCGCCGCCCTCAAACGTCCCGATGCCGCCTACGTGCGCAGTCTCACCGGCTACGCGATCGGCGGCATCCCGCCGCTTGGCCACGCAACGCCGCTTGCGACCTTTATGGATGAAGCCTTGCTTGTGCACGCGCGCGTCTGGGCTGCCGCGGGTACACCCGACACCGTCTTTGCCGTCGACCCCGCCGCCCTACGTGACGCGGTCGGCGCGACCGTGCTGCGCGTCGCCTAAAGCTACTATGATGCGAGCAACGTGCTGCCCGCTGAGCCTTAAGCTCCGCGCCACTTGTTGATGATCGGGTAGCGGCGGTCGCGGCCGAAATTGCGCGCCGAAATCTTGACGCCGGGCGCCGACTGCCGCCGCTTGTATTCCGCGATGTAAAGCAACCGTTCGATGCGCGTCACCACCGCTTCATCATGGCCCGCCGCCACCAGGTCAGCCACCGATCGTTCGTCCTCTACGAGGCCCCGCAAAATGGCAT
>JBCBJZ010000078.1:0-16599 GCA_038522635.1 Pseudomonadota bacterium | reverse complement strand
ACCCGTTTAAACCTGTGATCTGCACTTTGCGCCCATTGCTCCAAAGCGCTTATGCTGCTGAAAGCGCCGCCACCGATACGGCGTTCAGGTGCAGCCCTGCGCCGATCGAACTTTGCGCCATTTCGGGAAGCTTCCATGCCGCTCATCGATACCGACGTTCACGAGAGCTTCGCCAGCATCAAGGACCTCGTCCCTTACCTGCCGGCGCCCTACAACGATTGGATCGCACGCGGGGCTTGGCGTGGCTTCAGCCAGCCGTTTTGCTACACCTCACCGGGCAACGGTAACCGCGCCGATGTGGTCAGCGATGACGGATCCGCCTCCGTCTCAAGCTACGGCGCCATCCGCGACCAGGTGCTCGACGCCTACGATATGTCCCACGCCGTGCTGACCGGCTACTTCTTCCCAACGATGCTGAAAATGCAGTACGGCCTCGCCAACGCTTTGGCCGCTGCCTACAACGATTACCTCATCGAGACGTGGCTCAGCCGCGATCCCCGCTTTCTCGGCTCAATTCACGTTTTCGCCCGTGATCCCCAAGCCGCGGCCCGCGAGATCGACAGGCTCGCTGCGCACCCACAGATGGCGCAGGTGCTGCTGCCGGTCGTTGATGACATCGCTTACGGTGATCCGCAATACGCGCCGATCTTCGAAGCCGCGCAGCGCAACCGCTTGATGGTCGCGTTCCATCACACCACCGCCGCCGTCGGCCCCTACGGCATGGGTCACACCTATATGGAGCGCCACACGCTGTTGCCCACCGCGATGATGGCGCAGGTGATCAGCCTGATCTGCAACGGGGTCTTCGATGCCTACCCCGATGTGCGCTTCATGGTGTTGGAGGGCGGGTTCAGTTGGCTGCCGCACGTGATGTGGCGGATGGACCGCGAATACCGCCAGGGCCGGATCGAGGTGCCGTGGATCAAGAAGCTGCCGAGCACCCATTGCCGCGAGCGCTTGCGGCTCTCCACGCAGCCGACGGAGGATATCACGGCCGCGCAGTGGGAGAGCGTGGTCGATCTGATGGGGACCGACGAGGTGCTGGTGTTTGCGACCGACTACCCGCATTTCGATTTCGATGATCCCCATGCGGCGATCCCAAACGCTTTGCCCGCAACATTGCGCGAGAACATCCTGTGGCGTAACGCGGCCCGCTTTTACGATCTTGACCTACCGCCCGGTACCGCTGCGGCGAGCCAGGCGGCGGAGTGAGCGACCATGGCGCGGCACGAACTTGGGGCATTAAGCGCGTTCCCGCGGGATGCGGTCAGTGCGGTTGACATCGATGGTACCCGCGCGCTTCTCGTCAGATATGGCGATGATGAGGTGCGTGTGTTTGCGCCACGCTGCCCGCATCAAGGGGCTGATCTCGCTTGCGCCCAGGTGACCGCGCGGACGCAAAGTGAGCGCGCGCATGAGCTCGCCGTTGCGCCCGGTGCACCCGTGGTGCGGTGCCCTTGGCACGGGTTCGAATTCGCACTCACCACCGGTGAGGCGCTGGTGTCGGCACCTGAAGGATGGCGTTGGCGCTTGCGGTTTTATGCAGCGTCCGTCGAGGATGGTCAGGTCGTGGTGATGCGACCTGAACGCCAAAGAGGCTGACACCACTTCCCATCGATCGCGCGGTGTAGCCATGCGGCCGGCCGCCGCCGCCGCCGCCGAATAAGCCAGCCCAACGCGCAGGTCACTTCGGATCAGGCGTCGTCCAACTGCACTTGGGCCGCTCGATGTTGCCCGGGGGGCCGTTGCGCATCCGCAATTGATTGCCGCTCTTGATCATATGGTACGACCCACGCCTTGCGATGCAGCCCGCCCGCGGGATCAGCTTGCCGCGCGGTGTCAGCACATCAGGGCTGATCGTTGCTGTCTCCATGGTCTGCCCCAGGATGCCGTAGCGAACCTTCAATTGCTCGCGCAACTTCGACGTCACGCAAAGCGTCTTGATCGCGTAATCATTGTTGATGCGGCGCTGGATCTGGGTCGCCTCTTTGGTGCAATCACTCGGGTTGTTCCGGTCGCACCAGCGGTACACCAGCAGCACCTGCAAGTTGTGCCCTACACGGTCGAAGTCCGGGCTGTAGAGCGACACGCATTGCTTCATCTGGCGTGAAAAGCGCCGGTTCAAAGGCGGCAGCGGTGGACGTTGGTCCACCTGCTGGGGGGCTGCGCTGGCCGGCGTGTCGCTGTCGCCGAACTCACCCGTGCTGGCCTGTCCGGCCCAAGCTTGCGGGACCGCTTGCGAGAAGGCCAAGGCGAGCGCTGCGCTGGTGATTGAGGCGTAGAAAAGTGAGCGGATCATGGGCTTATCCTGGAGGGTGGGCTCGGGATGATCGCTGGACAACTATCGACGCAAGTTTGCGATTGATTGGCCACGTTGACAAGCGTGGATCGTGGGTGCGCCTCGAAGCGTTTCTACAAGTGTGGCAAAAGGTTAGCACCAGCACGGGAGGGCTGCCCCGCCTTTCACAGAAGCGGAACAGCCCATCGGGGTTGCAACGTTGGACGCGCAGTCCCGTTTAGCTCGTCGGCTGCGTGAATTTGCACGGCGGCAGCTTCACGCCGGGGAACGTCGACTTGCGCACGATGAGTTTCGCGCCGCGCTTGCGGAAGTGCGCCACGCCCTTCTTGCGCAGGCATCCGATGCCGGGGATCAGCCCGTTTTGAGGGTTGAAGACTTTGGGCGTCAGCGCAGCGCGGCGCACCGGATAGCCTTCGCCTGAAAGTTTGGCCTGCATCTCGAAGCGCAGCTTGTGTTTCGACGTGAAGCAGCGGGTCACGATCGTCAGGGCGTGGCCGATGTAGTCCATCTGGCCGAGCGTGCGTGCCGAGCAGCTGTTGGCGTCGTTCTTTTTGCACCAACGGTAGTTGAAGGCGATGACGGTCGACTTGCCCACGCGGTTGAAGTTGGGGCTGCTGAGCGTGACGCACTGCAGTTTCGGCGCCGTGTATTGGTATGCGCTGATCTGTTGGGCGACCGGCTGAGCGCTGATCGGCTGAGCCACCGCCGGGGGACCGTATTCGCCGGTGCTGGCCATGTTGCCGCTGGCGAGAGCCTGGGTTGCGGAAAGCACGGCCAACGTGCCGAGCGTGAGGCCTGCCATCGTTTTAAGGGTCCGTGCCATGGTGTTCACTCCTTCAAGGTACGCTGTTGCGTTTGCGATGACCTTGAAATGGCGAGGCAAAGCTCGCGCAGGAGTGATCGAGATCACAAGGTTGCGGGTTGCGCGTGAACGCGCGAGCTAGAGTTCATTCGCTTCAGGTGGGATCACCTGAGACGAAAGATGAACGGCAAAACAAAAGTTTAGATGTCGGTTCCGCTTCTACCTGAAGCGAACCGACTCGAAGGCGAACCATGACGGCCCGTCCGTCGGTGAAATTTCATGAAATCAATGGCTTAATGAACCTGCGGCCGGCTTCAGGCGCGTGGGGCGTCAATAGAAGAGGCTGGATACGCTCTCTTCGCGCGCGGTGCGGATGATCGCTTCGGCCATCAGCGGTGCGATCGAGACCTCACGGATCTTGCTGCCCTCGGCCAGCGTCTCGGGCGGCTGCTGGATTGTGCTGGTAACCACAAGTTCGCGCAGGATCGAACTGTTGATGCGGGCCACCGCGCCGCCCGACAACACGCCATGGGTGATGTATGCGCTAACGCCGGTCGCCCCTTGCTCGACGAGGGCTGCCGCGGCGTTGCACAGCGTACCGCCTGAATCGACGATGTCATCGAGCAAGATGCAGTGGTGGCCGGCGACATCGCCGATCACGTTCATCACCTCCGATTCGCCGGGCCGGTCGCGCCGCTTGTCCACGATCGCCAGCGGCGCGTTGATGCGCTTGGCAAGGCCGCGCGCGCGCACCACACCGCCCACGTCCGGTGACACCACCATCAGCTTTTGCCCGGCGTAGGTCTTCTCGATGTCGCGGACCATGACGGGCGCGCCGAACAGGTTGTCCGTGGGGATGTCGAAGAAGCCCTGGATCTGTCCAGCGTGCAAATCGACGGTGAGTACGCGGTCTGTGCCGGCCCGCTCGATCAGGTTCGCGACCAACTTCGCTGAGATTGGCGTACGGGGCCCGGGCTTCCGGTCTTGGCGGGCGTATCCGTAATAGGGGATGACGGCGGTGATCCGACGGGCCGATGCACGGCGCAGCGCATCAACGAGGATCAGCAACTCCATCAGGTTGTCATTCGCCGGGTAGGACGTGGATTGGATGACGAAGACGTCTTCACCGCGCACGTTGTCCTGGATCTCGACGAAGATCTCCATGTCGGCAAAGCGCCGACAGACGCACTTGGTGAGGGGCACGTTGAGTTCGGCGGCGATCGCCTCAGACAACTTGCGGTTGGAGTTGCCGGCGACCAACTTCATCGGTGCTAAGCGACTGCCGCTTCTCATGTTTTTATCGTCCAGCGGCATGCAGCGGCCCTCCCGCGCTCGGTTCTGCGCCGCCTTCTAACAACACGGCCCGAGCGTGTAAACGCCCGGGCCTGCTGGTGAAAACTGTTTGTCATCGAAACGACACAGATCGGGGCATCACCCTGCGATCAGAACGTCGCCGGCCGTCGTGGCAGCAGCTTCAAGATGCCTTGTGCGGCGGCTGCGGCGGCCGCATCCGCAACGTTGCCCCATGAGCCGTTCAGTGATCCGGCAGGGATCTGGTTCTTCTGTGAGACGGTGCCGAGCGAGCCACCTTTGGGGTCGCGCACTTCCCAATCGATCTTGATCGATTGCTTGCCCTTCACCGGAGTGCCGAGCGCGACGCGGCCCTGCACCTGGTAGGATGCGGTCGCCTTGGCGGGCGAAACGCGTAAGCCCTGCTTGGCCAACTCGCGGCGGATCGCGCGGGTCAAAGAGGTGCTGCCATCACCGGGTGCGCCGACCACTGAAGGAACGTGCGTGATGACCGCGCCAGGGCGCAGTGCCACCGATTGCACGGCAGGGCGACGTTGGGCTGTGGCAGCCGGTGCTGCGGGCGTTACCGGACGCGGCGTACGAATGCCGGCGCCGGACGGCTGTTGCGTTGCCGCCGGGTTGGAGGCCACGGCCTGTTGTGCCGGCAGCCAGGAGCCGAATGACTTCGAGGTCTTGGTGGCGATGGTGCTCAAAACGGCCGGCGATACGGCAGACCACGGATTGGCGTTCGAACCGCCGCGCGCGACCTCTTCGCCGGTGATGCGATTGACGCGCCTGCCTGACGGGTCCGTCACGTCCCAGATATACGAAACTTTGGTGCCGGTCCCTTCACGCGCAGCGACCACGTACCCGCGCAGCGTATAGTCAACCTTGGCGCCTGGCGCGCTCGAGATCGCAACGCGCTCCTGACCAACCGCGGTGACCATAGCCTGACGGAGTTGCTGGGAGACGCTCTCCGGCGTGCCGATGATGTTGGCGATCGCAACAGTGGCGCGCGGCTTGGTGGCCGGCTGCGTCAGTGCAGGCGTCGTCGGTGGCTGTACGGGCTTGGTCGCCACGTCGCCCAATCCGGTATTTCCGGCGCAACCCGCAGCGGTTAACCCCGCGCTGGCGACCAAAGCTGCGGTGACGAGACGCTTCAGAGCGTACCGTGGCGCAGCAGCATCGATAAACGTCACGATGACGTCCCCCTTCTGCTTCAACCCGCTATCCGGCAGCCGTCTTACACACCTGGCGGCAAAGTACACCGGTACCCTCTCGCTCTCGTCTCTAATATAGCCGCGCGCCCAGCGTCCAGGCGGAATGCGCGCGTAACGGTGTTTTGCCTAACGGGACGCCCAAAAAAGCAACCCTTTCAACGCCATCCTGTGGATTATTGCAGAACAATGGCGGAGATTTGTCGCCCGTAATCGTCCTCACCGTGGTGAGTCGCACGCCGGTAACTGTAGAATCGCTCCGGGTCGGCGTAGGTGCAAGGCGTCTGACGCTCGACGCTGGCAAGGCCGCAACGCTGTAAACGATGTTCAACAAAGCCAGGCAAATCAAAATGAGCGCGGCTCTTGCCCGCGGGCACGGTGAAGAATCGCTGAAAGGCGGGATCAATGGCCGTCACTTGCGCTTCGAACTCCGGGCCAACCTCGTAATTGGCCTGGCTAATCGTTGGCCCGATGGCCGCATGGATGGTGCTCGCCTGCGCGCCGGCTTCCACCATTTTGGCAACCGTCGCTTCCAGAACGCCAGCAACGGCGCCCTTCCACCCGGCGTGGGTCGCAGCCACCACGCCCGCTTCGGGGGCTGCGAACAGCACCGGCGTGCAGTCGGCGGCCAACGCGCCGATGCCTAAGCCCTTGCGGCGCGTCACGATCGCGTCCGCACGCGGCGCGGCTTCGGGCGCCCACGCTTCATCGGTGATAACGGCGATGGCGCTATGCACTTGGAATTGGGTGATCAGGTCATCGGCGCCCAGGTACGCCTGCACGCGCGCGCGGTTATCTTCGACGTTGAGGGTCGCATCGCGCGAGCCGCGACCGCAGTTGAGGCCAGCGTAAATGCCGTTAGAGACGCCGCCTTCGCGGGTGAAAAAACCGTGCACGATACCCGGCAAGGCGGCGAGGTTACCGGCTTGGATGGGCTGCAAGGCGGGTTGATTGGGCGCGCTGCGATCCGTGGGCGGCGTGTGCGCAGGCGCCGGACGGGGCTTCGTCTCGGAGGGCTTCATCTGTGGGCCGATCCTTTCACGTGCGGGGTGCTCAAGCTTAAGGCGGGGCGGTGGCCGGGCGGCTGCCGCCTTGCGATAGCGTGAAACAGATCAGTACGCGATGGCTTTGATAGCGGTTGCGGGGTTGACGCTGCGCTGTGCAGATCGGCACATGCGCGTTGTCAGTCGGCCGGGCGGTCGCTGCGGCTCGCACCTTCGGCTTTGTGGCCCTTTGTTAGGTGGGAACCCGTGGAGGAAAGTCCGGGCTCCATGGACCAACGGTGCCGGATAACGTCCGGCGGGGGCGACCCCAGGGACAGTGCAACAGAAAGGAAACCGCCCCGCCTGGAGATCCGCTTTTGACCTTGTCATCGTGAGGTCACGCTGAGGTGGATGTCCTGGCGGGGTAAGGGTGAAAGGGTGCGGTAAGAGCGCACCGCGCGCGCCAGCAATGGCCGTGGCAATGTAAACCCCACCGGGAGCAAAACCGAATAGGGGCGCGCGGTCGCGCCCGCTGTCCGCAGGGTAGTGGGTGGTCGACAGATCTGGTTCAGGTCCGCGCCCGGGTTGGTTGCATGAGGCGTCGGGCAACCGGCGTCCCAGATGAATGGCCGTCGCGGCGACGCGTCTTCGGGCGCTCGCCAGACAGAACCCGGCTTACAGGCCGGCTGGCACTTAACATTCGGCAGCAGCGCCGGGTTGAAGCCCGCATGACGCTCGTGCCGCGGTTTCACGCAAGACACGGTCGCGCGGGGCGAAAGGGAAGATCGATGCAAGCCAGACGCTGCGATGCTCGTTTCGCGTTCATCTTTCACCGCGTGGCGGCTGCGTTGTTCGCGATCGTCGTTCCCTTGGCGGCGATGGCGTCTCACGCGCGTGCCGATGCATCGCCCTCGCTGGCCGCTTTGGCCAAGGAGCTTTGCTTCGACAAGCTTTACGACGTTGCGGCGAGTGAGAAGCGGTTGACCGCGCTAGGCTGGCGCCCCCTGGAGCTAACGGGCGGGCCCTCGCCGTTTCGCCATCCGATCACGGCGGTGTTCTTCCACGGCATCAAGTCTGACCGCGGCATCGTCTTTGAAAGCCCGGATCGCACCGCGCTTTTGGTCCACGGCCAGGCCCACAACAAGCACTTCCCCAACATGAAGTGTTACCTCGCCAGCAGCCAGGCTGACGCGAACGTAGAGGCGCTCACGCGGCACGCGAACCGGCTGTTCGCCCCGTTGCAAGGCAAGGTCACGACGATCCCGCGCGCCGGCATCACGCTGCGCAAATGGCAGCTCAATTCGTATGCCCGCAACATTTCGCCGACCGCGCCCTTCAACACCGTCAGCATCGACCGCTACGCCAACCCGACGTCGACGCGACGCCTGCGCCTGCTGATCACGGTGGTCGGCATGTTGGCGAAGTAGCGGGCCACCGGTCGCGTGTACGACGGCCAACGGCCGGCGGCCGTGCGCTGTTCAAGCTGACAATATAAAAGAGGATGATCGCCATGGGGCGCTTCAAGGCCGTGGTCTTCGATTGGGCCGGGACCACCATCGACTATGGCTCGTTCGCACCGGCCGCCGCCTTCCGCGAGGCGTTCGCCCGGTTCGATATCGAGACCAGCATTGACGAAGCGCGCGCGCCCATGGGCCTGCCCAAATGGAAGCATATCGAAGCAATGCTGGCGGCGCCCGCGACGGCGGCACGTTGGCAGGCGCGCTACGGTGCACTGCCGACAAGCGCAGATGTTGAGCGCATCTACGAAGTGTTCGTGCCGCTGAACGAGGAGGTCGCGGCCCACCACGCGGACCTGGTGCCGGGGACGCTTGACTGCATCGCCTGGCTTCGCGCGCGCGGCTTTAAGATCGGCTCCACGACGGGCTACACCCGCTCGATCATGGCGAAGGTGGTTCCGGTTGCGGCGGCTGCCGGCTACGCGCCCGACAACCTGGTCTGCTCCGATGATCTGAAAGAGGGGCGCCCGGGGCCACTTGGCATGTACCAGTGCTTCGTCGACCTCGCCGTTTACCCGCCGCAGCAGGTCATCAAGGTCGATGATACCGCGCCTGGCCTGGCGGAAGGCGTGGCCGCTGGCGCTTTGGCCGTGGGCGTCGCGCTTTCGGGCAACGAAGTGGGCCTGACGCCGCAGGAGGTCGCAGCTTTGGACACGGCGAGCCGGGCGGAGCTGAGGGCTGCGGCAGGCGCGAAACTGAAAGCCGCAGGCGCTGCCTACGTGATCGACACGGTCGCGGACTTACCCGCCTTGATCGAAAAGCTTGAGGCTGGAGGCTGATCGGGTCCGTTGTGAGAGCGGCTCACACTTCAGCCTGATGACGTCTGATCACGACTCAACGGAAAGGTACAATTCCGTATCGGGCGCGCGTAGCAGAGCATACAGGCGCTGATGGAGCGGGTCGTGCCTGCCAATGCCGAACTGGATCTTGCCTTCGACGGGAGCGCTCAACGGCAACGTCACCGCGTCATGCGTAGCACCGATGATGCTTAACGTGCGCGGTGGGGCCTCCACGTCTCTCGCCGCCACCTCAATGATCAAGAACAGCGCGTCGTCCTCATCGATCACCTGCAACACGTGATCGCCGATGTGGCGCACCAGGTCTCGTGTGGTGGTGCTGGCCGCCCGGGCGGTGAGCGAACTGGCCATCGCCTGGCGGGCGAGCAGCGCGCGCGCGATCGCCATCGCGCCGAAGGAGACGGGCGCTGAACTGTCGCGATTAAGGGCTGCGAGCAACTGTGCCGGCGTCGCCTCGCCAGCGAGGGCACGCCGCATGACGGTGGCTGGATGCTCAGGCGTCTCTTCGACCATATCCTCGCCGGCGGGCGGCATAGCTCCGGCTGCCAAAGCGCGTGCGGCATGATCATCGGCAAAGTCCGCTTCAATTGCGGCCCACGCCTCCGGGCTCACATCGTTCAAGTTATCAATCATCAAATGATCTCCGTTGCGCGCGCAGCGCAGCTCTTTCATGGGGTTTAAGAGGCAGCCGAAACAGGAAGGTAACGACGGCGGTATTCGGCCGTGAACAACTGCTGGTCGGCTTCAAACGCGGTGGTGTAGGTGTCGGTGGGGCGGGCAAAACGACGTTTGAGGGCACCGCTTAGCGTGCGGGTATCTTCAAGGGCGCGCAGCAGCGCAGGTTCGAGTTGCGCGAACGTTGCGACGACGTCGACGCTGTCGCGTGATTGTCCCTTGCGAAAGCGAAAGCGGACGCTATCGCCAACCGCATCCTCACCGTTCCTGCGTAGCGCCAATGCGTCTTCAACGCGCGACAGGATTTGCGCTTCGAGGGCGTCCAAGTCCCGCTGTAAGTCCGCATAGGGGATCGCCTCCACGCAGGTGACGCGCTCTTCAAGCGGGATCTTCCAGGTCTTGAATTTTAAGCCGTTAGAAATGTTGTTTTGTACATCGCGAAAGCCGAGATGACGGGCGAAGGCGCGAGGATTTCGGGCACCGAACGCCACATGCTCGCAGATCCAGCCGATCAGTTTGAGTTCGTTGATGCTGAACAGAAGGATCGGAGCTTCGGCAAAGGTGAGGGCGCCTTCATCCTCGTCAACCTCGTCGGGCACCGCGCCAGGGTCCGCATCAGGCTCCTCACCATCACCGTGCGGATGCTCATTATCGTTACCTGCGACAACACTCGAGGCGTCCGCGTCGCGGGCGGCACGCACCACCGCATCGTCGATGTCGGCTGCGGAGGCGATGGCCCTGCGCTGAAGGGCAAGGCTGACCTTTTCAGCGAAATCGGCAATGGCCACATAAGATTCGCCATAGGATTTATATTTATCGTTATCTTCCCATGTCCAAAAACCGAATGGGGTTTCGTCGTCAATTCGACCGCCACCTTGCGTGTGGAGATATTTCTTAATAACCGAAAAAGCGCTGGCGCCGTGGCCATCTAGAATATGCTTCTTGCGATAATCGTAAAGAATGCGGGCGAGCGCTTTAATATCATTGCGAATGCTCTGTGCGACAGCACGCTCGTCGCCTTCAGGGTGTGCGAGGCGGTCGAATGTTTTGATGATCTCAGGCGCATAAACGGCGTTGTCGCACATCAGCAGAAAGTTCGCGGTCCGCTGCAGTGTGGCGACGTTATTGTGGCCGTAGCTTTGCTGGTCGAGGCCCGGTATGCGCACGGTGAGGCGGCCCTTGGCCGATGTCGTCGCTTGCGGGTCAACGCAGGTGCTTGAGCGAAGCGCTTCAAAAATCGCGTTGGGCGTATGACTTAGAATGTCGAAGCCAGGGTGGGCTGAGCCAGCCGGGCTGCCGAGCGGTGAACGTGCAAGCGCGTGGATCAGAAGGCCGAGCGCCCAGAGCGGCTTGTCGCGGTTACCGCTCCAGCCTTTGGTCAGGGCCACCGCAACACTGTTGCGCAGCGCTTCACCGTCGGTTTGGTCGTCGAAAAGGGCTGCGAAGTCCGACAGCGCTTCATCCGACCAGTAGGATTGTACGCCAAGCATGCGAGTTCTCTTTTTCGGCTATCCAAGGGAGGCGATGGGCTTGATCGAACGGATTATCGCAGTTCTTTAATGCGTCGCAGATGCGAATGGAAACGGGCGACGGTGCTATTCTTTTGAATGAGCGCCGCCGCCCGTTTCATGTTTAGCGAGATTAATTCGGCCGCAGGCGAATGGCGGTGACGATGATCTCGTTGTTGCCGCGCATTTTCGGCTGAACCGCAACCTGGCCCATCAGTTCCAGCATTTTGCGGATGTTGCGCATGATGCGCTGGCCACTCGCTTTGGTTTTGTAGCTGAAGGTGGTCTCAGACGCGCTCGCATCGGAGACGTCGACGCGGATCTTGCAGGCCCAGAACTCCATGTTCTCTTCGGCGAAGTTCACCTCACGCGCGTTAAACCCACGGAACGTGATCGAGAAGTTGGTGGGGAAGCCGCAAGGCCCGCTCCGCGTGGTCGGCGCAACGGCAACCCGCGATGGCGGCGTGTCTTTCGCCGACGGGGCGATGGCCGGCTGCTGCGGTGCGACGGGGCCACCTGATGCCTGCTTGTAGCGACGTGCGATGCTCGCCAGTTGCAGCGCAAGCTTGTCGCCGGCTTCGCGTGCCAGTTTCTCGCCGCGCTTCGAGATAAACTCGATCACGCAGTGTGGCGTCGGACCCCGGCCGTTGAGTTGCGCAGCGCAGCCCTTGAACGGCACGTTGTCGCCATCGATCCGAACCGTGCCGCTGCTCAGGAAGCGGCCATCGCGAACCGACAGCGCACGGTAGGTGAGCGACATCTGCAGCAGGGCCACGTCAGGCAGAACCGCATCCGGCACCGCCTTCACGAACACCGTGTAGAGAACCACCGCATCGATGCGGGGGTTCTTGGTCAGACGCACCACGCGCAGGACCTGCGCGTCGGTCCGCCGCGTGCGGCCACGGGCGCGGGGGTTGAAGAAGTTCGAAACGACAGCGCGCTCGTCATAAACGTCCATGCCGCTGTAGCCGAGCGAACGGACTTCACTCACGAAGGAGGGGGCGTTCATCGCCTGGCTGAAGGCGTTGAGCATGTTGTTTTGAATGCGTGTGTCGCGTTCCAGCGAGGTCGGATCGCGGTCAACCTGGGCGATCATAACGTTGATCGCCTGGGCGTAGGCGGGCACAGCCATGCCGACGCAGAGCGCAGCGGCGGTCAAGGCGCTTTTCAAGGTGGGGATCATCATCTCTCTCCGGTTCAATCGATGAGGCAGTTTGTGGCTTAGGTTTGCAAGGGCTAGGCGTTAGGCGGTGCGACGTCAGCGCGATTCTGCGGGGCAAAATTTGTGCCGATCGGCTGGACGTCTCGCGCCATCAGTCTGATTGCAGATCATGGGTCTCGTTGCAGATCTAGCGTTGGGGGCAAGGCGCCGGGGTACGCAGCCCGCCGTAATCGTCCAACCCGGTATTCAGCGGGCGCGGGTCGATGAAGGCGCGGTAACGGTTGCCGACCTGGAGGCAATCGCGCGGGCCGATCGGGAACGGCCGTGCGGCCACGCGGGGGAGCGCTGGCAGGGGTGCCAGGTCCGCGGTCGGCGGTGGGGCAACGGCAGGACGGCTCGCCACCAGCACAATTTCCACCATGCGGTTGCGCGATGAGTTCGGTTCAGCCGGCACCAGCGGGCGTGTTTCGCCAAAACCGTGGGCGATCAAACGGGCCGGGTCGATGCCGTAGGACCCGATAAGGGCGTCGCGGACGGCGTCGGCGCGGGCGATCGACAGCTTCATGTTCGCATCGGCGGCGCCGGCCGCATCGGTATGCCCGCCGATCATCAGCGCGGTTTGGCGCAGGCTTGGATCGTTCAGTGCACGCGCCAGCAGGGACACCATCACGCGACCGTTCGCCGAAAGGGCGCTCTGCCCGGGCGCGAAGAACATGTTCATGCGCACCTTGCGGCGGTTATCGAGCTGGAGGACGCCGGCCGACGTGGTCACGATGCTGGGTCGTTGCGCGCTGGCGGGCTGGCCGGGCCGTTTGGGAAGGCCGGTGGTGAGCCGTGAGATGATGTAGCGGATCGCCTCGGCGCGCTCTTCATCAGTAATGCTGCGCGCATCGGGAGCGCTGCGCGGTGCAGGTGCGTCCGGCGAGGCGCTTGGTTGAGCCACCTGTGCGGCCGCGGTCGTCGCCATGCCTGATGCAACGCAAAGGGTGCCGGCGACGATGGATACAGCAAGTCCAACGCGTTTCATGGTGAATGTCCTTTGTTCCAATATGTCGCAGCGTAACCCGTCCGGCTAGGCTGCGTCACGTGCCAATGGGTTGGAAGGGACAGGCTGAAATCGCCAGTGTTTAACGCCTTGGCGGTGTGAGAGTGTGACGTTAGCGAACGCGTAACCATGCCTTTGTGGCAGCGCCTTGCATTTCGCCTGTGGCGTTCTCGGTCGGCCGCTGTGTTCCAAGGTCGCCTCAAGGTCCGCCCAAGGTCCACTCAGGGGTTGTCGAAAGCCAACAACTCCACGACCTCTTCAGCACCCGTCCGCCGCAACGCCCCGTAGAGGTTGCGCAGCGCCTGCCGCTCGAGCGCCATCGCGGGCCAAAGCAAGCGATCGGGCAGGCGGGTTTCGCGGCGGCGCAGCGCTTTGAGGCGCGACACCACATGGGCTGCATCCCACCGCGCGCCGAGTTTGCTGTCGAACGGTTTTGCGCTTGCAAAGCACCGCAGCATCAAGAATCGTCTGAGGCCATCGCTGCGTAGCGCCATGCGGCGGCTGCGCGATGCCACGTCATGGGGAAAGCGAAGAGGACGGTCGGGCTCGAACAGATGGCGCCCGCGACGCCGTTCCACCGGGCTGGGAAACAGGAGGTATCCGCGTCCGTCCGGCTGTTCGCGCACGCAATAGACGTAACTCTGTTTGCGGATCGTGAGGCGCACGAAAGGCGCAGATTGTTCGCCAGCAGCCGGCGGCGCGCGCAACGCGATCCGCGTCGCCTGAGGTGACATGATCGCGCCTGGAAGGCTCGGATCGCGCGGGCTCAGGTAGGCGGTATAGGGACGGCTGGTGCGCCCGGTTTGATTGGCGAAATCGACGATAAGCCGGAGCACCCGACCCTCAAGCTCCACACTGAAACGCGCCTCCCACGTTCTTTCAGGCGGTGTCTGGACATCGGTGGCACGAGACGCGCGCACGATCTGGGTGTTCGCGTTGACCTCTCGGCGAAAAGCGGTTCTGGCGCGCCGCAAAATCGTCGCGGAGGCTTCCCCGTGCATGGGGCGCGCGCCGACACGTGCTGGCCGCAAGATCAGCGCGTCGACGCGCTCGCGGGTGGCAATCAGCGCACGCGCAGCTTGGCCGAGCGCCACTTCAAGTGCCTTGACAGGCGGCCGTTTGGCCAACCGCACCTGGCCGGTCGTTGTTAAGGAGCAGCGGGCCGACCCACGCAGGCTAGAGCGGACGACGAGTTTCGCCCTGCCTCTTTGGACGTTGAACGCTTCGATGCGCAACGTTGGCAGGTGAGCGATGTCGCGGCGCAGGCGCTGATTGTCACCGGTGCCGGCCCTGATCTCGCGGCTGACATCGTGGTAGTTGATCACCATGAAGCGCCGGTCGAGGCGCTCAAGCGCGGCCGCTTCGAGGTCTTCGATCTGCCATCGTCTGAGGTCTGGCGCGCGCGCACCTTCGAAAGCTATGGTGCGGAGGCGTGGACCGTAACGTTGTTCGCTTTGGCGGCCGTAAAAGCAACGATCCGGCTGCGCGGCCATCTTGCTCAGATGCTTCCGCATCAGGTTGGCGACGTCGCGCGCTTGTGCTGATGATACACCGAGCGCGGCGCTCGAGATGGCCACCAGCGTCAGTGCTGCGAGCCACGCGAAGCTGCCAGCCGCGCGCCGACCGCTGGACGGCCCAAACAGCCCGCCGCCTGCGCAACAATGCCGTTCAGCTTCTCGCTTTGTCGCCAACCGTCCTGTCATCGAAGCGTTGAGTGACCTCACTAGCCTGCCGCTCCTGTGCCGTGCGTTGGCGCCATGTCTGTAACGGCGCGCGTGGCCAGGTAGCGCCCGCAAGCCTGCAAAGATTACGCCTCGCCCATCCATTCCTATCACGCAGGTGTGGAGAGCGCAGGCGTTTTGCGGCAAGATCAACGCTGTATTGCGGATGCGGTCGAGCGTCGCCTCTTTGGGGCGCAGATCGGCCTCGGTTTTGCTGCGCTTTGACGATGAGCCTAGATTGAGGGAGCCGGAGCGGCCATGCGGGCAATATTGAAGTCGTTTTTTTGGGCCGTGCTCGCGGGGCTGAGCACGTTGGCTATGCCTTCGGCATCGCTCGCCAAGCCAAGCGATGTTGTCATCATACTGGGCAACAAAACCTACCGCGCGGCCGACCGTGTCGACGCGGTGGCGTTTGCGCACAACGACATGCGCGGCTTTCGCGCGTTCGCCAAGCGGGTGCTGCAAGTGCCCGACGAGAACATCATTCACCTGGATCATTCGACCACGCAGGGTGATTTCATCGCGCTGTTCGGTCCACGCTCGCTTGCCCGTCGCGGCACCCGCCGGCGGCTTTCGCGCGCGATCCTGCGCCGAATCAAGGACCCCGCGGCCAACATCTACGTCTTCTATTCGGGCCATGCCCTGGCTCAACTCGACCCCATCACCAAGCAGGTACAACCGTATTTGCTGCCGTTCGATGCGCGCCCCTCGCAGATCTTGGAGCGCGGCTATCCGGTGCTGGCGATCCAGCAAGCGCTGGAAGATGTTTTGCAGGCCAAAGCGCCTAAGGGCCGCGCGTTTTTGTTTATCGACGGGTGCTTCTCCGGGCGCTTCAATGATGGCAAGGGCAATCTGATGAAAGACACCAGCGGCAGTGCGAGTGCTGGCGATCTTATCACCAGCATCGGGGGTGACAGCGATATCGATCGCGTTAGCGTGTTCACCGCCGGTCGCGGTGATCAGGCGGCCTACTGGGACCGCACCAACCGTCATGGCGTCATGACCGATGCGTTGCTTTGGGGCCTGTTCGGGGCCGCCGATCGCTACGGTAACCGTGATGGCAAAGTCACCGCGAGCGAGCTTGACGCCTGGCTCAAGCGGCGTGTTGCCGAACGCATGCGTGTGCTACACGGCGATGAGCTTCAGACGCCGACGTTCGTGGGCGAGCGCGAGGGTGTTGTGGTCGACCTGCGGCCGCTCGGCGACCGCGCCCCACCGCGTGGGTCCCGCGTGCAAGCCGCCAGCATGGAACGCCAGTGCATCCGCTTGACGGGCCGCCCGGGTGTGCTTCTCCAGGACTTGGAGCGCCTGAAGCAGCGATGCGTGATGTGTTCGACCCAGTGCCATGCGCGGCTGGACGCGATGCTGACAACGCGAACCCAAGCGCAGCAGACCTGCCAACAGGAGCTGGCGTTCTTCCGTCGTTACAAGCATGACGTCGATCGCATGCGGGCCTTCGCTGCCAAAGCGACCTGCCCGCGGGTGCGCGAGCAACTTGGTCGACGCCTTGCGAGTTGCCTGCCCGGCTCGGGCCATACCATGCGCGATTGCCCTGATTGCGCCGAACTCGTTGCGATCCCGGC
>JBCBJZ010000077.1:0-16606 GCA_038522635.1 Pseudomonadota bacterium | reverse complement strand
CAGCCAACGCACCGGCTTCCAACATCCGCGCAAGTTCGTTTTCATCGATGATCTCACCGCGCGCGGTGTTGACGATGTAGCACTCGGGTTTGAGCAGGCGCAGCCGCCGTGCCGACAGCAGATGGTAGGTTGCTGGCGTGTGCGGGCAATTGATCGACAAGATGTCCATGCGCGCAAGCATCTGATCGAGGCTTTCCCAGTAGGTCGCCTCAAGCTCACGCTCGATATCGGGCGCGACCCGCCGCCGGTTGTGGTAGTGGACCTGCAGGCCAAAGGCGCGGGCACGACGGGCCACGGCTTGGCCAATGCGGCCCATCCCGATGATGCCGAGGCGCTTGCCGGTGATGCGACGGCCGAGCATCCAGGTTGGTGACCAGCCTGCCCAGGCGTTGGCCTCGTCCTTCAACAACGCTGTGCCTTCAGCGAGGCGGCGCGGTACCGCCAAGATCAAGGCCATCGTCATGTCAGCGGTGTCGTCGGTCAGAACGCCCGGCGTGTTGGTGACGAGGATGTTGCGATTGCGCGCCGTTTCAAGGTCGATGTTGTCGACGCCGGTGCCGAAATTCGCGATCAGCTTGAGGTTGGGCCCTGCCTGCGCCAGTACGGCGCGGTCGACTTTGTCAGTCACCGTTGGGACGAGCACATCGGCCTGGCGCGCAGCTTCCACAAGTGCCGCTTGCGACATCGCCTCATCGGCTTCGTTGAGGCGCGCGTCGAACAGCTCACGCATGCGTGTTTCCACCACTTCCGGCAGCCGGCGGGTCACGATCACAAGCGGCGGGGAAGAGGCGGTCGGCATGGCGGGCTCGTGTGTTATTGCGGCGTGATGGGTGGAAGCATCGCGTGGCCGATGGCGCGTGTGCCAAACGAGCAGGTGTTGCCAGCGGTAAAGCGTTCTGGGCTGATCGAACGGACACGCGATGATGGCGTTCAGGCCTAGCAGATGCGCCCTGCCGTGACAAAGCGCAAGGCCGCGCACGGGCCTACCGGAGCGCGGTTGCGCACAGCCGCGATCGTGTTGCGGTGCAGCATGGAGCTGATCGGGTTGCGAAGGCGTTCGCGGTCGGCGTGGCCCCTTGAAGGCCGGCGGCAAATCAGTTTTGGCTCAGGCGCATGAACAAGGTGCATCTGGAGCGTCCCTTGAGCGTGGTGCGGCGGCGCGCGCAGGCGTGCGCGCGGGCGCCGATGCGGACCGTGAGCGCAGGAACCGTTCTGACCTGGGTCATCGCGGTCGCGACGGCGGTCATGGTGCGTTCAGCCGCGGCCCTCGCCGTTGATGCGCAAGCTGCGCCAGAGCGGGGCCCGAGCGGCTTACCGCTGCCGCGTTTCGTCAGCCTCAAGGCCGATCGGGTGAACGTGCGCAAAGGCCCCGGCCCGCAGTACGCGATCGATTGGGTGTTCGTACGGGCGGGGTGGCCGGTCGAAGTGATCGCGGAATTCGGCCCGTGGCGGCGCATCCGCGATGCGGAAGGCGCGACGGGCTGGATCCTTGGCGCAATGCTGTCAGGGCGAAGGACCGCTCTGGTGACGCCGTGGACAGGCGCAAGTGCCGGAGCAGCTACCCGTTCCGGTGCCAGTGCCCGTTCCGCGCGTGGCGGAGCCCAGCCAGACGCGGAACATGCCACCTCGCAGTTGCTCCGCGCGCCCTTGGAAGACGCGCCCCTCATCGCCCGGCTTGGGCCGAAGGTGATGGCCCGCGTGCAAGGCTGCGACGGCGCATGGTGCCGTGTGACGTTGCACGGGCTGAAGGGCTACGTCCGCCAGCGGCGGCTGTGGGGCGTCTATCCGGGTGAACGCGTGCGCTGAGAGGGAAGGCGTCGCGTGCTGGCGGACAAGACTAAGGTTTACGATGGTGCTTCCGTCCGGCGCCCGATGTGCGACGACGGCAGAACCGACACCGGGCCGCGCGCGTCTAACAGGCGGGTCAGCGTGTCGATGGTGCCTTGGTCGAGCCGGCCGTCGGTGCGGGCGGGCCGGAAGTGGCGCTGGAACGCGGTCACCACCTCAGCAAACGCACGGTCGAAGATGGAGCCGGGCGAGACCGCGTAGCCGTAGGCTACGAACTGCGCTTTCAACGCTAGCAGCGCTGGAGCGTCGGCCCCTTCAGTCCACATCCCTTCTTCGTGGGTCGGCGAGCCTGGCGTCACCCAATGCCCGATGCCGGCTCTCGCGAGGCGCGCCCAGTCGAAGCGTTCGCCCGGATCGGGCTTGCGGTCAGGCGCGATGTCGGCGTGGGCGAGGACCAGGCTCGCCGCGATATCCTGTCGCGTGATGATATCGCGGCACAGGCTTTCCACCGCCGCCATCTGCTCATCAGGGAAATCGTGATAGCCGAGGTTATGCCCCAGGTTATGGATTTCGATGCCGATTGAAGCTGAATTGAGGTCCGTTTCGCCGAGCCAAAACGAGCGGCCGGCGTGCCACGCGCGTTCTCCCTCGGCCACCATCTGCGTGATCGTGCCATCGAGATCGACCACGTAGTGGCACGACACGCCGCTGTCAGGACGCGCAAGCCAATCGATCGCCAACGCGCAACTCCGCATACCCGTATAATGCAACAGCAGCACGGTCGGTCGTTTGCCGGCCCAGGGCCCGCGCCGCGCTGTGAAATTCGCCGAGGGATGAAGGTGGTCCACGGTGGCGCTATCAGGCGCCTCGATCACAGACCGCGCTCCTTGGTGATGGTATCGAAGGCTTCGTTGATGGCGGCCATCTTGCGGTTGGCGACCTCGACGAACTCGGCCGGCACGCCGCGCGCGATCAACCGGTCGGGATGGTTTTCGAGCACAAGGCGCCGGTGGCGCGCACGCACCTCATCGTCGCTTGCGTCAGCGGCGATGCCGAGTACCTCGTAGGGGCCTTCGGTGTCCTGGACGAACAGCGCGCGGATGGTGCGGAATTCGCTATCGGAGAACCCGAAACGCCGCGAGACGGCCTGCAGGTACTCCTCTTCTGCCGGATGCAACACACCGTCAGCGGCAGCGATGTGGAACAGCCCTTCAAGCACGTCCTGCAGCAAGTGTTTATCATCACCGAGCAAGTGCGCGACCTGTTGCGCGTAGGCTTCAAAACCGGCGACATCCTGCTTGGCGAGATCGAAGACGCGGGCGACGTTGGCCGCTTCACCGGGCGGAACCTTAAAGACATCCTTGAAGGCCTCGACCTCAGCGGCCACCACGATGCCATCGGCTTTCGCCATTTTGGCGCACAGGGCGATGACACCCATGGTGAAAGCAACTTCGTTCGTCGGATCGCCCTCACGGCCGGGGCTGGCGCCGATGATGTCGCGCAGGAACCCGCCGATGGACCCCGTGCTGGTCGCCTTCGAGAGGCGGTTCGATATGCGTTCCCAAACGGACATGGCGCGCGTCCTGAAGCCTGAAGCGAGCGAGCGGCATGCAACCACCCTTCCGCGATCAAGGTAGCGTGGTTCGGCGCGCAACAGAAGCGGCAACGGCGCGGACATCGTCGCCAGGTTCCGCAAGGGCGCACGCGGTTTTGATGGCGCGTTCATGAGCGGCAACGCTTGCGCGCGTCGGCTGCGACCGGCACATCTGTTCAGCCGATGGACCGATCCCGACGAAAGCGAGCCCGGTATGCCCACTGAAACCTTGCGCCAGAGCGCGCTCGATTACCACGCGGCCGAGCCGCCCGGCAAAGTGGCGATCCAGCCGACGAAGCCGGTCGCGAACCAAGCCGATCTGGGGCTCGCCTATTCTCCCGGCGTCGCCTTTGCCTGCGAGGCGATCGCGGAGGATCCGGCCGCCGCTTCGCGTTACACCGCGCGCGCCAATCTGGTCGGTGTCGTCACCAATGGCACCGCGGTGCTCGGGCTTGGTGACATCGGGCCGCTGGCGTCAAAACCGGTGATGGAAGGCAAGGCGGTTCTGTTCAAGAAGTTCGCGGGCATCGACGTTTACGATATCGAGGTTGCGGAAAAGGGCGTGGAGGCCTTCGTGGAGGCGGTCGCGCGGTTGGAGCCGACGTTTGGCGGCATCAACTTGGAAGATATCAAGGCGCCGGAGTGCTTCGAAATCGAGCGCGCGCTGAAGGCGCGAATGAACATTCCGGTGTTCCACGACGACCAACACGGCACCGCGATCGTGGTCGCGGCGGGCATCCTCAACGGCCTGAAGATCACGGGCAAAGCACTGCACGAGATCCGTATCGTATGTTCGGGCGCGGGGGCGGCGGCGCTGGCCTGCCTGGATCTGCTGGTGAGCCTTGGCGTGCCGCGTGCGCGGATGACGATCGCCGACATTGAAGGCGTGGTCTACGAGGGCCGGCGCGCTTTGATGGACCCCTACAAGGCGAAATATGCGCAGGCGACGGACGCGCGGACGCTGGCGGAAGCGATGGTTGGCGCCGATGTGTTCTTGGGCCTCTCCGCCGGCGGAATCGTTTCGCAAGACATGGTCGCGAGCATGGGGGAGCAGCCGATCGTCTTCGCGTTGGCGAACCCGACACCTGAGATCAAGCCTGAAGACGTCAAAGCGGTCCGCCCCGACGCCATCGTCGCGTCAGGGCGCACCGACTACCCCAATCAGGTCAACAACGTGCTGTGCTTCCCGTTCATCTTTCGCGGGGCCTTGGACGTGGGCGCGACCACGATCAACGAAGCGATGAAACAGGCGGCGGTGACGGCGCTTGCGGGCATTGCGGAGAGCGAAGCCTCCGACGTGGTGCTGTCGGCCTATCGCGCTGAGACCTTCGTGTTCGGCCCTGACTACGTGCTGCCGAAGCCGTTTGACCCGCGCCTGATCATCGAAATCGCCAGTGCTGTTGCGCAGGCCGCGATCGAAAGCGGGGTCGCAACCCGCCCGCTCGACGACATCAACGCATACCGGGAGAAGCTTTCATCGTTCGTGTACCGATCGGGCTTCCTGATGAAGCCGATCTTCGATGCGGTGAAGGGGGTGGCACGGGCGAGCGCGCCCAAACGGATCGTGTTCGCTGAGGGCGAGCACCCCTACGTGCTGCAGGCCGCACAGCAACTGCTCTACGAGGGCATGGCCCGGCCGGTCCTGGTCGGCGATCGCGACACGATCCGGCGCAGCGCGACGCATCTTGGGCTGCGGATGCGCGAAGAACGCGACTACGACATCTTCGACACCAAGACCGACCCGCGGATGGGCGCACTCCACGATGAGTATCATAGGTTGGTCCAGCGGGCTGGTGTTTCACCATCCCATGCGCTGCGCGTGGTGCGAGCCGGTAGCACGGTGATCGCGGGGCTTTTGCTGCGTCGCGGCGATGCGGACGCGATGATTTGTGGAGCGGTTGGACGCTTTCACACGCAATTGCGCCACGTCGGTCAGGTTGTAGGCCGGCGGCCTGGGACCAGTGGGTTTGCAACGCTCAGCGGCCTGATCCTGCCGGCCGGTCCGCTGTTCATGGCGGACACCTTCGTGACGACGAACCCGACCGCGGCGCAGTTGATCGAAATCACCGAGATGGCCGTGGAGGAGTTGCGCCACTTCGGGATCGAGCCGCAGGTGGCGCTGCTCTCGCATTCGAACTTTGGGACCGAGAACACGGGCAGTGCCGTCAAAATGCGCGCCGTGCTTGAAGCGCTGCAGGCACGCCATCCCGCGCTCGAGATCGAAGGCGAAATGCATGCGGACGCGGCGTTGATCCCTCACATCAGGGACGAGATCTTCCCGCACTCGCGTCTGCAGGGAGCCGCCAACCTGCTCATCATGCCGGATCTGGATGCGGCCAACATCGCGTTCAATCTGCTGAAGGCGGTGAACCGGGGGGTGTCGATTTCGCCGATCCTGCTGGGTGGGGATCGGGCGGTTCATATCGTGACGCCGTCGGTTTCGGTGCGCGGGCTGCTCAACATGGCTGCGATCGCGCTGATGGACAGCGCCCGCCGCAATGAGGCGCAGCACGGGGACTAGATCATCGGGCGATTGATCGGGATCACCATAGGTGAGCCCGAAATCGCCCAAAGATGATCTAATCTTGAAGTGCAGAGCAACTTCGGGCGCAAAGGCAAGGCGTAAGTGTTCAACACAGTGGTTCGCACTTTGCGCCCGTTGCTCTAGGCGTCGTGAGGGGCATAGCCAGCGCGTTTCACGACTGCGTCGGACTGCGTGCGCTGGCCTTTAGCGGTGCACCACGACAGAGGTGTTCCAAAGTCCGTGCTGTTTGACCATGCGATAGAAGGTGCGAGCGTTGCCAAGCGCGAGCCGGATGCAGCCATGCGATGCGGTGCGCCCCAAGCGGCTCATGCGGGTGGTGCCGTGGATGGCGATGCCGGTGGTGTCGATCCAGATCACGTGGGAGAGCTGCATGCGGAAACGCTTTGAGTACAGGCGCGGCTTCATCGCCCACGGCTGATAGGTGCCGGCGGGCGTGCGCCAGCCGCGCCGTCCCGTTGAAACGCGCCAGGTGAAGCGTTTGCGGCCATCGACGAAGACCTGCATGCGCTGCGAGGACAGATCGACCCGTGCGACGAGCGTTGCCGCTTCCGCCTGTGGGGCCAATGCAGCGCCACCGGCCGTGATCCACAAGGCCCCGAGGACGATCACAGCCAAGTGCGCGATGGCACGTGCGGCGTGTGGCTTGCGATGGAGAAGCATGGGATCGAGCTCCTGAAACTGGCGGCTGGCGAGGCTTGGTGCCGGCAAGGCTGGCGGCGGACGCGTCGGCGTCTTCCAACGAGAACCCAGCACGCTGATCAGCAATGTTTTCAACAGACTAGAAGCGCGGCCCTGGCGCTGCAACATCATGAGGCGGTGAGGACGTTGCCGCTTCGGTCGCTGTTGCAACTCAGTATCAGCGAAATGACGAAGCGCGGCGATCCCGGCAACACGGGTTGCAGGCGCATGCGAGCTCGGGCGTAGTGGCGTCGTTGCATGGGGATAACTTGTGGAGTTCTGATTATGAAAGTTCGGGGAACCGTATTCGTCGTGGCGCTTCTGGCCGTTGCAGTTGCCACCAGCGCTTGCCGCCGTGAGAAACCTGAGCCGCGCGGCCTTGGCGCTTCTGATGTGCCGGCACCGGTCGCTGTCCAAAAGCAGTAAGGACACGGGCACAAGCGGAAAGCCCGCGCTTTCCCGTTCGACGCGCGCGGCACCGCAACAACAGGCATGCAGACCCCTCGGCTTCTGGCCGGGGGGTTTTGTTGTTTAGAGTTCATCCGCTTCAGGTGGACTCACCTGTGGCGAGAGATGAACGGTAAAACCAAAGCTTAGATGTCGGTTCCGCTTCAAGCTGAAGCGAACCGAACTCTAGGAACAACGGGGCGCTTGCCTGTCCAAGGTCAGCCGGGCAGGATCGCGTGCGTGCCATGTCAGGGAGGTTCGTGATGCGCACCATGTTTTCGGCAACGGGCTTACGCGCGCAGGGCGCGGTCATGCTCGCGATCGGCCTGATCACGGCCACCGCGTTCGCCGCAGGCTCGGGCACCACCCATCGCGGCAGCGGGGCTGCGACGCCCGATAAACCTTACGCCGGCCAGCAGCAGCGTGTGGTCAGCGCCTTCAGCGGTGCTGAACTGAAGATGCTACGCGATGGCCTCGGCATGGGCTTTGCCAAAGCGGCGGAACTGAACGGCTATCCCGGTCCGCTGCATATTCTGGAGTTGGCCAAGCCTCTCGCCCTGGCGCCGGACCAACGCCAAACCGTACAAGCGGCCTTTGATGAGATGAATGCGGCAGCCCGCGCGTTAGGGCCAAAGTTGATCGCGGCGGAGCAAGCCGTCGATGCCGTCTTCAAAAACGGTGCCGCTGATGCTGACGCCTTGCAGCGCGCCGTTTTGCACGCAGCCAAGGTGCGCGCGGCCCTGCGCCAGGTGCATTTGAACGCGCACATCAAGGTCACGCCGGTGTTGAGCGCGGAGCAGCGCCGCCGCTACCAAACGTTGCGCGGCTATAAGTGAGGCCTGCGGTCCGCGTGATGCGGCCGCTCCCTAGGGCGACCGTGCGCGCAGGCTTCTTTTTGCAGTACATGTTTCGCCTCAGGCTCTACCTCCTGATGCGGATGAACTTTAAGGAGGCCGCCATGGCCGTCTGCGCGTTTGCCGTTCGTGCCACCATCACCCCTGAGCGCGAAGAGGCGTTCAACCGCTGGTACCACGAGGAGCACATCCCGCAGGTGCTCCGCTACAACGGCGCGATCAGCGCACGCCGCTACAAAGTCATCCTGGGCGATGACAAATATCAGTACATGGCGTTCTACGAGTTCGCGTCAGAAGAGGTCTTCGAAGCGTTTCAGGCATCGGACCACTTCAGAGAGCTGATCGCCGAATACGACGAACACTTCGGCGAAACGTCCGAGCGCACCCGCAGCGCCTACGTGCAGGTTTGGCCGCCAGTTTGAACCGACCTGGCCGCTATGGCATGACGCGCCCCAGACACAACGAACGAACAAGGGGAGGCGCGTGTGGCAGCGAGCGACGCGAGTGGGGCAAAGGCAAGCAATCGAACACTGACGGTGGCCGTCATTCCTGGCGACGGCATCGGCCATGAGATCATCCCGCCGACGCTCGAGCTGTTGACCCGGGCACAGGACGCTTTGGGTGGCTTCAAGCTAAAATTCGAGACGCGCACCGATGTCGGGGCCGGCCACTTCCGCGACACGGGCGAAGACATGTCGGCCGCCGCGTTCGATGCTGCCGGGGCGGCCGATGCGATCCTGCTGGGAGCCATCGGCCTTCCTGACGTGCGACATCCCGATGGGACGGAGATCGCGCCCCACCTCAAGATGCGCGATCGCTTCGGCCTTTACGGCGGCGTGCGACCGGTGAAGGCTTACCCCAACACGCCGCAGCGGTTGGCGGACCCGCGTGCCGCCTCGATCGACCTGATCATCCTGCGCGAATCGACCGAGGGGTTATTCTACAGCCATGGCCGCGGTGAAATGATCGGCGATCAAGAGGCGCGCGAAACGCTGTCGATCACCAGGCCGGTCACGGAAAAGCTGTGCGACCTCGCCTTTGCGCTCGCACGCCGGCGCAGGGAGAAGGGCGGCAAAGGGCACGTCACCTGCGTCGATAAAGCGAACGTCTTTCGGGCTTTCGCCTTCTTCCGCAAGATCTTCACCGAACGCGCCGCGCGCCATCCCGACATCGACCACGGCTTCGCTTACGTCGACGCGCAAGCGCTCGATCTGATCCGCCAACCGTGGGCGTTCGATGTGCTGGTGATGGAGAACATGTTCGGCGACATCCTGTCCGATTTGGGCGGGGGGCTGGTCGGCGGCATGGGCATGGCCTCTTGCGCGGAATTGGGGGATGAGCACGCGTTGTTTCAGCCCGCTCATGGCACCGCGCCCGACATCGCAGGCCAGGACAAAGCGAACCCGTTGGCCACGATCCTGTCGGGCGCGTTGATGCTCGATTGGTTGGCGCAACGCCATTCTATTCCGGAGGCCGGACAAGCCGCCGACGCGATCAACGGCGCGGTCGAAGATGCGTTTGCGACCGGGGGGCTCGCCCCGATGGAGTTCGGTGGACCGCAGGGGACGAAGGAAGCTGCGCGCACGGTGGCTGCGGCGCTTGAGCGGCGGCTGGACGCTTACCGCTGATGGCGCGTCTTAAAGTGGCCGTGGTCGGCGCGGGGTACTTCAGCCGGTTCCATTACGACGCCTGGTCGCGCATGCCCGACGTCGAATTGATCGCGCTATGCGATCGCGATGGCGCGAAAGCAGGCGAGGTCGCGCAGTCGTTCGCCGTGCCTGAAGTCTTTAGGGATCTCGCCACGCTGCTGCGCGAGACCAGCCCGGACCTGATCGACATCGTAACACCGCCCAACACGCACGCAGCTGTTTGCCGGGAGATCGCTGCGCGCGCCATCCCGATGATCTGTCAGAAGGCGTTTTGCACCTCGCTGGATGAAGCAGGCGAGACGGTCGCTGCGGTCGCGGCCACCGGAACGATGCTCGTTATTCATGAGAATTTCCGGTTCCAGCCATGGCACCGCAGGGCGAAAGCGTTGATCGAGCAAGGCGTGCTGGGCGACCTCCAGCAGCTCACATTTCGCCTTCGCCCTGGCGATGGGCGGGGTGCGGAAGCCTACCTCGAACGCCAACCCTATTTTCAGCGCATGGAGCGTTTCCTCGTCCACGAGACCTTGATCCATCAGCTCGATACGTTTCGTTACTTCGCGGGTGAGATCAGCGGTGTCTTCGCGCGGCTCGCCAAGCTCAATCCGGTGATCGCAGGCGAAGATGCAGGCTTGATCGTGATCGATTTTGCCAACGGCGTGCGCGGGCTGATTGATGGTAACCGGCTCGCAGACCACGCCGCCGCCAACCGTCGTCTGACGATGGGCGAGATGCTGATCGAGGGAACCCGCGCGACGCTGCGGCTTGATGGCGATGGCGCCCTTCACATGCGGGCCTTCGGCGAGAACGACGAGCGATCTGTGGAATTCGCCTGGGAGGATCGCGGCTTTGGCGGCGATTGCGTGTACGCGCTCAGCCGTCACGTGGTGGATCACCTGACGACGGGCACGCCGCTTGAGAACACGGGCGCTGCCTACCTGGCCAACTTGGCCGTCGAAGAGGCAGTCTATCGCGCCCACGACGAGCAGCGCTATATCGCGCTGCCGCCAGTAACGGCGTAAGGGCAAACCACGATGGGCAACGAAACCGCCGGGCCTGAAATTGAGAGGTTGATCGCGCTGCTGTCGCGTTTGCCGGGGCTTGGCCGGCGGTCGGCGCGGAAAGCGGCTTTGACGCTGATCAAGCGACGCGATGATCTGCTTGTGCCGCTCGCGGACGCGATGCGCGAGGCTGCTGACGGAATCGAAGTCTGCGCGGTGTGCGGCAACATTGATACAAGTCAGCCCTGCGCGATTTGCCGCGATGAAAGCCGCGATGACAGCCTGATCGTGGTCGTTGAAGAGGTGGCGGACCTATGGGCCTTGGAGCGCGCAGGTGTCACAAACGCGCGCTATCATGTGTTGGGCGGTACGCTCTCACCGCTCGATGGCATTGGGCCCGAGCGGCTCAACATCGTCCGCCTTGTGGAGCGTGCGGCTGACCCGGCGGTCGGCGAAGTGTTGTTGGCGCTGAACGCGACGGTCGAGGGGCAGTCGACGGCGCATTATTTGAGCGATCAGCTCACCGGATGCGCCGTTAAGATTTCGCGGCTTGCCCATGGCGTACCGGTCGGCGGCGAACTCGATTATCTCGATGAGGGCACGCTGGCCGCCGCAATCGCATCACGGCGCGCGCTGGATGGTTGAGCGGGGCGACCACGTGGTCCTCAGCCATACGGCCACAGGTCCAACTGCGGTGGCTTTCCGCAGAAAGCGATGTCGGGAACGTCAGCGATGTCAAAGGAAAAAGTGGGCCGACGATGGCGCGAGGGGAGCACGCCATCGTCGGCAGATGCCGCTGCACGGGGGGAGCAGCGGGCCAACGCCTGCGGACCCAGGGGACAGGTGGCAGGCGCGATCACTTGACAAACCAAATGGGAGCGTTGCGGTTCCCTTCAAGCACCCGCGTCTCTTAAAAATTCTTTAATGTCGTCAAGCGGCTGTGAGACGGCTGTGAGATACGCGTTCCCCTTGCAACCTTGGCAACCTTTGAGCCCGTTCGTTTCGTTATGTGAGACGAGGACGGCCGAAGCGCCTTCGTGCCTGAAAAAGAAAAGCGAGCGAGCGATGTTGGGTTGGCTGATCTCTCTGATCCCACTGGCCCCTGGGAGGCGTCAGGCGCAGACCCCGGCGACGCAAGCGTCAAAACCAGTGTTCGTGACGGGCTCCACCATGCGCCACATACTCGTGATGACCGGCACCAGCGCGATCGGTCTGGTGGCGATCTTCATGAGCGATCTGGCGAACTTCTATTTCCTGGCGCAGCTCGACGATGTGGAGATCAAGGCGGCGGTCGGTTTCGGCGCGGCAGTCTCATTCTTCTCGATCTCGATCGGCATCGGGCTTTCGATTGCGGCGGCCGCGCTCGCTTCGCCGGCGATCGGGGCGGGACGCATGACGCGCGCGCGCCGGCTTGGCACCAACGCGCTGGTGGCGGCCGGCTTCTTCTCGGGCGTGGCTGCGGCGGCGCTGTGGTTGATGATCCCGTGGGTGCTCGATCAACTGGGCGCGAGCGGGCGCACGCACGATCTTGCCTCGGCCTATCTCACGATCCTGCTGCCCTCGATGCCGGTGTTGGCGGTCGGCATGTGCGCCAGTTCGCTGCTGCGGTCAGTGGGTGATGCCAACGGCGCGATGGCCGTCACGTTGATCGGAGCGGTGGTCACGGTTGCGCTCGATCCGATCTTCATTTTCACGTTCGGTTGGGGGATCGAGGGTGCCGCCCTGGCATCCGCGTTGTCGCGCTGTGCGGTGATGGCGGTCGGGCTCTACGGCGTGATGGTGCGCCATCGTTTGGTGGGCCGCTTGCGCCCGCGTGCCTTCGTTGGCGACTTGCCGCGGTTGGGCTTTATCGCGGCCCCGGCTGTGCTGACCAACCTCGCGACGCCCTTTGCGAACGCCTATGTCACGTCGGTGATCGCCGCGTTCGGCGATACGGCTGTGTCGGGATGGACGGCGATCGGGCGGATCATCCCTGTCGCGTTCGGTGCGATCTTCGCGCTCACCGGTGCGATCGGGCCGATCATCGGGCAGAACCTGGGCGCGAGGGATTTCGGCCGCGTGCGGGCCGCCTTGCGCGACGGGCTGATCTTTACGGGCCTCTACACGCTGGTCGCGTGGCTGTTGCTGGTGTTGGCGGCCGACAGCCTTGCCGTGTTGTTCAAAGCGACGCCGGGTGCCACGGCGCTGATCGTGTTTTTCAGCACGGTCGCTGCCCCGCTCTTCATGTTTCTGGGCGCGCTGTTCGTGGCGAACGCGGCTTTCAACACGCTGGGGCGGCCGCATTTTTCAACGGCCTTCAACTGGTTGCGCGCCACGCTCGGCACCATTCCGTTTGTCACCGTTGGCGCAACACTTGGTGGCGCCAAGGGCGTGATCGCGGCCAATCTGTTGGGCGGGGTGGTGTTCGGCATCGTGGCCGTGGTGGTCTGTTTCAGGCTGATCGACAAGTTGGAACGCGACAGTGCTGTTACGCCGAAGCCAGCACCGTCGCGCGAGCCCGCTTAACGTTCATCCGCACCGGAAGGCTGAAGCTGAGCGGTAAAACGGGACTGCTAGTTGGTCTTGCCGGTGGGGCCGACCTCGAACGTCACCTTGCAGGTCACGCGATACGTCTTGATCTTGCCCTTCGCGTCCACCACCGCTGACATGTCCTGGACGTAGACGGAGCGGATGTTCTTGACCGATTTGGCTGCCTTCATGGTCGCCTTTTCCGCCGCATCTTCCCAGCTCTTCGAAGAATCGGAGAGCAGTTCAAGCACTTTCAATACAGCCATCGATTTTGCTTCTTTCTTTTTGCTTTTGTCCGCGCTTCACCTCGAAGCGGTCCGGACGTGAGGCGTCGTCTCCCGCAGCACAAGGATTGCGGGGCCCTTACATTAACCTGCACGCGCTGAATGTCGAAAGTCGGCGGAAAACGTGGTTTCCCGAAAGCGCATCGTTAGCCGCGTGGCGACGAATCGTAGACAAGGTGTCAATGGGTTTGCGCCCAAGCCTCACTTGAATTTCACCATCCGCGAGCTTCGCCATGTCGATGCGCCTGTTGCCAACCGCCGCTCGCAAAGCTGGGCAGCCCGTGCGCGGCGCGGCGATTGCGCCGGCGCAGCGGATCGCGTTGATCACCGCTGATGCTCACGACACGCACGCTGCCTATGGCGCGTGGATGGGCGAGATGCTGGACGCCCGCCATCGCGTGCTTCTGGTGGCGCCGAACTTCGATCAACCGTTGGTCGACGCGGTGCACGGGCGGGGCGGTGAGTGCGAGGGTTATGAGCTGGTGCGCGGTTCGCTCAGCCCCTTCGACCCGATGAAAAGCCTGCGCCAACTTGTGGTTTCGCTGAAGGAATGGCGGCCCCACGTGGTGATCGGTGTGGGTTTGCGTGCCGCCGTGCTGGGCGCGTTGGCGGCGCGGCGCGCCGGAGGCTGTCGCATCGTGACGGTGGTGAGCGGGCTTGGACCGATTTTCCATGAGATGCCTGAGGGCGTTGCTGTGCCCGTGTTCGGGCGTGCGGGACGGCGTGCGCACCGGATGGCGGTGATGGGGCTTGCCCGTGCGCTCAAAGTGAGCGACGTGGTCGCGGTGCATAACCGCTACGATGCGCAGCTTTTGCGCACGCTCGTGCCGGCGGTTGGTGCCATCGATGTGGTGCCGGAACCGGGCCTTGACCTCACGCGGGTCTTGCCGTTGCCACTGCCTTCGACCGAACATGGGCGTGGTTTGACATTCGCGCTTTTCGCGCCTTTGCAACTGGGCCGCGGCATCGAAGCCTTCTGCCAGGCAGCGCACGCGCTCAAGGCCGATGTTCCAGGTTGTCGGTTCGTGGTGGCAGGGCGCACGGCGGTCGCCAGTGACGGTGGCATGAGCACGGTGGGCGATGCCTTGCCGCCGGGAACGTTGGAGGCCTACGCCGGGGTCGTCGAATACGTCGGTGATGTCGATCCTGACACGATTTTGGCGAACACCCATGTTGTGGTCCATCCGTCGGGCTACGGCGAAGGGCACGCGAAGATGCTGTCCTATGCCATGGCCCGCGGCCGGCCTGTGATCGCGTCTTGGACGCGGGCAGCGCGCGACCTGATCGACGAGCGCGTCAACGGCTGTTTTGTGCCGCCAGGTGACGCAGGCAGCCTGAAGCGGGCGATGGCAAGCTTCCTGCGGCGGCCTGAACTGCTAGCGGCCATGGCACGCGCGTCGCGGGCGAAGGCTGAGCGGATGGCCGACCAGAACCTGGCGCACGCCTCGTTGTCAGGCTTCACGGCCATGTGAGTGATTGTGTCTGGAGTGCGCTGGGCTGCCGCGGCATGTGCCACGTTAAACGAAGTGTGACCATGTTGGCGCGGCCTTTAATGTGCAGAGCAGCTTGGGGCGCAGCTGCAAGGCGTGAGGCACCGGTGCTTCGCACTTTGCGCCCGCTGCTCTAACGCGTTGATTGAGAGTGTTGATGGCTTCCTCCACCTATCGCGATGCGCGCGCCGCTGAAGCTGGCGATGGCGAGGGTTTGAGCGCGCTCACCTGGGCCGCCTGGCTTTTGATCGGCGGGTCGCTCTTCGCGGCTGCAAGCTTCCTCGCGTACCATTCGCACCTGTTCGGCTACGCCTACGATCTGACGCAGATCCCTTCGCTGCCCTTGACGATCGGGCTCGTCACTGCGGGCCTCATCTATATCCCGCTGCTCTACGTGATCCGCCGGTCGATCCGCGAAAGCCGCCACCGGCGCAATGCGGCGCTGCTGGCGTTCGTCGTCGTCATGGGGTTTGCCATGCGCGGCATGCTGATGACGAGCGAGCCGGCGCTGGAGGATGATTATCAGCGCTACCTGTGGGACGGCGCGGTTCTGATGCACGGGCTGAACCCTTATGCCGTGTCGCCGGAAAAGGCGGCTGAGGCGCCGCGCTATTCAACGTTGCACGCGCTCGCCAAGGCGTCAGGCAAGATCAACGAGCGGGTCAACCATCGCTACCTCAAGACGATCTACCCTCCGGTTGCGCAAGGGGCATTTGCGCTCGCTTACGCGATCAAGCCGTGGAGCCTGGTCGCGTGGCGGGTGGTGTGCCTGATCGGTGAAGCGGCGACGCTGGCGTTGATGATCGCGCTGCTAACGATGGTGGGGCGGTCGCCGTTATGGTCGGCGCTCTATTGGTGGAACCCGGTCGTGATCAAAGAGCTGATCAACGCCACGCACATGGAGGCGATCCTCCTGCCCTTGGTGTTGGCGGCGATGATGCTCGCGGTGCGGCGGTGGCATCTGGCATCAACGGTCGCCTTGGGCTTTGCGGTTGGCGCGAAGTTATGGCCGCTGATCTTGGCACCATTGATCTGGCGTCCGCTGATCAACCACCCGATCCGCTTGCTGGCGTGCGCCTTCATCCTCACGGCGATGACGGTGGTGTGGGCGCTGCCGGCGTATCTTGGCGGGCTCGATGATTCATCGGGTTTCGTGGCCTACGCGCAGAACTGGAAGACCAACAGCGCGCTGTTTCCCGCCGTTGAGCGGGCTGTCACCTGGGTGACCACGCCGTTCGGGCTTTCAAAGGAACTCGCGGGGCTGGCCGCCCGTGGCCTCATGGCGGGGCTGCTAGGGCTCTTCATCTTGTGGCTCGCACGTAAGCCGCTTGAGGACGGCGCCGATCTGATGCAGCGCGCGAGCCTGGTCGCGATGGCCATGCTGATCGTGAGCCCGGCGCAATACCCGTGGTACGCGACATGGATGTTTGTGTTCTTGCCCTTCTTGCCGAAGCTGTCGATGGCCGCTGTAACGGTGTTCATTCCGCTCTATTACACGGCCTTTTATTTGATCAGCGAAGGCAAGCTAGAGATTTACACCGAGCAGGTGGTCTGGGCGATCTGGCTACCGATCTGGGCGTTGATCGCATTTGATGTGTGGTGGGCTCAGACGGCCTGGCGGCGTTGGCAGCCTGACCCGTTGCGCGCGTGAGCGACGGGGCTGGGCTCTATCGTGCTGCCGAATGTCGCGCGCCCACGTTGATCGCTCAGCGCAAGCCCTGCCTTGATGCGGCCATGCTCGCGTCGTGGTAAGCGGAACGCAGGAATTCCG
>JBCBJZ010000076.1:0-17129 GCA_038522635.1 Pseudomonadota bacterium | reverse complement strand
GGTCTTGTGCGGTGGGGGCGGACATTGTTCGGCTCCTGGTCTTCGGGTTTTGCAAAAAAACGAAGAAAATCAATTGGTGCTGAAATGCTTGGGGTTGGAGGCGCTGTCCGTTTGCGGGCCTGACCGCTTCTCGATGATGCGGCTTGGGCTGTTCGGGTTGTGCTTCCATCCTGGAGGGGCCAGGCAAAACGTTGGTGACGAACCATCGATCACCTGGCCTCGTAACGCGCTCACAGAGCGAGATCAGCGACATCGCGGGCGACGCGGCAGGCGCGGCTGTTGGCGAACGTTATCCATTGGTCGGGTCTCTCTTGAAACTGAATTGGCGCTGACGGATGGACTATGGCGCCGAAGGGGCTGCATCCTGTCTGAATGTGGCGTTCAGTTTGCGTTCATGCGATCGCATGAAGGAGCCGTAACGATCTGAAATCTATGGAATTAACTATGATGACGGAAACGCCCGCGCTGAAGCCCGACGAGATCGAGCGCTACAAGCGTCACCTCGTGCTGCACGATGTTGGCGGCGCCGGGCAACAACGTTTAAAGGCGGCGCGGGTGTTGTTGGTGGGCGCCGGCGGCCTGGGTTCGCCGTTGGCGCTTTATCTCGCGGCGGCGGGTGTTGGCACGCTCGGCATCATCGATGATGACCATGTCGCGCTGTCGAATCTACAACGCCAGGTGTTGCACACCAGCGCAGACGTGGATCGCCCCAAAGTCGTCAGCGCGTCAGACGCCGTGGCGCGGCTCAATCCCCATGTCACGGTCGAAGCGCACCCCTTACGGCTCGACGCGGCGAACGCGCTCGACCTGATCGCGCGCTACGACATCGTCGCGGATGGGTCAGACAATTTCGCCACGCGTTACCTGGTGTCGGACGCCTGTTACCTGGCCAAGCGTCCGCTGGTGTTCGGCGCGGTCGGCCCGTTCGACGGCTACGTCACAACCTTCAAACCGCATGAGCGCACACCACAAGGTGAGCCTTATCCCAGTTACCGCTGCCTGTTCCCCGAAGCGCCGCCCGCCGGCACGGTGCCCAATTGTTCGGAGGTGGGGGTCCTCGGTGCGATCGTGGGTGTCATCGGCACATTGCAAGCCAGCGAAGTGCTCAAAGAGATCCTCAAGATCGGCGACAGCTTGAGCGGGCGCTTGATGATCTACGATGCGTTGGGCGCGCGCTTTCAGGAAGTGCGCGTGGCGCATGATCCGGCCAACCCGCTCTCAGGTGCCAACGCAACGATCAAGGATTTGTCGTCACACGCATGACGCCCGTCGGTGGCGCCACCGGTGAAATGCAAAGTCAAGTCAGCACGTTGATCGGCGCACCCTCATCGTAGGCTTCCAGCGCTGCCACCATGCCTGCGTAAAACACCTCGTAGGTTTGCTGTGTCACGTAGCCAAGATGCGGCGTCAGCACGGCCCGGGGGTGGTCGCGCAACCAGTGATCGGCGGCGAGCGGCTCGTGATCGTAGACATCGAGCCCCACACCGCCGATGCGCCCCGCATCCAGGGCCTCACGCAATGCGGCGTCTTCGATGATAGGGCCACGCGACGTATTGATGAGCAGGGCGTGGCTGCGCATGCGGGCAAACGCATCGCGGTCGATCAGCCCGCGCGTGCGCTCCGACAGCACTGTGTGCACCGAGATCACATCGGCGCGTTCGTAAAGCTCATCCTTTGAGACCCGCGTCACGCCCACGTCTGCGGCCCGAGCGTCCGTCAGATTGGCGCTCCAGGCGATCACATCCATCTCAAACGCCTGCGCCACGCGGGCGACGCGCGCGCCCAAGCGTCCAAGCCCGATGAGGCCTAACGTCGAACCCGCCAAATCACGTCCAACCGTGGTCTGCCAGCGGCCCGCGCGCATGTTCGCATGTTCCTGCGGGATAGAGCGGGCGAGCGCCAGCATGAGCCCGATCGCGAGTTCCGCCGTCGCCACGCCGGGGCTCGGTGTGCCGCTGACCACGACGCCTCGCGCCCGTGCCGCATCAAGGTCAATACTGAGGTTCCGCATCCCACTGGTGACCATGAACTTCAGTGCCGGCAGGGCTTCAAAGAGGGCGGTCGGAAACGGCGTGCGCTCACGCATGATCGCCAACCGATCGAAGCTGGCCAGCGCCGATGCAGCTTCTTCGGGCGACGTGAACGGCGTGCTGAACACGTGAATCTCGTGCCGGTCGCGCAGCGCCGACCAATTCGCCATCGTCAGAGCGACCTGTTGATAATCATCCAGAACCGCGATCCGTCCCATGTTCTCGCTCCCCAAAATCGCTAGCCGCCTTAACCTTTTAGTAAGGGTTCGCCCGGTCTGCGGCAATCGTGCCGCTCTGTGCAGAACCGATGTGGCAATGTTGGCACAACACGGTTCAAAGCGCGGAAAATACCCCTTGTGCGGTTGGACGAAACCCCGACTCAAAATCTAAAGCTCAACCACTGTCACACGAGTTGTGAGGACAGGCTCCAGCCGGATCCGTCCGGCAAGGTCATTGCTCAGGTGCAAGGTCAACGCCTTGTGAAGTGATGGTCGAAAACGGCGCCTCGGCGCTTTCGGTCCTCGGTAGAGAGCGCCGAAACACAAGTATCCCAGCGTTTGTCAGAAGTAGCGTTGTCGCGAGTCAGCCGACCCTGTCGGCCGCTTTCGGGGCTGGTCCCCCGTGCGCGGTTGTCGGGAGCGGCTTCTGGCAGACGCAGGTCACACGCGTACTGCTTCGAAGCAACCAAAGACCAAACCGAGTGGAGACTACACTTATGATTGGGGGACTGATGAAGACGACCAGTCGCTTCGCAATCGCCGCCACGGCAAGCATCATGATGGGTGGCCTGATGGCGCCTGCGAATGCTGCTGATCTGGGCGGACATTGCTGCGCGGACCTTGAGGAACGCATTGCGGAACTTGAGGCCACCACCGTTCGCAAGGGCAACCGCAAAGTGTCTTTGACCCTTTCCGGTCACGTCAACGAAGCCATCCTGTTCTGGGATGACGGCGTTGAGCAGAACGCCTACATCGGGACGTCGAACTACTCACGGACGCGCTTCCGCTTCCGTGGTTCGGCGAAGATCAACACGCATCTGACCGCCAGCTACTACATCGAGATTGGTGTGCGCCGCGACAGCTTCGTGGTTGCAAACCAAACCAGCGATAGCGGTAACACGAGCCTCGATATTCGCCACCAGGTCTTGTACCTGGAGCACAAGCGCCTTGGTCAGATCAGCATCGGTCACTCCGGTACGGCCACTGAGGGCATCACCGAGATCAACCTCGGCGGTACGCTTGCATCGGGTAACGACCCGGAATTCACCCACGGTCTGACGTTCCTGACGCGGATCAACGGTGTGTTTGCCGGCCCGTCCTGGGGCGCTCTGAACTCGCCGCAGAACTCAAACGTTGGTGAGGGCGATCGTCTGAACCGTGTGCTGTACGTGTCTCCGACACTCGCAGGCTTCACGTTCTCGACGGCCTTCGGTGAAGACGACTTCTACGATGTCGCGCTTCGCTATGCCGGCGAATGGAACGGCGTGCGGTTCGCTGCCGGTATCGGTTACCAGCAATGGAGCGACACCGAGCGGAACTGTGAGAAGATCGCTCAGGTCGGCCCGACCGTCGGCGCTTCCGACGGATCGAACTCGGCTGGTATCGAATGTGATCAGCTCGGCATGTCGGCCAGCATCATGCACGTGCCAACCGGTCTTTACGTCAGCGGCTCTTACGGCCGTGGTACCGATGACCTGCGCGTCACGACCTTGGCTGCAACGACTCCTGGTGGTGCCGCTGCTGTCGACGATGAAGACGAGCACTACTACATCGCTGCTGGTATCGCGAAGAACTTCTTCGGCATCGGTAAGACGACCTTCCAGGTCGACTACTTCAAGGCTGATGCTGGGACGCACCGCGCACGCAACGGCTCGATTGGCAGCTTCACGATTGCCAGCTCCGAGTACGACGTGATCGGCTTCAGCTTCCAGCAGAACATCGATGCAGCCGCCATGCAGCTGTACGTCGGCTACCACCACTTCTCCGGCTCTATCACGGGCGGCACGGACGCGCCGACTGCGGGTGGTCTGACCACCAACGGCACGTCGGTTGATGTCGACGACTTCGACACGGTGATCGTGGGTGCACGCATCCAGTTCTGATCGCACAAGCGACCAGACAGGACTTTCGAGGGGGCTGCGATTTCGATCGCGGCCCCTTCCGCGTTTGGGAAAGCGTGTTGTACTGTCGCAGGTGGAGTACCGCATCAGCGCGAGGGAGACAGCAGATGGATTTTGCGGGCTTGAATTATTTGGCAGTGCTGCTTGCCGCCGTGGTCGCCTTCATGTTCGGCGGCGCCTGGTACGGCATCCTCGGCAAGCGCTGGATGGCCGCGGTCGGCAAGACGGAAGCGGACCTCAAGGAAGGTCCCCCGCTCCCGGTGATCATGATCGGGACTTTCGTTGCCCAGCTGCTGATGGCGTGGGTGCTGGCGGGGTTGATCGGCCATCTTGGCCAGGACCAGGTGACGTTGGCCAACGGCTTGATTTCGGCCGGTTTCGTGTGGGTCGGCTTCATCGTCACCACCATCGGCGTGAACCACGCCTACCAAGGGCAGCGCCTGGCGTTGACGGTGATTGATACGCTGCATTGGCTTGGCGTGCTGCTGATCCAAGGGGCGATCATCGGCGCCATGGGCGTGTGAAACGCGTCTTCGACCGGCGTGCGGGCAAGCGCCGCGCGCCGTTCATCCACCATTCACAACCCTCTCATTTCATTCAGCTTTTACCGCTCTCGCCGTGTGGTGGCCGCGCGCCCACACGCCGTCGATGTTTCATTTCCGTAACATGAGTATCCGTTCAGAAACATCATGACGGTCCGGCAATCTCGCGTTCGCGTGAGGAGGCGTGAGACTTGCGCGCATGCGGTGGCGCAGCGCCACACAAAAACCGTGTTTCAAAACGTTGCGCGCCCGCCTGCATCTCCCAAATCGGTGATCATCGACACAGCGCCTTCGACTTTCGCCCAGCGACGAAGGGCGAACGTGAAAGGCTCTGGGTCTTCCATTCGACCACTAAGGGGTCACGCCACCCCAACAAGGATTGATGATATGAAACTGCTTGCCTCCCTCATCGCCGGTGTCGCCGCTTTGGCAGCCGTCGCCAGCGTCCAAGTCTCGACCGCATCCGCAGCGCCGCTCAGTGCCCCGGTTGCAGCCCAACCCGTGCAACCCGCGCAAGCACAACAGGGTGCCGGTGGCGTTCAAAACGTCCACTACCGTCGCTATCGCCACCGCCATTTCGGCCGTCCGTTCGGCTGGCGTCGCTGCTTCCGCTTCCTGCGTCGCTTCCGCTTCACCGGTAACCGCTACTGGCTCTGGCGCTTCCGCCGCTGCCGGCTGCTGCGCCGCGGTGCGTTCTACTACTAAGCACGATCGGGACCCGGCCGGTGCTCCCCTGGCCGGCTGGGGCCTGATCGTACAACTTTCATGACCTAACCCTTGTCCAGACCTGACCATGCCTTCGTTCACGTCATACTAGCGGCCGCGCTCTATACTGGGCGCAAGCGGCATCCATCGGTTGAGCCGGTGGGTGCCGTTTCGGCATTCGCGTTGGACGATGGCCGATAAGGAGGAAAGGTGCGTGACGCAGACGTCGATCATCGTGTGCCGGGAACGTGCCGATGGGGTGTGCGCGGACGCGCTGGCGGCCTGCGGCCTGCAGGTGCGTAACGCCCAAAGCGCGAGCCAACTGCGGGTTTTGGCGCGTTCAGAGCCTGCCGACGCGATCATCATCGACTTGAGCACCGCCGAACGCCCCGATGCCATGGAGCCCGTGCGATGGCTCGCAGCCCACACGCCCATGATCATCGTCGCGATCGTGCCCAGCGATGACCCGGTCGACCGCGTGATCGCGCTTGAATCGGGCGCCGATGAATGCCTGTCCGCACCCGCCGACCCACGCGAGATCGTCACCCGCATCCGCGCGCTGCAGCGCCGCATGGCGACGGCCCAAGAAGCGGGGCGAGCGGCCGCCGGCGGGCTGCCTGCGGTGGTTCGGCTGGGACGGTTCAGTCTTGATCTTGAAGGTGGGCGGTTGCTGGCGCCGGGAGGCAGCTCGATCACGCTGACGGCGCTGGAGCTGCAACTCTTGAAGACGTTCGTGGCCCATCCCAACCGCGTCCTCAACCGTGATGAATTGTGCGAGATGGCGCACGGGCGCACGTGGTCGCCGCTCGATCGCAGCCTCGACATCCGCATCTCGCGCTTGCGTCAAAAAATCGAAGACGATGCAGCCCAGCCCAAAGTGATCGTGACCGTCCGCGGCGTGGGCTATCGCTTCGACATGCCGGCGGTTTGAGGGCGCGGTGGCTTTGCGGCATGAACGCGCCGCGCGGTGATGCGAGTGCCGTTTGCCCATGCGTCAATCAGGACAAGAGGCAAACTGGCGCGTTGTTGGGCAGGCAAGCGGCAGTTGAACAGGTGACAGCAACCTACGGCGCCCTTGCGTGGCGTAACGACATCGCGCGAGCGCCGATCTACGTGCTATGCTGCGCGCGTAAGCTTGAGAGCAACAAGCGCGTCCAGTTGCCGTTTACCAACGCGATGGCTTTTGGTGACACTGCCTGACATCGCCTAAGGCGGCCCACGGGCCGCGAATGTGATCGCGATGCCGCATTTCCGCCCCCAAAGCGTCGGGGCTATGCGCAATGTTGGCATAACGCAAAGCCTTGCAGGCTGGCGCCCCTGAGACCGAACCTGCGGATCACCGCATAACATCGGCTGGGCGACCACGCTGCTTGTCAGACCCGAACACAAGGAGGGGGATGCGATGCCTTCAGACCCCAACATCTTCGATCTGTACGCCAAGACCTATGAGCGCCAGAAGTTCAGCGAGATGAGCTTGCGGGACTACCTGGAGGGCTGCCGCAACGATCCGTCCTTGTACGCGACGACGGCTGAACGCATGATCGCGGCGATCGGCGAGCCGGAGCTGGTCGATACGTCGAAGGACCCGCGCTACAGCCGCATCTTCATGAACCGCACGCTCAAGATCTATCCTGCGTTCAAGGATTTCTTCGGCCTGGAAGAGACGATCGAGCGCATCGTTGGTTACTTCCGACACGCAGCCCAGGGCCTCGAAGAGCGCAAGCAGATCCTCTACCTGCTGGGGCCCGTCGGTGGCGGTAAGTCGTCGCTCGCTGACCGGCTGAAAGACCTGATCGAGGATCAGCCCATCTACGTGCTCACCGCGAACGGTGAACCAAGCCCGATCTTCGAAAGCCCGCTCGGTCTGTTCGATCCGACCGACATGGGCGCCATGCTGGAAGAGAAGTACGGCATTCCCGCCCGTGTGGTGCCAGGCAACATGAGCCCCTGGGCCGTGAAGCGCTTGGATGAGTTCGGCGGCGACATCTCGAAGTTTTCGGTGGTGAAGCTGTACCCCTCAAAGCTGCGCCAAATCTGCGTGGCCAAGACCGAGCCTGGCGATGAGAACAACCAGGATATCTCAGCGCTTGTCGGTAAGGTCGACATCCGCAAGCTGGAGCACTTCGGGCAGAACGACGCTGATGCCTACTCCTATTCGGGCGGGTTGAACCGCACAACGCAAGGCATCCTCGAGTTCGTCGAGATGTTCAAAGCGCCGCTCAAGATGCTGCACCCGTTGCTGACCGCCACGCAGGATCGCACCTACGTGGGCACGGAAAACGTCGGCGCGCTGCCCTATCAGGGCATCATCATCGCACACTCCAACGAAAGCGAGTGGCAGTCGTTCCGCGCCAACCGCACGAACGAAGCCTTCCTTGATCGCATCTGCGTGATCAAGGTGCCTTACTGCCTGCGGGTCGCTGAAGAGACGCGGATCTACGAAAAGCTGTTGCAATCGTCCGAGCTCGCCCAATCGCCGATCGCGCCGGGCACGCTTGAGATGCTCGCGCAGTTCTCGGTGCTGACCCGTCTCAAGGAGCACGAGAATTCGTCGATCTATTCGAAGATGCGGATCTACGATGGCGAAAGCCTAAAGGACACCGACCCTCACGCCAAAACGCTGCAGGAATACCGTGATGCGGCCGGCGTCAACGAAGGCATGGACGGCTCTTCAACGCGCTTTGCCTACAAGATGCTGTCGGGCACCTTCAACTTCGACACGCAGGAAGTGGCCGCCGATCCGGTGCACTTGATGTATGTGCTCGAACAGGCGATCCGCCGCGAGCAGATGCCGGAAGAGACCGAGCGCGCCTGGCTTGAGTTCATCAAAGAGGAGCTTTCGCCGCGCTACGCGGAGTTCATCGGCAACGAAATCCAGAAGGCCTATCTGGAGAGCTACAACGACTTTGGCCAAAACCTGTTCGATCGCTATGTGTCCTATGCGGATGCGTGGATCGAGGATCACGACTTCAAGGACCCGGATACGGGGCAGTTGATGAACCGTGATCTGCTGGAGCAGGAACTGTCGAAGATCGAAAAGCCTGCCGGCATCGCGAACCCGAAGGACTTCCGCTACGAGGTTGTCAAATTTGCGCTGCGCTCACGGGCGCAGAACCAGGGCAAGAACCCGAGCTGGACGAGTTATGAGAAGATCCGCGATGTGATCGAGCGGCGGATGTTCTCGCAAGTTGAGGATCTGCTACCGGTCATCAGCTTTGGTGCCAAGCAGGACAACGAGACGGCGAAGAAGCACGCCGATTTCGTCCAGCGCATGGTCGCGCGTGGCTACACCCCTCGCCAGGTGAGGCGCTTGGTTGAATGGTACATGCGTGTGAAGAAATCGAGCTAACCGGCAGGCGCGGCAGCGGTGGGCAGCACGTGTTGGGCGGCCGACAACTTTAACGAAGCGACGCTGCTTGCCCGATCAGGCGTTACGCAGGCAAAAGGGGCTGTCCCGCTGAAATGGCGGGGCAGCCTTTTTTCCGTTCGGGAGAGCGCAAGAGCCCCTCAGGCCAACAGCAGGCTGACCGCGATCGCAAGCGTGCAAAGCCAGCTCGCCGTGAAGATCACAGGCCGGATCGGAAAGCGTGCAAGCCCCGAAATCATCCCGACCGCATGGGCGACCCGCAGCGCGAAGAAGGCAGCGCTTGCCCACACCGTGACGGTGGTCGAGACGCCAACGCTATGGGCGATCAACACCAGCACGGCAAACGGCATCAACGTCTCAAGCATGTTTTGATGCGCGCGGTAAGCGCGATGCACCCACGGCCGCATGCCGCGCAGATCGGGCGGGCGCGTAAAGTCGGTGTAGGTCTTCGCTTCGGTGTTCACCCCAACGATGAAGGGCACCCAGAGGCTCGCAGCCAACACCGCGCTTAGCGCAAGGAACGTGAGTTCGCTCGTCATGATCTCACATCTCCATCTTCAGCGCTTCGCCCGTCTCGAGCCATGACTTCAACGAGGCGGTGAAGCGCGCCCAGCCCTCGCGCACTCCTTCCTGACCGGGCGGGATGTCGTAGTGTTCACAGGTCAGCTTGCACAGCGGGCCTTCGACGCTGATCAAGAACACGATCCGTGAGGGCTGTTGCTCGCCTTCGCCCCAGTTCGGCTGGAACATCTTTTCGATGCGGGTCTTGGGGTCGAGCGCGATGGCGGTTTGCGTGAGCATGGTCGAGCCGTCGGCGCGCAGCATGCGGGTCGGCTTGCCGATCGCCGCATCACCCTCGGCGCTGGTGCATGCGAAGTGGTGCGCGCCGAGCTGATCGGCCTTGGTGAGCGCATCCCACAGCGCGTCCTGGCTCGTCCGAATGAACGTCTGATGGACGAAGTCTGGTTTGGTGGCGTTTGCGTTATCTGTGGCATCGGCGGTGCCGGGAGAGGCGGGGTCGGCCATAGCGGTGGTCCCTTCCAGTTGTGCCTTGAGCGCCGTGAGCCCTTGGGCCATCGGTTTGGCGATCAGCGGTTCGATCCATCGGTTGAGGATCTCCTGCAGGGGCACCGCGTTCAGGTAGTGGTACTTGAAGCGGCCCTGCTTCTTGGACACCACCAGCCCGGCCTCTTCGAGCACCTTGAGATGCTTCATGACGCCGAAACGGGTCATGTCGAGGTGTGCCTCAAGCTCGGTGAGCGTCTGACCGTCGCGGGTGCGCAACGTGTCGAGCAGCGTGCGCCGGGCAGGATCGCTGAGCGCCTTGAAGACGGTGTCCATGGGCCGAACATAGGTTATTCAATGGTCACGTGTCTATGCAGTCACGTTAGTAATTGATCACATTTTTGTGACCACCAGAGTCATGCTGCATTCTGCGTTGGAGCGGAATTCGTGAACTCATTGTTTTGTCGTTGATTTTATGACCTGACGCAGAACGCGCTCAGGTCAACCGCAAGATCAGCAGGCGGGCGGGATCAACCGGGCCCGGTAAGCGCAGGCTGCCTGGGGCTGCGCGTTCAAAGCCCCAGCGTTCGTAGAACGCCAGATCACCGACCAAAATGACAAGCGCGACGCTGGACGCTTCCGCCAGCGCCAAGCCTTCGCGCATCAATTGTTGGCCGATCGCCCGGCCCGCCACGTGCGGGTCGATGGCGAGGGGGCCGAGCAGCAAGGCATCCGCGCGCGCTGAGATGCTGTCACCGCCCGGCGCGGGCGTGCGGCGCGACGGGTGGACAAGGCCGTCACGATCGACGCTCACCGGTGAAAACCGGATCACGCCCACGAGGCGCTCGCCCATGTAGGCGCCGCGGCAGTAGGCAGAGATGAGTTCGGTGCCTTCGCGCAGGCGGTAGGCGGTTTTGGCGTAACGACCCGGGCCGAACGCGACGCCGATCAGCGCGCTCACGGCGGGCTCATCGGCCGGCGTCAGAACCCGTACGTGGAGGGGGGAATCGCTCATGTGTCGAGGCTGCCTTCAAGAGGGCGGTCGATTTAGGGCCGGTTCGCTTCCGGTTAAAGTGGATGGACGGGAAGGCTCTCAATCCTGGCTTCCCGGGACGAACAATCCTTCGTTGCACGACACGCCTGCCATCGCCACCGTCCGGGTTAGCTGCGCGTTGGATCCTCGCCACGAGGGCGAGATTGACAGTTGTGGTGGTCGCGGCCCGAGCGGCTGGGGGGCGATGGAGCGATGGTCACCAATGGTCGTGGTGGTCGGCCGCCTCGAAGATCTCGCGCAAGCGCCGGCGGGCCCCTTCAACCGTCCCTTCGGGCAGTGCGTCGTTGGCGAAGAAGCCCTGTTCCGCAATCTCGTTGTTGGGTGCGGGTACCACCGGACGTTCCCATGAGCGCACGATGAAAACCGCGATGTGGTCGCTCGGGAAGGCGCGAAAATTGGCGTAGAGCCCCATCAAGGTGGGCCGCGCGGTGAGCAGAACGCCGGCTTCTTCTTCCAACTCGCGGGTCAGCGCGGTGAGCGTCGTCTCGTTGCGCTCAACGCCGCCTCCGGGGAAGTGCCACCCTGGCCGATAGGTATGGCGCACGAGCAGGATGCGGTCGTTTGGGTCGATCACGATGCCTTGCGCGCCAAGCGTCGCCGGGCGTGTGGTCCGCCAGTAGCTTTGCATGAGGCGGCGCACGATGCGTTCTTTGGTGGTGGCCACGGTGTGATCGTTCCGTTGCGGTTGCAGTTGCGATTGCCGTTGTGGATGGAGCCAAGTTCACCCGTGTTCGCGTGACAGCGCAAGATGCAGTGCGCGGCGCGCTTTTCTGGCGCACGATGTTTACGCTGCCGCGCCAATGCGGCCCGCAGCCCCCCGCAGCCCCCCGCAGGCCCTTGACGCGATCGTCGCCGCGCGCTCCCCCTATCGCCCATGTTCACCCTCGCTCACGCCTCAGATTTCCATCGCGGCCCCGTCACCTGGTTTGGCCCGCGCTATTGGAACGTGAAACGCCTGCTCGGGCTAGCAAACTGGCAGCTGACGCGGCGGCAGGTCTACAAGACAGCGGTGCTCGACGCGTTGATGGCCGACCTCGCCGCCCAGGCGCCCGACCACGTCGCGCTCACCGGCGATCTGGTCAATCTCGGGCTGCCCCAGGAGCATGAAACGGCGTTGCGTTGGCTGATCCGTATCGGTGAGCCGCGTGACGTCACCGTCGTGCCCGGCAACCACGATATCTACACCAAGCTGGGGCGTGATGAGGGGGCCATGCGTTGGGCCGCCTACATGCGCGCAACAAGCGCTGTTGAAACGTTGGCGGGCGATCATGCGGCGGTGGCGCGCGCGCCAGATGTTCCCTCGCGCGATGCTGAAGATGTGCGCGAGGACGCGCGGCGCCCGGGTCGCTTTCCGTTTTTGAAGCGTGTCGGTGGCGGGAAGGTCGCTTTGATCGGCGTGAATTCGGCGGTGCCGACGCGGCCGTTTTACGCCAGCGGTGAAGTCGGCGACGCGCAGTTTGAGGCGCTGGAAATTGATCTTGCCGCGACGAAGCGGGCGGGTCTGCGACGCGTGGTGCTGATCCATCACCCACCGCTCCCCGGGCAGGCCGACGCGCGGCGCGGCTTGCGCGACAGCGCGCGTATGGCCGACGTGCTTCGCCAGCACGGCGCTGATCTTGTGCTCCACGGCCACAACCATGAAAACATGCTGAGCTTCCTGGAGCCGGCGTCAGGCCCGCCTATCCCGATCGTGGGCGCGCCGTGCGCCTCGATGGGGGAGCGGCACAAGGGTAAGCCGCTGGCCCGCTACAACCTTTATCGCTTCGACGCTGACGTGCCGGGTGCGCCGATCGAGATGATCGGTCGGGGGCTTGGCGACGAGGGCCGGGATGGCGGCGCCATTCATGAACTGGAGCGGCGTACGCTTAGATCGTAGAGCGATCGATCGGGATCACCGGAGGTGAGCCCGAAATCGCCTTTTCAGCGACCTGCTAGCTCTTTGCCGTCGGGCTTTGTAACGAGACCACGGTCGGAAGTGCGCCCCAAATGAATAAGAGCGCGTATAAGCCTTCGATTGAGAATGCGGCGGTTAATGTGGTGGCGTAAAGACCGCCGAATAAAAGAACATGCCCGAGGAAACCCCATGCGATCGCCAAGAGGATCAGCTTGACGCTGGCTTGCTTCCGATGGAGCATCGTCCGGAAGAAAAGAAGGCTGAGTGGAAGGAATAAGATAATGCTGGTCGCCAAGCCGGAATTGTATTCATAAGCGACGATTGCATTAACAGTATGACCGATTGCGTTCACGAACATGAGGCCTGCCATCGCAAGCGCCGGAAAAACCCGTTGCGGGCTCATCAAAATCGCCAGGAAGCCCGCCAACCAGACCATCCCGGCATTGATGAGGAACAGTCCGGTTTTTGTCAGCAAGCCGTAGGCTTCCGGCCCAAACATGGAAGCCAGCAAGCGGTTCAAGGTTTCGTGCAGCGGAAATGTTCGGCCCAGGAGGTCGATCCAGTGCTCTTCGACCTGGTGGAGCAGATAGGCTGCTGTAAAAAGGCACGCCATCAGCATGATATCGCCGGTCCACGGGGTGACCTTATGGTTGCGTGCTTTGAAACCGAAGAAAAGGACAAGCGGGGCGATGAAGGCGCCCACTTTCATCCAATGCTCGGTAAGAAACGCGTGTTGGCCAAGCGGTAGCCAGACCACCATGAAAAAGAGAATGAGACTGATAGCGGCAAGGGGTTGGTTCACGCGTGCCTCCGCGGTACGAACAACGTGTGCCAGATCATCGGGAGATTGATCGGGATCACCGGAGGTGAGCCCGAAATCGCCCAAAGATGATCTAATCTTAAGGTGCAGAGCAACTTTGGTCGCAAAGGCAAGGCGTGCGTGTTTGAGCAAATGATTCGCATTTGCGCCCGTTGCTCTGGTACTTCAAGCGCCTGATGATATTATAGGCGCGCAAGCTTTTCGCGGGTTAACCGCGTTAAATGCGCGATTAACCGATCGATATGGCCATGCGTGGTGCGGTGGTTGATGATCGCAGCGCGCATGGCCGCGCGCCCGCCGATGGTGGTTGGCGAAGGCACGGCAAGGCCCTGCTCGTGCAGATCGGCGATGATCTCGCCGTTGAGGGCGTCACCCGCGGCGCCTGGGTCACGCACACGCCAGCACACCACGTTGAGCCGCGCCGGCACGACAACATCGAACAGTCCGGTCGCGGCAAGTTGAGCTTCCAGAACGCGTGCAAGCGTGCAGCAGTGGGCGATGCTTTCGCCGATGCGGCGCGCGCCAAACGTTTGCAGCGTGAACCAGACCTTCAAGGCGCGGAAGCCTCGCGACAGGTCGGGGCCAAGGTCGCACGGCCAAGTCTCTCCGGCGGCCAGACCGCGGGTTGCGCGTTGGAGGTAGGATGCGGGCGCGGCGAACGTGGCTTTGTGCGCTTCGCCGTCGCGCACCAGCAGGAAGCCGGCGTCGTAGGGCACGTGGCCCCACTTGTGAAAGTCGAAGGCGATCGAATGGGCCTTGTCGATCCCGCGCACGTGATGGGCGAGCGCGGGCGCAAGGGCCGTCAGCGCACCGAAGGCGCCATCGATGTGGAACCACAAGTCGTGTGCTTCAGCGATGGCGCTCAACGCCTGCAGATCATCAAACGCGCCCGTGTTGACCGCACCTGCCGTTGCCGCAAGGTAGAACGGGCGCAGTCCGGCGGCCCGATCGCGCGCGATGGCCGCTTGCAACGCTTCGGGTGAGAGGCCGCCCGTCGCGTCGGTGTCGATGAGGCGCACGTGATCACGACCGATGCCCGCCATTTCGAGCGCCTGCATCACACAGCCATGGGCTTCTACGCTCGCATAGGCGGTGAGCTGACCTGCCGCCTCGCGCAGCCCCGTCGCGCGCACGGCGTGGCCAAGCGCATGGTCGCGCGCGATCAGCACGGCCAGGAAGTTCGCCATCGACGTTCCCGTGACGCACAAACCCGAAGCGGTCGCCGGAAAGCCGAACAACGCGGTCGCCCAACGCACGATTTGCGCCTCCACCGCGAGGCCCACATGATCCCGCCCGCCGCAGTTCGCGTTAAGCCCGGCGCTCAACATCTCCGCGACCATGCCAACAGGCGTGCCAGAACCATGCACCCAACCCATGAACAACGGGTGGCGGTTGCCGGTCGCGAACGGCGCGATGTCGCGTTCAAACGTGTTGAGGACGTCCTGGAACGCTTGTCCGTCGTCGCTGATCGGTTGCGTGAAGCGGTCACGCACCTCTTGCGGCATGGGTTGCCAGACGGGGGCATCCTCGATGCTTTCGATGGTGGTGAGCATGGTATCGAGGGCGGCATGCGCCTGCGCGCGGAACGCGGCCCAATCTTCAGGGTCGAGCGAGGGGTGATGATCACCTGGCGCCAACTCTTGGCGTAGGGCTGCGCCCGTGTCGGCGGCGGCGCTCCCGTCCTCGCCGCCGGGGGTGCGCGTCTGTCTCGGCTCAAAATCATCGGGCATCAGCGCAAACCTTCTTTGTCGTGGGCGCGATGGCGGGTGTAAACCGGTAACCCAGGGTCACCCAATCACAGGAGCAAACGATGAGCTACATCGATGGATTTCTGGCGCCAGTCAAAACCGATCAGCGCGAAGCTTACACGGCCTTTGTCAAGAAGACGGGCGGCCTCATGCGCGAGTACGGCGCGTTGTCCTACGTGGAAGCGTGGGGCGATGATGTGCCTCCGGGTAAGGTGACGTCGATGCCGATGGCTGTGAAGGCCGCTGATGATGAGACCGTGGTCTTCTCTTGGGTGATCTGGCCGTCAAAAGAGGTGCGCGATGCCGGATGGGCGCGCATGATGGAGGACCCGCGCATGAAGGATGTTGACATGCCGTTCGATGGCAAGCGGATGATTCTCGGTGGGTTCACGCCGATTGCGGAGGGTTAGAGTCGGTTCGTTTCAGGTCGAAGCGGAACCGACATCTCAGTACTTGTTTTGCCGTTCATCTTTCGCCTCAGGCGATTCCGCCTGATGCGGATGAACTCTGAAGCAACGGGCGATCGATCGGGCTCACCTAATGCTGGTCCCGATCGATCGCTGAGATGATCTAAACAGCCAGCCCCGCCATCAGCCGAATGTTCTGCACGGCCGCGCCGGCGGCCCCCTTACCCAGATTGTCAAGGCGCGCGACCAGCACGGCCTGGCCAAGCGCGTCATCGCCAAACACGAAGACCTCCATGGCGTCGCTATCGTTCAGCCCTTGCGGTTCGATGCGCCCCGTCGCGGCGGGTCCGTCCATCACGCCGGGCTTCACCCAGGAGGAGCCAGCGAACGCGCGCGCGTAGATCGCGCGCAGATCATCGAGGGTCGGCTGCGTCGGAAGGCTGGCCAGATGCAGCGGGATGCTGACGAGCATGCCCTGCCGGAAGGTCCCCACCGAGGGTACGAAAATCGGCCGGTGCACCAGGCCGCTGTAGCGGTGGATTTCCGGCAGATGTTTGTGGCGCAGCTGCAAGCCGTAGAGCTCGAAGGCGGGGCCCTCACCGCGCTCGAACGTCTCAATCATTGTACGTCCGCCGCCGCTGTAACCGCTGACTGCATTGATGGTTATGAGCGCTTCAGTGGGCAGCGCGCCAGCGTCGATGAGCGGGCGCAGCAGCGCCAACGCACCGGTCGGGTAGCAGCCCGGGTTGGCAACCCGCGTTGCTGTCATGACCCTTGCCGCCTGGGTTTCGCTCAATTCTGCAAAGCCGTAGATCCAGCCGTCCGCCACCCGGTGCGCGGTGCTCGCATCCACAATACGCGGTGCGTCATCGCCAAGCGTGTCGGCAAGCGCCACCGCTTCGCGCGCGGCATCATCGGGTAGGCACAACACAACGATCTGCGCCTGCGCCATCAGCGCTTTCCGGGCGTCGGGGTCCTTACGTTGGGCCGGGTCGATGGTGAGCAACGCAAGATCGCCGCTGGCTTCAAGCCGCTCGCGGATTTGGAGGCCGGTGGTGCCGGCTTCACCGTCAATGAAGATCTTGGGAGTTGGCGTGGTGGCAGGGGAAGGCGCGCCCATGGCTGCGGGTCCTTAGATGGTGTGGCACGCGCGGCCGCGAGGGTCGCGGGATGTACCGGAGGTACAAAGGGTGCCGGGAGAGAAGGCAATAAAAAACCGCGCCATGAACGATCAGGGCACGGTTCAACCGAGACGGAAGATGCAACAAAACGTCATCGCAACCGCCCCGGGGGCAGGCGACGTCGGTTGGCGTGGGCGCCAAGCGTCTCCGCAGGTGTCTTTGTCATGGTCGTGCTCATAGATCACAGATGAGCTGATGCTCACGCGATGTCAACTGCCGCGCTCAAGTCAGGGGAGATCGCGCTAGAGCAACGGGCG